>JAAEZB010000014.1:3926-40535 GCA_018223085.1 Paracoccaceae bacterium
GCCTATTTCGAGATGGTGTCCTCGCTAACCACCACCGGGGCGACGCTTTATGACAATCCTGACCGGCTCTCGCCGTCGCTGCACCTATGGCGGGGGATGGTGGCGTGGCTTGGGGGCTTGATGATGTGGATTGCGGCGGTGGCGGTATTTTCGCCGATGAACCTTGGCGGGTTCGAAGTCACCGCGCAGGCCGATCCGGGGCAGGACGAGACCCAGCAGGGGCCGCGCGCCGTGGCCGATCCACGCAAGCGACTGGCGCGGGCAGCGAAGGCCTTGATCCCGATTTATGCAGGGCTGACGCTCGTGCTTTGGGTTGTGTTGATGATCCTTGGATCCAAGGCGCTTGTGGGATTGATGCATGCCATGGCGGTGATGTCGACGAGCGGTATTTCACCAGTGGGCGGGCTCGAAGGGGGGCAGGCCGGGATTGGCGGTGAGGTTGTGCTGTTCCTGTTCATGGTCTTCGCGCTGTCGCGCAGCACCTTTTCCAACGACACAGGCGCGGTGCGCCGTGCAGCGTTTTGGCAGGACTACGAGTTGCGTCTCGGGGTGTTGATCGTGGCGGCGGTGCCTGTCTTCCTTTTCCTACGCCATTTCCTTGGCGCGTATGAGTTCGAGGATTCGCAAAATATCCTTGCCGCCTTCCGGGCTGCGTGGGGGGCGGTGTTCACGGTTATGAGCTTTTTAACCACGACCGGGTTCGAAAGTGCGGACTGGCAGACGGCGCAGGATTGGTCCGGCCTGCCGACGCCGGGGATCATCCTTATGGGGCTGGCTATTGTCGGTGGCGGGGTCGCGACAACGGCGGGCGGCGTGAAGCTTTTGCGGGTCTATGCGCTTTATTTACAGGGGTTTGGCGAGGTGCAGCGCCTTGTGCACCCCTCTGTTGTTGTTGGGCGGCGGTCGGATTCACGGCGTATCCGACGCAAGGGGGCACAGATCGCCTGGGTGGTTTTCATGCTGTTTGCCATCTCGATTGCCGTGGTGAGCGCGCTTTTGTCGCTTCTCGGGGTGGGGTTCGAAGAGGCCTTTGTTCTTACCATTGCGGCGCTTTCGACGACCGGGCCGCTTATTACGGTGGCGAGCGAAACCCCGATTGAGCTTGCGGCGCAAAGCGATGCGGTGAAGCTCGTTCTGGCGGCGACAATGGTCGTTGCGCGGCTTGAAACGCTGGCGATTGTGGCCCTCATGTCGCCGGATCTTTGGCACAAGTAACCGCCGCTACGCGAAAGATTTGCCGTTAATTCCACTTTTTGGGCTGGAAACTCGGCGAGTCGCGCTCCATACTTCACGGGCTTTGACGCAAAAACCGACGCACCCAACGATAAACAAAGGCAAAAACGTAATGGCATCGGATCGACAAAATCTCCAAGACGCATTTCTCAATCACGTCCGGAAGACCAAGGTTCCGGTGACGATTTTCCTGATTAACGGTGTTAAACTTCAGGGTGTGATTACCTGGTTTGACAATTTCTGTGTGCTGTTGCGCCGCGATGGGCAGAGCCAGCTTGTTTACAAGCATGCGATTTCGACCATCATGCCGGCCCAGCCGATCAGCCTCTATGAAGGTGAAGACGCCTCTTGATGGAGCATGACCGGCAGGTCACCCGCGCATGGGTTCTGCACCCTGACATTTACGGCTCCGACCAACGTCGGGCGCCGGAATACGCGCTTGAAGAAGGCGTGGCGCTTGCTGTCGCTCTTCCTGATCTTGAAGTTATCGGATCGGGCACAGTCCGTCTGCCCAAGCCCCATGCGGGGATGTTATTCGGATCGGGCAAGATCGCAGAAATCAAAACGTTGCTTGAGGCGAACGAGATTGACCTTGTGTTGATCGACGGGCCGGTGACGCCAGTGCAGCAACGTAACCTTGAAAAGGCTTGGGGGGTAAAGCTCCTCGACCGGACGGGGCTTATTCTTGAAATTTTCTCGGATCGTGCCCGCACCCGTGAGGGTGTGTTGCAGGTCGAGATGGCGGCGCTTTCTTATCAGCGCACGCGGCTTGTCCGGGCTTGGACCCACCTTGAGCGCCAGCGTGGTGGGCTTGGTTTCGTGGGCGGTCCCGGCGAAACGCAGATCGAGGCTGACCGACGTGCGATTGACGATCAGTTGGTGCGGTTGCGGCGGCAATTGGCCAAGGTGGTCAAGACGCGGGAATTGCATCGCAAGGCGCGTGCCAAGGTGCCGTTCCCGATCGTGGCGCTTGTCGGCTACACCAATGCCGGGAAATCGACCCTGTTCAATCGGGTGACCGGGGCGGAGGTCATGGCCAAGGACATGCTCTTTGCCACGCTCGACCCGACGATGCGGGCGGTGCAGATCCCGGACGGGCCAGAGGTCATCCTTTCGGACACGGTTGGATTCATCTCGGACTTGCCGACGGAACTTGTCGCGGCGTTTCGGGCGACTCTGGAAGAGGTGCTTTCGGCGGACCTGATCCTGCATGTGCGCGATATTGCCCATCCAGAGACAGATATTCAGGCGGCGGATGTGAATGACATCATGGCCTCGCTTGGTGTGGGCGAGGAAACGCCACAGATTGAGGTCTGGAACAAGATCGACCTTCTTGAGCCTGAGCGGCAAGAGGCGATGCGTACCCGTGCAGCACGGGACGAAGACATTTTCGCCGTCTCGGCCGTGACCGGAGAAGGGCTTGAAGATCTGTTTGCGGCCATTGCTGTGGCGTTGGAAGCCGAGCGTAGTGTGACGAAAATTACGCTTGGCTTTGCCGAGGGCAAGAAACGGGCCTGGCTTTTCAAGGAAGGCGTGGTTGAGGATGAGCAGCAGGACGAAGAGGGGTTTCACCTCACCGTCCGCTGGAGTGCGCGCCAAGCACGCAAGTTCGAGAGCCTCTGAGCCCTCTTTATTCCTGAGGTAGGAGGGTAGTGATGCCCACCGAAGCCGCCCGCGCCAATGCGGGATCAAGCGACATCGGCACATATTCGCCACGCCGCCAGAGCTGGGCCATGTCGTCGTAGAAGCGTGACAGGAAATGCCCCGATTGTCCGGTCGACAGGATGAAGAGCGAACTATTCGGATCGGCGAAATCATAGACCCCACGATAGCCAGCGGCATGGACATTGAAGAACGGATCCGGGTCTTCGCCGCTGGTGCGGCCACGCTGGAGCGTGTTGTCGCCGCCGCTTGTCGATTGGTGGATATTGACGAAGTAACGCAGCAGCGGAATTTCACCGAGCACCTGATGGTCATGGGTCGCCTGATGCGCATCGCCCCAGCGCAGGGATTCAATTTGTGAGCCATAGCGTTCGGCGATCCAGATCAGAGCATCGTCCAGCGCCAGGCGCGCCATGTCAGTGCAGGTCTCGACCGGGGCGCTTTGAACAACGTCGCACCAGATTGAGGCGCCATCCACATCGCGGAATACGCGCTCGATAAAGAGCGGCTCTACGTGACCGAATTCGTCGGCGAGCGGCCCGAGATCGTCTTGAATCAGGCGCTTTTGCAAGGCCCGCATCCAAGCGGCGTAGAGGAGCGGTTCGGGGAGATGTTCATTCATCTCGCCGTTCCATTCGGCCAGAAGCGCAAGGGCGCGTTGGCGTTGGCGTTCGGGGGTGCCGTCCGGGGCGGTGTCGCCGGTGAACCAGAGATTGGCCCCGACAAGGGGCAGGAGCGAGCGGGCGGTATAGCTCACGGTGTCGAGCTGCGCCTCGACAAAGCTATCGCGGGTATGGACTTCGCGGCCCTGCATGAGGCGTTGCCAGCGGTTGATGCGTTGGCTGTCGCCCCAAAGATAGGAGACATGCAGCGGGAAGGGGCGGTCCACCATCTTATTGTTGCTATTGCCGACGATCCCGCCGCGCGGCGACAGGAAGAGCGGATTGGCGGCATAGGGCAGGCGGCCCTGCCAGCGGTTTTCGGCGCGCCAGCCAAGGGAGGGCAGGCGGCCTTTGCTCTGGTGGGCGTCGTTGCGCCGGGGCATGGCCCCGATGGTCTTGAGCGCGATGGTGTCGCGGTCGGCGAGGGTCAGGTTTTGCGACGGCGCGAGATAGGGTTCGGCGGCGGCGATGGCCTCGTTGACATTGGCGGCATACATCAGGCCGATTGCGGCGCTGATGGAGGTGTCGCGCGCCGAAAGCGCGGTCCAGCCGAGGGCGGCCACGTGGCCTTTGGGGGTGATCGAGGCGAGGTTGAACTGGCTGCCGGGTAGGACAGGGCCGTTCTCTGTCCAGCGCAGAGTCAGGGTCAGGGGTTCCGCGCCCTTGATTGTGATGATGGATTTGCGGGTTACGAAGGGTTTGAACCCGTCCGGTGTGCGATATTCCTCGGGATTGGCGGGGTTCAGTTCCTCGATAAAGACATCCTGATCGTCGAGATAAGAGGATGTCAGGCCCCAGCCAAGCCGGTTCGAGCGCCCGGCAAGGATCACGGGCATGCCGGGGATGGTGCCGCCGATCACGCCGCCATGGGCGAGATCAAGCCGTGCAAGATACCAGATTGCGGGGGCCGTCAGGCCGAGATGCGGGTCATTGGCCAAAAGCGTGCCGCCTGTGGCCGAGCGTTTGGCCGAAGCGGCCCAAGCGTTGGAAGCTCCGGCAAGGCCGCGTTCGGGGACGGGAGAGAGCGGGTGTTTGGGGGCTTTGGAGGCCTTGGCATAGCGCGGAAGATCGCCGGGTACGAGCGCGGCATAATCGGCCAGTGCGGCGATACCGGTGCCGGGCGCGTCGGGCAGGATGTCGGAGAGACGCACCTCGTCGGGAAGCTGCAAAGAGACTTGCGCGCGTAGCACTTCGGAAGAGAGGTGGCCGGAGAGTTGCAGCGCCATGAGTTTCTGCACCGCGATGGAATCGGCGGGCTGCCACGGGGCGATGGAGGAGGGGAACAGGAACATTTCCGGCGCGCCACGACCAAGAGAATCGCGGTTGATCTCGTCGATGCGGGCGTTGACGCCACGGGCATAGGCGCGCAGCACGGCAAGGGCGCGGGCGTCCTGAGCCTGCACGGATTGCACGGAGAGCGGATAAATATCGAGGCGACGCAGGAGCGAGTCGATCTTGACGGTGGAGGCGCCAAATAGTTCCGAGAGCCGGCCTTGCGCGGTGCGACGCAGCATCACCATCTGCCAGAGCCGGTCCTGTGCATGGACATAGCCGAGGGCGAAATAGGCGTCTTCGTCGTCTTGGGCAAAGATGTGCGGCACGTTGGCGTTATCGCGCACGATCTCGACCGGGGCGGAAAGGCCGGGCGTGGCCAGCGTTTTATCGTAATCCGGTAGCGAGCGGGAGGCGAGATAATAGATCATCCCCACAGCCAGTGCGGCGAGGATAAACAGTGCACCGGCAAGGCGCACCAGCCATTGAAAGAGGTTACTCATATCGCGATTCCCGAATTTCGGCTTGTCATCTCTGTCTTGGGACAGGACAAAGACTATGACAAGAACTTGGGGAGGGAAACCAAATGGCAAAAATCGCATTTCTCGGTCTCGGCGTGATGGGATACCCGATGGCGGGACACCTTCAGGCGGCAGGCCACGAGGTCACGGTTTACAATCGCACCACGGCCAAGGCCGAGGCTTGGGTCAAGGAACATGGCGGGGCCATGGGCGCGACGCCGAAAGAGGCGGCGACGGGTGCAGCATTCGTCATGACCTGTGTCGGTAATGATGACGATTTGCGCATGGTGTGCGCCGGAGAGAACGGCGCGTTTGAAGGTATGGGCGAAGGGACAATCCTTGTCGATCACACCACCGTTTCGGCCAAGGTTACGGCCGAGCTATATGCGGCGGGCAAGGAAGAGGGCATCGCTTTTGTCGACGCACCGATTTCGGGCGGACAGGCGGGAGCCGAAAATGGCATCCTGTCGATCATGTGCGGCGGTGATGCGGCGGTCTATGAGGCGGCGGAGCCGATCATGCAGGCCTATGGCCGCACGATCAAACGCCTTGGCGAGAGCGGCGCGGGTCAGTTGACGAAGATGGTCAACCAGATCTGTATCGCGGGGCTTGTGCAGGGTCTCTCCGAGGGGCTGCATTTCGCCGAGAAAGCAGGGCTTGATATTCGGGCGGTGGTCGATGTGATCCAAGGTGGCGCGGCGGGCAGCTGGCAGATGGTCAATCGCCACGAGACCATGGCTGACGATCATTTCGAACATGGTTTTGCCGTGGATTGGATGCGCAAGGATCTTGGGATTTGCCTTGCAACGGCGAACGAGACAGGCGCGAGCCTGCCGGTCACGGCGCTGGTCGATCAGTTTTACAAGGATGTGCAGAAGCTTGGCGGCGGGCGTTGGGATACGTCGAGCCTTATCAAGCGATTGAACGCAATGGGCTAGGCCGCGGCCTCAAATAGATCAAGCATATGCGTCCAATAGGGGATGCCGTTATCGTCCGCGTCTTCGAAGAGGGCGTGGACGGGGGCGTTATGGCCTTCGCGTGCGCAACTGAGAGCCCGCAGTGGCGCGCCTGTGGTCTTGGCCCGGTGCGCGGCAAGGGCGGTGTTTTCCGGCGCGATGATCTTGTCCACCACGCTATGCAGCATCAGGCAGAGCGGTGCATCGGAGGTAATCCGCCACGGCTGAATCATGGCTCCGGCAAGGGTTAATAGCGCATCCGGCGCGGGGCAGGTCGGGAGATTGCGCGGCGGGAAGGCGAGCGACAGGCCCGCGATACCGCCAGCGGATACGCCAATCATCATGACCTTGCCGGCGCCAAGTCCAAGGGATTCGCGCTCGGCCCGCAGGAAACCGATGGCCGCACCGAGATCGCGCCGGGCGGCTTCATAGGCGGGGCCCATGAGGCGCGGGGCGAGGATCATTCCGGCACGGGCGCTACGGGTCTGATGGGCCGAGATCGTGGCTTGTTCATCCGGGGGGAAGGCTGAGAGCGGTGTGTTGAGGCGATAGCTTGCCGAGGCCATGGCATAGCCCTCATCACAAAGCCGCGCGGCCAGTCGTGTCACCCGTCTGTCGCGGCGCTGGCCTTTGTAGAACCCGCCGCCATGGGCAAAGAGCACCGTGGCGCGCGCCGGGGTATCCGGTTGATAGAGGTCGAGCGCGAGGCTATCGGCCCCGCGCCGCAGATAGGGGATATCTTCGGTGATGTTCAGCGGATCAGGGGATGATGCGGCTATATTTCACGCCTTCCAGCGTGGCACCAACATGCAACCCGGCCTGTCCGAAGATCACGGCGATGACCGGGGCCAACACGGTGGTTGTATCGGCCTTGAGCATGCCGCCCTCGTCAGAGACCACATATTTGAGGTCGGCCCCTGCGGCCCAGCCGCTTGAACGGCGGAATTCGGAGAGCGCGCCTTCGGTCATGAAGAACAGCACATGGGCATACTGCTGGGCACCGATCTGGAGGCCAAAGCTGCCTTTGGTGGCAGAGTAATAATCAACGGTGGTATCATTGACCCGCAACGCGCCACGCCCATAGCCGCCACCAAAACCAAAGCCCGCTTCGGTGACCACTGGCATGACCAGCACACCCACCGATTTCTCGGCGAGGTCGGCCGCGTTGGGGTAGTTCGAATAGAGATAGTCCAGCGTGTTATCGACGCGGGCGTCGATTTCCTGGGCACCGTTGGAGCCGATGCCGTTGCCGCAAGCGGCGGTGAGGCCCATGCCGGCGAGACCGGCGAGGGTAAAGCTACGTCTGTTCAAATGCGTCATGATTGGCCTGTTCAATGCTGCTGCTCGGGATGTGCCGGGTTTGCCGGTCTATTGCGCAGGAGTATAGGGGCAGCGCGGCGCGCTGTCACTAGGATCGCGCGAAATGTCGGCGAGTTACTGCTTGGCGAGTTTGCGGGCCACGGCAGGGGCGAAATAGGTCAGGATGCCGTCACAGCCCGCGCGCTTGAAGCACAGGAGGCTTTCCATCATGGCCTTGTCGCCATCGATCCAGCCATTCTGCGCCGCGCCCGCGATCATGGCGTATTCGCCCGAGACTTGGTAGGCGTAGGTCGGCACGCCGAAGCGATCCTTCACACGGCGGCAGATGTCGAGATAGGGCATGCCGGGTTTCACCATGACCATATCCGCGCCTTCATCAAGGTCGCGCCCGACAAGGCGCAGGGCTTCGTCGGAGTTACCGGGGTCCATCTGATAGGTGGTTTTGTCGCCCTTGAGCGCGCCGGAGGCACCGACCGCATCGCGGAACGGGCCATAAAAGGCCGAGGCGTATTTCGCGGCATAAGAGAGGATCATCACATCCGCATGGCCCGAGGTTTCGAGCGCCTCGCGGATGGCACCGATGCGGCCGTCCATCATATCCGACGGGCCGATGATGTCGGCCCCGGCCTCGGCCTGCGACAGGGCTTGTTTTACAAGGGCCTCGACGGTTTCGTCATTGAGGATCTTGCCATCCTTCACAAAGCCATCATGGCCGTTAATGTTATAGGGGTCGAGGGCCACATCGGTCATCACCGCGATCTCGGGCACGGCGGCCTTGATGGCGCGGGTGGCGCGGTTTGACAGGTTGTCGGGGTTCCATGCTTCGGCGCAATCTTCGGTCTTCAGCGCCGGATCGGTATAGGGAAACAGGCAGATCGCCGGGATGCCAAGATCAGCCGCTTCGCGGGCGGCCTCAACGATCTTGTCGACCGAACGGCGCATCACGCCGGGCATGGACTCCACAGGTTCCTCGACGCCTTCCCCGTCGCGGACGAAAACGGGCCAGATGAGATCATCAACGCACAGTGTGTTTTCCCGCACCAGGCCGCGCACGGCCAAAGATTGACGGGTGCGGCGCAGGCGGGCGGCAGGGAATGCGGCGGGCGAATGGCTCATGATGATCCTCATTTTGCGGTCACAAAGGGGTGCCATGGATTTTCCCGCATCTCAAGGCTAGGAATTGCCGAAAAGCCGGGTTATGTCGGGAGCGATCCGACAGAGGCAGTAATTTTGAACTGGCATCAACTCGTTTTCGAAGTCATCGATATGCGCAGCTTTTCGAACCTTTGGTTCTGGATTGCGCTTGCTGTGATGTGGTCCTCGACCAGCCATTGGGTGCTTGGCGTGCCTTTTGACATGGTTTTACGAGCCAAGCGGGTCGGCGGGCAGAGCGAGATCGACCTTGAAGACATGGTGCGGATCAACACCAATCGTCTGCTCTATATCGGGCGGGTGTCGGGGCTTTGGCTCTTGTCCTTTGCTTGTTTCGTTCTGACGGGGCTTGCCGTGACGGGGTTCTTTTACAATATCGAATTTGCCCAAGCGGTGTTCCTGCTTATGTTTCCGATGTCCTTTGTCGGGCTTCTGAGCCTCTCGACAGCGGCCCGAATTCAGCAGGAAGAGGCCAGCGGAGAGCTGCTTCACAAACGTCTCGCACGCCATAGAATTTACGTGCAACTCATTGGGATGGTGTCGATTTTCGTCACTGCGCTCTGGGGCATGTACCAGAATTTCCATTCGTCGCCCCTCGGCTAACCCGGGGCAGGAGCACATCTGATGACCCAACATATCACCGTTGGCGGTGCCCCGGAGGGGTATGATGCGCGCCTGATCCTTGATGAGGTCGAGAAATCCGGCGGGCCAGTCCTGCATGTGGCGCGTGATGATAAGCGGCTGGCGAGCCTGAGGGCGGCGCTTGCGTTTTTCCGCCCGGATATGCCGGTGTTGCATTTTCCCGGTTGGGATTGCCTGCCTTATGACCGGGTGTCGCCCAATGCCGACATCTCGGCGGCGCGCATGGCGACCTTGGCGGGGTTGGTGCATGGGATGCCGGAGAAGTTCATTCTCCTGACCACGCTCAATGCCGCGACCCAAAAGATTCCGGCGCGCGAAGTTTTGCGCGAGGCGGCGTTTACCGCGCGGGTCGGCTATCAGATCGACGAAGAGGCGCTGCGGGCATTCCTTGTGCGTATGGGCTTTGTGCAGGCCCCGACAGTGATGGAGCCGGGGGATTACGCGGTCCGCGGCGGGATTATCGACATTTATCCGCCGGGCGACGGCGGGCCGGTGCGGCTCGATCTGTTTGGCGATGTGCTTGATGGGGCGCGGCGGTTTGATCCGGCGACGCAGCGCACAACAGAAAAGCTTGATTTCATTGAGCTTGCGCCGGTCTCTGAGGTGATCCTTGATGAGGCGGCCATTCGACGGTTTCGGCAGAATTACCGGATCGAGTTTGGCGCGGCGGGGACGGATGATCCGCTCTATGAGGCGGTGAGCGCAGGGCGCAAGCATCAGGGGGTAGAACATTGGCTGCCGTTCTTCCATGAACGCCTTGAAACCTTGTTTGACTACCTGCCCAAAGCCGTGATTTCCCTTGACGATCAGGTGGATGCCGCCCGTCTTTCGCGTTGGGAAATGGTCGAGGACCAATATGAGACTCGGCGTCTCGCGCTGGAGCAGAAGGCGCGGCTTGATACGGTGTATAAGCCCGTGCCGCCGGATCTTCTCTACATCGAGGATGATGCCTGGGAGGCGGTTGTCGAAGGGCGGCGGGTGCTGAGGTTCAAGCCGCTGCCGCAGGCCTCTGGCCCCGGCGCGATTGATGCAGGCGGGCGGATCGGGCGCAATTTTGCGCCGGAGCGACAGCAGGAAAGCATTAGCCTTTTCAAAGCCCTCGCCGACCATATCCGCAAGAAACTCCCCGAGGGGCCGGTGGTTGTTGCGTCTTATTCCGAAGGGGCGCGCGAGCGTCTCATGGGATTGATCGAGGATGAGGGGCTTGCCGAGACCATTGCCGTGACGGATGCGGCGCGGATCGGCAAGAGCGGGCTATACCTTGCGGTTTGGGCGCTTGAGCACGGGTTTGAAACGCCGGGGATGACGGTCATTTCCGAGCAAGATGTGCTTGGCGACCGGCTCATCCGGGCACCGCGCAAGAAACGGCGGGCGGAGAACTTTCTTACTGAGGCGCAGAGCCTCGCGCCGGGCGATCTTGTGGTGCATGTGGATCACGGGATCGGGCGCTATCACGGGCTTGAGGTCATCACGGCGGCGGGCGCGGCGCATGAGTGCCTGAGCCTTGAATATGCAGAGAGTTCAAAGCTTTACCTTCCGGTCGAGAATATCGAACTCTTGTCGAAATACGGCCATGACGAGGGGCTTTTGGATCGCCTTGGCGGGGGGGCATGGCAGGCGAAGAAGGCCAAGCTCAAGGAGCGTATCCGCGAGATGGCGGACCGGCTCATCCGGGTTGCGGCGGAGCGGGCGTTGCGTAAGGCGCCGGTCGTGGAGCCGCAGCATCACGCCTGGGAGGAGTTTTCGGCACGGTTCCCCTATCAGGAAACCGAGGATCAGCTTCGGGCGATTGAGGATGTGCTTGGCGATCTTGGATCGGGAACGCCGATGGACCGGCTTGTCTGTGGCGATGTGGGGTTTGGCAAAACCGAGGTCGCGATGCGCGCGGCCTTTGTGGCGGCGATGGCGGGAATGCAGGTTGCAGTGATTGCGCCAACGACGCTTTTGGCGCGGCAGCACGCCAAGGGGTTCAAGGAAAGATTCCGGGGATTTCCATTAGAAGTCAGGGCTTTGTCCCGTTTTGTTACAGCCAAGGAAGCGGAAAAAACCCGCGAGGGCATATCGCGTGGCACAGTGGATATTGTCATCGGAACGCACGCCCTTTTGGCAAAATCGATCCGGTTTGAAAATCTCGGCCTCCTCATTATCGACGAGGAACAGCATTTCGGCGTGGCCCATAAAGAGCGGCTTAAGCAGATGCGCTCGGACGTGCATGTGTTGACCCTGACAGCGACGCCAATCCCGCGCACCCTGCAACTGTCGCTTTCGGGGGTGCGGGATCTTTCGATTATTGGCACACCGCCGGTCGACCGTCTTGCCATCCGCACCTATGTCAGCGAATTCGACGCGGTGACCATACGCGAGGCGCTGTTAAGGGAGCATTACCGGGGCGGGCAGAGTTTCTATGTTGTGCCGCGGATCAGTGATCTTCCTGATATTGAAGCGTTTTTGCGCGATCACGTGCCGGAGGTCAGTTTCGTTGTGGCGCATGGTCAGATGGCGGCGGGCGAGTTGGATGATCGCATGAACGCCTTTTACGACGGTAAATATGACGTCCTGTTGGCGACGACGATTGTTGAATCGGGGCTCGATATTCCGACGGCGAATACGATGGTGGTGCATCGGGCGGATATGTTTGGCCTGTCGCAGCTCTATCAAATCCGGGGACGGGTGGGCCGTTCCAAGACGCGGGCCTATGCCTATCTGACGACGAAACCACGGGCGAAATTGACGCCGGCGGCGGAAAAACGGCTTCGGGTTTTGGGATCTCTTGATACGCTTGGGGCCGGATTTACCCTTGCATCTCAAGACCTTGATATTCGCGGGGCGGGCAACCTCCTTGGCGAGGAACAGTCGGGTCAGATGCGCGATGTGGGCTATGAGCTTTATCAGTCGATGCTTGAGGAGGCGATTGCCAAGATCAAGTCCGGCGAGATGGAGGGGCTCACGGAAGCGGACGAGCAATGGGCCCCGCAAATCAACCTTGGGGTGCCGGTTCTTATTCCCGAAAAATATGTGCCGGACCTGGATGTGCGCCTTGGGCTTTATCGCCGGTTGAGCGGGCTGCATAGCAAGGTGGAGCTTGAAGGATTTGCCGCAGAATTGATCGACCGATTTGGGAAATTGCCCAAGGAGGTCAATACGTTGCTCCTTGTTGTTCGGATCAAGGACATGTGTAAGCGCGCCGGGATTTCCAAGCTTGATGGCGGGCCCAAAGGCGCGACGATCCAGTTCCACAACGACAAGTTCGCCTCGCCTCAGGGGCTTGTGGAATTCATCCAGGCGCAGGACGGTTTGGCCAAGGTCAAGGACAACAAGATCGTGGTGCGACGGGACTGGAAGAAGGACAGCGACAAGATCAAAGGGGCCTTTGCGATTGCCCGTGATCTTGCTGAGAAACTCATCGCCGAAAAGAAGAGAACCAAGAAAGGTTAACGGCGAAAACCCACGTCGGTATCACGTCGGTATTGCGTCTGTATCGCGGTGGTGCGGATTTCGGCGGGCGTGGTTCTGTTAACCTATGGCTCAGTCGCTGAATCGTTCGGCGCGGCGCATCCAGAGCATGGCGGCAAACCCGGCAATGGAATAGGCGCAGACGCCAAGCGCCAGCGGCAGAGGCGTGCCGTTGAAGGCGAGGCCAATGGGCACGGCCAGAGCGGCACCAACCACGGTTGCAATCGCGCCCATCACGGAGGCGGCGGTGCCGGCCATATGGCCGAGCGGTTCCATCGCCATGGCGTTGAGATTGCCGAGGGAAAGACCAACCTGAAAGAAGATCGTGGTTTTCCAGATCAGGAAGACCGCAAAGAGTAGCGTACCGACGGGCAGGGTCAGGTCGGCAAGGATCATCAGCGCGGCGAGGATCACCTGCGCCCCGACGACGACAGTCACGATATAGCGCATGCCGAGGCGCATCACGAGCCGGGCGTTGAGGAAGCTTGCCGACCCGGAAAGAAGCGCGATGCCGCCGAACCAATAGGGGAATTCGTCGCCGCGCCCGAAGGTGATGTCATAGATCTGCTGCACCGAGGAGATGGTGGCGAAGAGGACGGCAAAGCTAAAGCATTGGACGATGACGGACGCGCGCACCACGGGCAGGCGCATCATTTCCTTCAGGCCCTCCCAGAGCAGCGAGAGGCGCAGGGGGCGGCGTTCTTCGGGGGCGAGGGGTTCAGGCAGGCGCACCCCGACCCAGAAGACGGTGATCGTTGAGAACAGGATGAAGGCGAGGAAAATACCGCGCCAGCCGGAAAAAGCGATGATCCCGGCACCGAGGGTCGGGGCGATGGCAGGGACGATGGTAAAGATCATCATCGCAAAAGACACGATCCGTGCCATCTCGCGCCCCGAGAAGAGATCGCGGATAATGGCGAGGGTGACGACGCGCGGGCCTGCGGCGCCGATGCCTTGGAAGAGGCGCGCGGCAAGGACCAGTTCGAGGCTTTCGCTCTGCCAGCCGACAAAGGCGCAGAGCGAATAGAGCACCGCCCCCGCGATCAGAACCCGCTTACGGCCAAAAGCATCCGAGAGAGGCCCGGCAAAGAGCGTGCCCAGCCCCATGCCGAGGACAAAGCTTGTCAGGATGAGCTGGGCGCGGTTGAGGTTGTCGGGGCTGAGTTCGCGGCCGATCTCGGGGAGGGCGGGGAGCATTGCATCAATGGAAAAGGCAATGGTGGCAAACATCATCGCGCAAAGGGCGATGAATTCGGTGCGCGAAATGGGCAAGCGTGACATGAGAGACTCGAACTAGGGCTATGGGACTCCCTTAGCCCCGGCAGCCGGAAAGAGAAAGCCTTGTCACGATAGTATTACTGGTTTGCGGCGGGCGGGTGATGGTCGTGATCGGGTTGGGTATCGGCGTTATCGGCATGGGGCTCGTGATGCGCCTTGTGATGGCCGAGCCGGGCGATGAGCCATTCGGAATGCGCCGCCTGCTTTTCGGCGGACATCTTGCCGAATTGTTGAATCACATAGGCAAAGATGCCGAGGCCGAAGAAGATAAATACCGTAGCGCCGATTTTTCCCGCCTCGGTGGCGGGCACAAGGGAGCCATAGCCGACGGTCGAGAGGGTGATGACCGAGAAGAAATAGGCGTCGATCCAGCTCCAGCCTTCGACAAAGCGAAAGAACACCGTGCCGACACCAATGGTCGGGGCAATCAGGATCAACAATTGCAGGAGGCGTTCTGCGGGGGTCATTCTGCGGCCTGCTGCTCCTTCAGTTCGGAAATGACCCGGATCCAGAGATCGGTCGGTTGCGCGCCGGGGACGGCATGTTGGTTGGCGACGATGAAAGTCGGCACCGAGGTGACGCCCATTTCGCGGCTATGGGCATCACGGCGTTGGATCATCTCGACATCTTCGTCAGTTTGCAAGAGGCGTGCGGTCACAGCGGCGTCGAGCCCGACGCTATCGGCGATGTCGCAGAGGACTTCGGAGTCGCCAATATCGCGTCCCTCGCGGAAATAGGCGGCAAAGAGCGCATCCACGACCGCCCCTTGTTTGTTCTCGATCCCGGCCCAGTGGATCAGGCGGTGGGCGTCGAGCGTATTGGGGGTGCGTTGGATCGCGGCAAAGTCGAGTTCGATGCCTTCTTCGCGGGCGTGGGCGTCGATCTCGGCATAGGTTTTGACGGCGTTTTCCTTGCCACCAAATTTGGCCTCAAGATAGGCGCGCCGATCCATGCCGTCGCGCGGCATGTCGGGGTTGAGCTGAAACGGGTGCCATTCGATTGTGAAGGGATGATCCGGCACTTCGGCGAGCGCCTTTTCGAGGCGGATTTTGCCGATATAGCACCAGGGGCAGATCGGATCGGAGAGGATATCGAGTTTGGTCATGTCGTGGCCTTGAAACTGTCGCGCAGGGCGCGGCGGCTGAGCTTGCCGTTGGGGTTTGTGGGCAGCGTCTCCATGTGACGGAACAGCCGGGGTTGTTTGTAACGTGCCAGACGCTCGGCGGCAAATGCCGAGAGTTCGGCCTCGTCGAGCGCGGCAGGGCCGGTGTAGAAGGCGGCGATGATGCGGGTGTCGGTTTTGACCTCGACGTCGGTCACGGCGACGGTCTCGATTCCGGGGTGGCGTGAGAGCACGGCCTCGACCTCAAGCGGCGAGACGCGGAAGCCACCGGCGTTCATCATGTCGTCATTGCGGCCGGCGTAAGCGATATAGAAATCCTCGGCCATGGTGCCGCGGTCGCCGGTCAGGAACCAGTCGCCGCTAAAGCGGGCGGCGGTTTCTTCGGGGGCGTTCCAGTAGCCGAGCATGAGGCCGGGATCGCGGCGCGAGATGGCGATGGTGCCCTCTTCGCCGATCGGAACCGGGGCGCCGTCTTCGCCAAGGATGGCGATGCGGCGGCCTTCTTGCGGGCGGCCAAGGGTATGGGGATGGGCCGGGGCGGAGGGGCTTGCCGAGATGAAGGTTGAACACTCGGACATGCCGTAAGCCTCGTAGAGGGCGGTGCCGGTGGCGTCGAACCAGTCTTCGCGGGTGGTCTCAGAAAGTTTTTCCCCGGCGGTCAGGCCATGGCGCAGATCGGGGAGGTGAATGTCGGGGTGATCCGAGAGGATCTTGCGATAGACGCCCGGCGCGGCGGCAAAGATGGTTGCCTTATGCGCGGCGAGAAGCCCCGGCAGGGCGTGAAAATCGAGGCCTTTGGCGGGGATGAGGGCCGTTGCGCCGACGGACCAGGGGTCCATGAGGCCGGTGCCGAGGGTGAAGGTCCAGTTGAAGGCGCCGGCATGCATAAGGCGGTCGGATTCGTGCAGCCCATACCAGCCCTCATGCATCATCTGCCGGGCCCAGATGGCGCGGTGCGCATGGCAGACAGCACGCGGGCTGCCGGAGGTGCCGGAAGTGTAGATGATATAGCCGAGGCGGTCGGGATCGCCCATGTCATAGGCGCAGGGCGGCAGGACGCGCATGGCGTCGAGCGCTTTGGTGTCGATCTGCGGAAGCTCGGGCGTCTCGGGGCAGGCAATCGCCGGATCGCGCAGGATTGCGCGGGGGGAGAGTTCCGCCACCATCTTGGCCACCTCGGGCGCGGTCAGTTGCGACGAGGTCGGCACCGGGACGAGCCCTGCGGCGATGGCCCCGAGGTAGGCGATGGGAAATTCCACGTTGTTGCCAAGGCGCATGAGGACAACATCGCCGGGTTTGAGGCCAGCCTGCAAAAGCCCGGTGCCAGTGCCGCGCACAGCGGATTCGATCTCGCCATAGCTCCAGCTTTCGGCCCCGTCCGGCGCCATCACCAAAAGCGCGGGTTTGTCAGCAAGGCGGGCCGCATGGGCGAGCACATGAGCGGCCATGTTGAAGGGAGACGGGGCGGGGGCAGAAGCGCCAAGATCGAAGAGGGACTGCATGGCGTCTTGGTAGGCCTGCAGGGATGCGGTTGCAAGGGGGGGCGGCAGCGCTATAAATACGGTCCATGACAGACAAAGACCCCAAGAGCCTCATCCGTGTGGCGCGCGAAAGCGGGCAGCAGGAACTGGCCGAGCCGCTTGACCTCGGGCTGCGCGTGCGCGAGCTGCGCAAGGCGCGGCATTGGACGCTTGAACAGGCGGCGCGGGAGGCCGGGTTGGCGCGTTCGACGCTTTCGAAGATCGAGAACGGGCAGATGTCGCCCACCTATGAGGCACTTAAGAAGCTTGCCGTGGGGCTTGAGATTTCGGTGCCGCAGCTTTTTACCCCGCCACGCAAGACGCAGGTCAACGGGCGTATGTCGGTGGTGAAATCCGGCGAGGGCGTGTTACAGGCGACGACAACCTACGAGCATGAGCTTTTGGCCGAGACGCTCACCAAGAAATCCATGTTGCCATACCGCGCGCGGGTGCGGGCGCGCACGATGGAGGAATTTGACGGCTGGGTGCGCCATGATGGTGAGGAATTCCTTTACGTTTTGACGGGTGTGATCCGGCTTTATACGGAGTTCTATGAGCCGGTTGAGATGCGCCGCGGCGATAGCGCCTATTACGACGCGTCGATGGGGCATAACGTGGTGTCGGTCTCGGATGAGGATGCAACGATCCTTTGGGTCACGTCGCTGGTCTGAGAAACGCTTTGCCGCGCAACGCGTTTTCCGCTTTGATCGTTTTCATGTAAACTATCCCTATTGAAACATCTCGTGGGCGGGCCTGTCTGCGGGGCCCCTATTTGGAAGGATATTTTGATGGAACGACTATTGGTGATTGTGCTTGCCGTCGTATTGGGCGGGCTTGGGTTTTATGTCTATGATTTGAAGACAAACGGCATGCCTAGTTCGTTTCTGGCCAGAGTGCAGGCCCCCACGCTTCAGAGCATTGTTCAGGTTGCGGAAAACCGGTCTGCGAATTCGATCATTGTTGTCAAAAAGGGGCTTGGTAACGACAACAACGCGGTTTTCCTGATGCAGTGGATTTACAAGAGCCGGGTCGGCGTTGATTTCACCGGCTTTGATTGGACGACACTGGATGGTGTGGGCGAGACCTATTCCGAGGAGGGCGTGTTGATCTCCGGCGAACTGCCTGCGCTTGAGCCTTTGGGGGTGGGGGAAGTCATCTCGGAGCAGGAGAAGGTGGTGAGCAAGATTGCCTTGTTTGATGAAGAGAAGAATATGCGCCCTGTCGCCAAGGCCGAGCAAGCAGAGGTCAATGGCTGCACGCGCGATGTTTTGCTTTATGATCCCGAGATCATTGACCATGCCAAGTCTGCCATAGAGCAGTTCTTTTCGGTCGCCGCGCCGCGCGATGCAACGGGCGAACCGATGGTCAAATTTGATCTGACGTTCAAGAATGAGGCCGCACTGCGCGCTGAAATTACGGCTCGTAGCAATACGAAGGTATCCTGCGGCGGTGTGGTCACCATGGATGCGGGGTAAGTCTTCATGGCCGAACCGAGCATGGCGGCCGGGTTCGCGGCGGCGTTTCTTGCGTTTACACAAGGCTGCGGGGCCGATCGCGCGGTATTGATGCGGGCGGCGTCCTTGGGCGAAGACGATCTGGCGGAGCAGGACAATCGCATCCCCGTGGCGGCCTATCAGGCGTTGATTGCGGCGGCGATCCGCGAGACAGGGGATACGGCGATCCTGTTGCGCCATACGTTTGAAACCCGGCTCGAAACCATGTCGATCGTGGGACAGATCGTGCATCATTCGGCGTCGCTGGCTCATTCCATAGATCAGCTCAACCGGTATCTGCATCTCATCTCGGATGTGGCACCGGGCGAAAGGGCGGATCGCTATGAACTGCGCGAGGATGCGACGGGGGTTTGGATCATTGACCATATGAACGCCCCGAAAGAGCAATATATCGGTATTGAGGCCTCTTTGGCGCGGTTCATCAGCGAGTTTCGTCGATCCTTTCCGGGGCAACGATTTGCCATCGAAATGGAGGTCCGCCACGCGCCGCCGCCGCATATAGAGGCTTATCCCGAGCTGTTTCGGGTGCCGGTGCGGTTCAATGCGGCGCGCAATGCGATCCGAATTGATCCGATCTGGCTCACGCCGGCGTCCGGGTTTGAGCCGGGAAATGCCTATGCGTTTGGGGTTTTTGCACGCCATGCCGATGCGCTTATGGAGCGGCTGCGGCGGGCCGGGAATTTTCGCGCCCGCGTTGAGGCGCAGATTTTACCGCATCTGCATGAGGGATCGCTTTCGATGGAGGATATTGCGCATGGGTTGGCGATGAGCCGGCAGACGCTTTATCGCCGCCTCAAGGAAGAAGGCGCGAGCTTTGCCGAAATCCATGATGACCTGCGCAAGCGCATGGCGCTTGATTATCTTGAGGCGCGCAAGGCCTCGGTCAATGAAACGGCGTATTTGCTTGGATTTTCCGAGGCTTCGTCTTTTGTGCGGGCCTTTCGGCGCTGGACCGGGCATAGCCCAACGGCCTATCTCGCGTCGCTTGGGTAGGTGTTGCGCGGCGATTGATACCAGATGTCAATTTTCTGAAACTTGCGGTCATGCCGCAGGTGCATTGTAGGGCGTATCTCTCTCGCATCAGACAAGATCGAGAGAGATAAGATATGAAACCTATTGCACTTGTAACCTTGGCCCTTTCCGGGGCGCTTGCGGCTTGTTCGGGCTCTGGCGGCGGCTATGCGCCGGTCGTCGATGGGACGCCGAATCCGCAGTATCATAGCGACCTGAACGCCTGTCGTTCGCTGGCGCGCAATCAGAAACAATTTGACCAGAAAACCCTCGGCGCAGCCGCCGTAGGCGCGGGGGCCGGGGCGGTTCTTGGCGAGCTGGATGAGGATGGCGACGCGCTTGGCGGGGCGATCTTTGGGGCGCTGGCCGGCGCGGCCGCAGGCGGGGTCAATGCGCGCGACCGGCGCGAGGCCATCGTCATCGAATGTATGCGCGGCCGGGGCCATGCGGTTGTCGGGTAGGGCGGGGCAATGAACACCCAAGGCAATTTGCCAAACCTCCTTGCCCTGCGGGCCTGCCGGTTTAGCGCCTTGCATGCGCTTTTGACCGGCACGGCAGGGTGCCGGGCCGAAATAGGCCCGGACCATTAATCCCAAGACCCGACGCAAGGCCCCGATGATGGGTCTTGCGTTCCGAATTCGAGGAAAATCACATGAAAAAGGCAGTTATCGCGGGCGCGACGGGGTATCTTGGGCGCTATCTTTGTGCCGAATATTCGCGGCGCGGCTATTACGTCACCGCATTGGTGCGGGATGTGGCGCGGGCCAAGGGGCTTCGGGCCGACAATATCGTGGTTGCCGAGGCCACCTATCCTGCGTCGCTGCATGGGGTGATGAACGGCGCGGATATTGTTGTGTCGGCGCTTGGGATCACGCGACAGGCAGACGGGCTTGGCTATGAGGAGGTCGATTATCGCGCCAACCTCAACCTTCTGCGCGAAGCGGAGGCGGCGGGGGTAGAGCGGTTTGCATATATCCATGTGTTTCATGCGGATCAGATGCAGAATGTGCCGCTTGTGGCGGCGAAATCCGACTTTGTGGCAGCGTTGCAGGCGTCACGGGTATCGGAGACCGTGATCGCGCCGACGGGGTTCTTTTCCGATATGGCGGAAATCCTTGATATGGCGCGGAGCGGGCGGGTCTGGCTTTTTGGCAATGGTGCGCGGGGGTTCAATCCGATCCACGGCGCGGATCTTGCAAAGGCCACGGCAGACGCCACCCAAGCGGGGCGAGCATGGTGCGATGTGGGCGGGCCGGAGGTGTTTTCGCACCGCGAACTTGCCGAGCTTGCCTTCGAGGTGTTGCATAAGCCAGCCCGGATCACGTTTGTCCCAGATGGGCTGCGAAAGCTGGCGTTTGGGGTGTTGCCCTATGTTACGCCACGCCGGGTTCATGGGCCGACGCTGTTCTTTCTGGCGGCGATGGGGCGGGACATGGTTGCGCCGTGCCATGGCGCGCACAGGCTTGAGACCTGTTTCAGAACCCTTGCCGAGACATAGTGCGGCTCATAGCGCGTTAAGCGCCGTTGCGAGATCGCCATATCCGGTAAAGCGGCGTTCAAAGGCGAGGCCGAGGCGGTCGGCGCATTCTTTGGCCTTGTCGGTCAGGGCAGGGTCGTCGGTCTGGGCCTGATAGACGAGTTTGCGGTAATGGGCGAAATACATGTCGCGCAGCTCGGGGTGGCGATCAAGGCCCATGGGGCGCCAGACGAAGGCATCGAATTGCCGGACCAAGAAGTCGGTCAGGTAGAAGGCGTCGAATTCGTCCTCTGCGATTTCGGCAAAGCGGTCGAGCCCTTCGAAGAACGCATAGCAATGCGGGCCGCGGATCATCTCGACGCCCATCTCTTGGCAGGCGGCCTGAAGCGTGCCGCCGGTGCCGCAATCGGCATAGGCAACGAAGATCGTGTCATAGGCGGTGCGGTGTTCGGCGACGGCGGCGCGCACGGCGTCTGTGATGCGTTCGGGATGATTGTGCAGGATCGCGGGCAGGCAGGTCAGGGCGATATGATTCCAGCCATTGGCCTCGCGCAGGGCGATGATTTCGCGCGCCAGCGCGCCGCAGGCGATGACAAGCACCTTGCCGATTTGTTTGTCAGGGATCAGACCCTCGCGGGTCAGGATCTCGTCAGAGGGGGCTTGCATGGCGGTCTCCTGAAACGAAACCGACCCGCCCGCGCGGGGCGGACGGGCCGGTCGCCTTGTCCCCGAGGGAGGATCAGGCGTTCATCTGGTTGTGTTTGCGGCCAACGAAATCCTTGGCGGTTTCCACGGCCACAGCGGCGTCACGGCAATAGGCGTCTGCGCCGATGGCCTTGCCGAATTCCTCGTTGAGCGGCGCGCCACCGACGAGCACGATATAATCATCGCGCTTGCCTTGTTCGACGAGCGTGTCGATCACGACCTTCATATAGGGCATGGTGGTGGTCAGCAGGGCCGACATGCCGAGGATGTCGGGCTCTTCCGTGGCGAGCGCATCGAGATATTCCTCGACCGGCGTGTTGATGCCAAGATCGACCACTTCGAACCCGGCGCCTTCCATCATCATAGAGACGAGGTTCTTGCCGATGTCGTGAATGTCGCCTTTGACGGTGCCGATCACCATTTTGCCGACGCGCGGTGCACCGGTTTCGGCGAGGAGCGGCTTGAGGATGGCCATGCCGCCTTTCATGGCGTTGGCGGCCAGAAGCACTTCGGGCACAAAGAGGATGCCGTCCCGGAAGTCCGCTCCGACGATCGTCATGCCGCCGACAAGCGCCTCGGTCAGCACTTTGTAGGGCGTCCAGTTGCGCTCAATCAGGATATTGACCCCTTCTTCGATCTCTTCTCTGAGACCGTCGTAAAGGTCGTCGAACATCTGTTGGACAAGTTCTTCGTCGTCAAGTTCGGACAGGATGATGTCGTCTTCTTCTTCGGACATGGGCGTTCCTCTGTTGGCCGGCCGCCGCCGGTATGATCCTGATCCAGCAATGCAAATTTTGACAGAATCGGACTGTCATAATTGCGACATGGCTCATGCTGAGACCGACTTATAACGACAAAATTCGGCGCTGTGATGTGAAACTTGTTCATGCAGATTGTGAGATTGCTTGCATATGTTCACTATATGTTCTTATTTGCCCTCATGCAGGACGAGACCGAAGACAAGGGCGCGGCGATTGAGGCCGAGCGGCGGCGTGGGCGCGGGGCGATCAGCAATCAGGCCGGGCGGTTTGATCTTGGGCGTGAGGAATGTTCGGACGGGTGGGATATTCCCGAATTGCGGGCCGGGTTTCGCACCGATTTACGGCTTGAGGTGGCACGGACGATCCTGACGCGGAATGCCTCGCCCGATGTGCCCTTTGATCGCTCGATAAACCCTTATCGGGGCTGTGAGCATGGGTGCGTTTATTGTTTTGCGCGGCCCTCGCATGCCTGGCTTGGGCTTTCTCCGGGGTTGGACTTTGAGACGAAATTGATCGGGCGGCCAAATGCGGCGGCGGTTTTGGCGCGGACCTTGCGGCGCAGGGGGTATGATGTGGCGCCGATTGCCATCGGGACCAACACGGATGCCTATCAGCCGGTGGAGCGCGATCAGGAGATCATGCGCGATATTCTCAAGGTTTTGCGCGATTTTCGCCATCCGGTGGCGATTGTCACCAAGGGGAGCCTGATTGAGCGGGATATCGACATTTTGAGCGAGATGGCGGCGCAGGGGCTTGTGCATGTGGGGGTGTCGGTGACGACGCTTGATGCCGGGATCGCGCGGGCGATGGAGCCTCGGGTGCCTGTGCCGAAACGGAGACTGGCAACGATCCGGGCCTTGTCGGAGGCCGGTGTGCCGGTGCGCGTGATGATGGCGCCGGTGGTGCCGGGGCTTACCGATACAGAGATAGAGGCGGTGTTCGCAGCGGCGCGGGAGGCAGGGGCCGTCGCGGCGAGCTGGATCATGCTGCGCCTGCCGCGCGAGGTTGCGGGGTTGTTTGAAGAGTGGCTTGGCGAGGCATTTCCGGGGCGGGCGGCGCGGATCATGGCGCGGGTGCGCGAGATGCATGGCGGTAAGGCGTATGACCCGGCCTTTGGCAAGCGGATGCGCGGCGAGGGGGCCTATGCCGATATGATCGCCGCGCGGGCGCGGCTTGCCATGCAGACACACGGATTGGTCCGGCGCCTTCCGGCGCTGGTGTGTGATCGTTTCGAGGTGCCGCTTGGCTCGTCAGATCAACCGGCGCTGTTCTGAATGCTCAGAGCGCGGCGCATTCGCGGCGCACGCAGCGGGCCTTTTCGATGGCCAAAGTCGCGAGACAGTCATCATCGCGGCAGGCGGCGATCTTGTCGTCATAGGCTTCGCGGGCTATTTCAAGCGCGGCGCGCTCGCTCGGCAGGACTTCGAACGCATATTCGAGCGGTGCATCGGGGGCGAGAATGCCCTCGGCACGCAGTTTGTGTTCGGCCAAATCACGGGCCGCAGGGGTCATTTTTTCAAAAAGGATACTCATATCGTTCTCCCTCTCGGTGTCTGGCGCGTGGGCGGGAAAGGCCCGGATCGCGCGGGGCAGCAATCGCAGCGCGGTCAGGCATGCGCAGGGCAAATCCTGACTCACACGTGCCTCTTTACTCTGGGTCAGCCTGAGAGGGGGGCCGTGATCTAGGTCAATATGCGACGTTTTGGCCCTGTGAAAAAGGCCGCTCCCCGGGGGAACGGCCTTGCAATGCTCAGGATTTCGGCGTTTTGCGCGGATTATCCGCGACGGCGGCGACCACGACGGGCCGGTGCAGCGGCGGCATCTTCGCCGGTGCCATCGCCCGCAGAGGAGAACGGGCCAAGCGTATCGGCGATCTGCTCCAGCGTTGGGCGGGGGCCGCGCGGGCGGGTTTCGAGCGCCTCTTTCATCGAGGCGAGATGTTCGGGCATGGTGCCGCAGCAGCCGCCAATGATCGTTGCGCCGCAATCGCGCGCCATGACCGCGTATTCGCCCATCAGCTCGGGCGTGCCGTCATAGCAGATATGGCCATCGACATATTTCGGGATACCGGCGTTGCCCTTGGCGATGATCGGGCGTTCGTTGCCTTGGGCGGCAAAGCCAAGCACGGTGCGCAGGAGATCGGAAGCACCGGTGCCGCAGTTGGCGCCATAGGCAAGCGGCGGGTTGGGCAGGCTCTCGACGAGCTGCACCATGTCCTGGCTGGTGACACCCATCATGGTGCGTCCGGCGGTGTCAAAGCTCATGGTGCCACACCACGGCATATCGGCGAGGGCAAAAGCCTCGGCGGCGGCGCGGTATTCTTCGGGGGCGGAGATGGTTTCAAGCCAGAGCACATCTGCGCCGCCTTCCTTGAGGCCTTCGGCCTGTTCATGGAAGATTTCGACGGCGGCGGCGTGCGAGAGTGCGCCTACGGGTTCCATGATTTCGCCGGTCGGTCCAACGGACCCTGCGACGATGACGGGGCGGCCAGCGGCGTCGGCGACTTCGCGGCCAAGCTCGGCGGCGATGCGCGACAGTTCGCGGGCGCGGTGGCCTGCATCATGGAGCTTAAGGCGGGCAGAGTTGCCACCAAAGGAGTTGGTCAGGAACAGGTCCGAGCCGTTATCGACGGCGAAACTATAGAGTTTCTTGATGCGGTCGGGATGTTTCTCGTTCCACAGTTCGGGTGCGTCGCCGGATTCGAGGCCCATGTTGAACAGGTTGGTGCCGGTGGCACCATCGGCCATGATCCAGTCGCGGGTTTCCAGCATCTTGCTCAGTGCGTTGCTCATCGCTCTCTCCATGGGAGGTCAATCGTAAGATGCGCGCAGAGATGTCACGACGCAACCGCCGGGGCAATGGGTTTTTCCTCATAGTCATTATGAAGCGGCAGATCGCCGGAGTGCGATGTGCAGCGGATGGCGCGGGCGAGATCACAGGCAGCGAGGAGCAGTTGTGCGCCGGTGGGGGCAGCCATGTAGAGGGGCTGCCAGCGGGGTGCGAAGCTCGCCTTGAACTGGCGCAGGCCAGCGCCCCCGGCGGCGCGGTCGGTCAGAGCGCGCAGGCGGGTTTCAAAACGCCCGGCACGAGGCGCGGTAGCGGGCACGGCGGCAAGGCAGAGTGTTTCGACTTTGGCGACGCGGGCGGCGAGGATAGCCGCGTGCACAAGGGCGTGCATTGTGCCGTCGGGGGCGTCGGGCAGGGCGCGCATCAGGTCGAGGCACCATTCATGTGAGGCCCGGTGCAGCGAGATGAACCCGATCAGATGGTCGCCCTGAAAAGCGAGAAAGACGGTTTGATCGCGAAGATAGGCCGGATCGAACCGGCCCATAGACAGGCCGCGCGCGCCACCATGGGCCGCTTCCCAAGCAGCAGAGACGGCGGCCATGTCGGAAAGCGGCAGGGCGGTTGCACGTTCGATGCGCAGGCCCGCCGAGTCTGCATGGCGCAACTTGCGGCGCAGTTGGCGGTAGGCGGAGCCCTGAAGATCATGGCGCGCGGTGGCGATCATGGCCTCGTCGGCCACGTGTAGCACGGCCCACCCGGCGCGGCGGGCATGGGCGGCATGGCGGGCGGTGATCTTGTATTTGCAGGCGATGCGATTGCGGTCGCGCGCCAGACTGCGCAGCGGTTTGGCAAGATCCCCGGCATGGGCACCGGAGGGATCAAAAAGCGCAGTCAGAGTTTGACCCGTCGACACGAGGCCGCAGAGTCCGGCACCGACGCTCTCAATGGCGCCGCCATTCTGACGCAACACGCCAAGTTCGGCCCGCGAGGGGGCATGTAACGGGGCTGGAATAGACGCTGTGGGAGCATCGAGACGCTGGCGGCGCAACAGCAGAGCCCCCGCGAGCAGAGCGGGGAGCGCGTAATAGACGATGCGAAAGGCGAGGATCGCGGCAAG
This sequence comes from Paracoccaceae bacterium, assembly GCA_018223085.1. Classification (GTDB taxonomy): domain Bacteria; phylum Pseudomonadota; class Alphaproteobacteria; order Rhodobacterales; family Rhodobacteraceae; genus Shimia. Next base: position 30,093 of record JAAEZB010000014.1, read on the forward strand.
GAGGTCCGGCTCGGGCGCGCTCGGCAAAAGAGCAAGCAGCGTCAGTTCGAAGGGGCCGACGCCGCCGGGCGTGCCCGATAAGATTGCCGCGCCGAGCGCCAGAAGGAAGGCGGGCAGGAATAGCGCAAAGGGAAGCGCCACGGTGTCGGGCAAAAGCATATGCAGCGCCAGCCCGGCCATCACCGTGTCGAGAAGACAGAGGACGAAGAGCGCCCAGAGCGCCCGCAGGCTCGGCAGGGCGATGCGGTGACGGCCAAGGCGCAGTTCGGGAGACAGGAAGGCCGCGGTGGCAAGCCCCATGGCACCACAGAGAATCAACAGGCTGGCCCAGGAGGGTAAAGGCGCATGCGGCAGGAAGAGCCCGGCCAACGCCAGCACCACGAGCAGCGCAGCGAGGAAAGAAATGGCAACAAAGACAGAGATCCGGGCCGCCACGGCGAGGCTCAGCCCCGGAATCATGCGCCAGCGCACGAAGGCACCGACCACGGCCCCGGCGCCAAGTGTTTGGCCCAAAGCGATGGCGGTGGCACCGCTCAGCGTTGCGCGGGTGGGGGAGCAGCCGGTGGCAAAATGGCGGTGCGCGACAACGTCATAGCGCGCCACGGCGAGGAAGCTCAGCCCCGTGGCAAGTGTTGCCAGCGTCCATTGCAGGGCCGATACGTTGCGAAACGCCACGCCAAGCGCGGCGATGTCGAGTCCTTCAAGGCGGTGGTAGAGCAGGGCGGCGCAGCCCAGAAGAATGCCCGCCGTCAGCGCGTGGCGCGCCAGATGTCTTGCCATAATGTGCGGTTTTGTCTTGGCCAGTGCGTCCGCCATGCGTCTCTCCCCCGTGCGATCCCGAAAGGGAGGCTAAGGCAGAGGCATGAAGCGTCGCTTAACGGTTCAATTTGTACGAAAAAACGCGCAAGGACATCCCGCGCGTTTCATCGTCTTTCGGGCAGGTGCCGGGGCGATCAGGCCTCGTTCATCACCTGTTCCTGAGCGACGAGCATCAGCTCGGCGCGTTTGGCGCGGATGGTGTCGGCATCGGCCTTGCCTTCGAGGTCGCCTGCGACCTTGCGCACCACGTCCTCATGGCCAGCTTCTTCGAAATCGGCGATGATGACGGACTTGGCATAGGCCTCGGCCTCGTCACCGGATTTACCCAGCATCTCGGCCGCCCAAAGGCCCAGCAGCTTGTTGCAGCGTGCATCTGCCTTGAATTTCATCTCTTCGTCGTGGGCGAACTTGTTTTCGAAGGCGTTTTCACGGTCGTCAAAGGTGCTCATCCGCATCAATCCCTTTGCAAATGTTGGCGTTGCGCCCTTCTTGCACAGGTCTATGCGTCGCCGCAAGAGGCTGGCTGCGCTTGCGGCATGGCCGGGCATGGATTAAGAGGGCGCTGACAGGCGGGGAGTCGGCCCCGCGACAGGAGAAAGCGATCCCAGATGGCGCGTGGCAAGAAGATTTACGAAGGCAAGGCCAAGGTTCTGTTCGAAGGCCCAGAGCCGGGAACGATCATTCAATACTTCAAGGATGACGCAACCGCCTTCAACGCCGAGAAACGGGACGTGATCGACGGCAAAGGCGCGCTCAACAACCGTTTGAGCGAGTATTTCATGACCGGCCTCAATCAGATCGGCGTGCCGACGCATTTTCTCAAGCGGCTTAACATGCGCGAACAGCTTGTGCGGGCCTGCGAGATCATCCCGCTTGAAATCATCGTGCGCAATTTTGCCGCTGGCTCGCTTTCAAAGCGTCTTGGTATTGAGGAAGGGACGCAGCTGCCGCGCCCGATCGTGGAATATTGCTATAAAGATGATGCGCTTGGCGATCCGCTGGTCTCTGAAGAGCATATTGCCGCCTTTGGCTGGGCCAGCCAGCAGGACATGGACGATATCCTTGGCCTCGCGCTGCGGGTGAATGATTATATGTCGGGCGTGATGTATGGCGTCGGTATCAAGCTCGTCGATTTCAAAATCGAGATCGGCCGGGTGTATGATGGCGATTTCCAGCGCCTTGTGGTTGCCGATGAGATCAGCCCCGACAGCTGTCGCCTTTGGGATATGGAAACCGGCCAGAAGCTCGACAAGGACGTGTTCCGTCGCGACCTTGGCAGCCTGACGGATGCCTATTCGGAAGTGGCGCGTCGTCTTGGGGTTCTGCCCAAGGGCACCGGGCCGAAGCCGACGCTCATCAACTAAGGCACCTGCGCCCAGAGGTGGGCGGGGAATTTGAGTATTTTTGCCAAGATGAAGCAGGGGCTTCGGAATTGGCCAGACCGGAGAGAAGACAGATGAAAGCGCGTGTCTATGTGATGCTTAAAAACGGGGTTCTCGATCCGCAGGGGGAAGCAGTGCGCCACGCGCTCGGGTCTCTCGGGTTTGATGGGGTTGAGGGCGTGCGCCAGGGCAAGGTGATCGAGTTGGACCTCGCCGAAGGCACCACCGAGGCGACCGTGATCGAGATGTGCGAGAAGCTTCTCGCCAACACGGTGATCGAAAGCTACAAAATCGAGCTTGGCTAAGCGATGCGTGCGGCCCGCCTCACAGGGTTTCGGGCACCTCTTGAGGTGACCACTGTGCCGGACCCGGCACCGATGCCGGGTGGCGTTGTGCTGCGCGTGCTGGCCTGTGGCGTGTGCCGCTCCGATTGGCATAGCTGGACCGGGGCGGACCCGGATGTGCAATTGCCGATGATCCCGGGCCATGAATATTGCGGCGAGGTTGTTGCCGTGGGCGCGGGTGTTACGCGCTGGCGTAAAGGCGACCGGGTGATTGCGCCGTTTATCCTTGCTTGTGGGCAGTGCCCGGATTGCGCGGCGGGGCATCAGACGATCTGTAAGGATCAGGTGTTGCCGGGGTTCACATGCGACGGGGCTTTTGCGGAGTATGTGGCGGTGGCCCATGCGGATGCCAACCTCACGGCCTTGCCCGAAACCATTGCACCGGAGATCGCGGCGGCGCTTGGTTGTCGTGTGACCACGGCGTGGCAGGCGCTTGTTGGGCGGGCGGAATTGAAGCCCGGTGAATGGCTGGCCGTCATTGGCGGCGGCGGGGTCGGGATTTCGGCCCTGATGCTGGGCCGGGCGCTTGGGGCGCGGGTTGTTGTGGTTGATGTGGTCGCGGATAAGCTTACCTATGCGAGCCAGATGGGCGCGGATGCGGTGGTCAATGCGGCCGAATGCGACGCGGCGGAGGCGATCCGTGAGATCACCGGCGGCGGCGCGGATGTCGCGGTTGAGGCGCTTGGTGTCGAGGCAACCACCACCACGGCGATGCGGTCTTTGCGCAAACTTGGCCGGATGGTACAGATCGGTATGCCAGCAGGCGATCATGCGTCGATGACATTGCCGATGGATGTGCTTTATTCGGGGCAGCTTAGCGTGATGGGCACGCGGGGCATGCCGAGTTGGCGGTATCCGTCGCTCCTTAACCTTCTATCCGGGGGACATGTGGACCTTGCGCCGCTTGTGACCCGCCGGATTGCCCTTTCACAGGCGAGCGATGAGCTTGCTGCGTTTGATCGCCCTGCGCCTCCCGGCGTGGCGGTGATTACTGATTTCGAGACCTAGGAGTAAGCCAAGATGCGTGCTGCCGTTATCGTTTTTCCCGGATCCAACTGTGACCGTGACCTTGCCGTGGCGCTTGAGCGCGCGGGCGCCGATGTCACCATGGTCTGGCATAAGGACACGGAACTTCCCAAGGGGCTCGACATTGTCGGGGTGCCGGGCGGGTTTTCCTTTGGTGATTACCTGCGGTGTGGGGCCATCGCGGCCAATTCGCCGATCTGCAAATCGTTGATCGAGCATACAGAGCGCGGCGGCTATGCGCTTGGCGTCTGTAACGGGTTCCAGATCCTGACCGAGACCGGCATCCTTCCGGGCGCGCTGCGTCGCAATGCGAACCTTAAGTATATCTGCAAGACCGTTGGCCTTCGGGTCGAGAATGTGGAGACGCCGTTCACCGCAGGCTATGAGGTTGGGCAGGAGATCGACATTCCGATTGCACACCATGACGGCAACTATTTCGTCAGTGATGAAAAACTTGCCCAGCTTCAGGGCGAGGGGCGGATTGCCTTTACCTATACCGATAACCCCAATGGTTCGGTGGCCGATATTGCCGGTGTGATTTCCAAGAACCGCCGTGTGCTTGGCATGATGCCGCACCCGGAGCGGGCGGCGGACGCGGGCCATGGCGGCACCGATGGGGTGGCAATGTTCCGCTCGCTTATGGACCAACTCGCCACGGCGTGACTTGAGGCCCCCGGCGGGGCGGCGTAAATTGGCCGCCATGGATGCCATGCCGCCCCTTTCAAGCGAGCCGGGGCGTGCGCCGGGATGGCGCGCGCGGGTGGCGCTTGTGATCTTGCTGGTCGTGGCGACAGTCACGATCTGGGTCACTAATTCTTTTCTGACCGATCGATTTACCGAGAACACGCGCAATCGTGCCGAACTGCGGCTTGCGCTCTATTCGGGTAACCTCATGGCCGAGCTGCGCCGCAATGCGATTGTGCCGCAACTTTTGGCCAAGGATCCGGCGCTCATCTCGGCGCTACAGTCGGGGGATTTCTCGCAATCAACAGCGCGGCTCATTTCTTATGTGGAAGAGATCGGCGCGGCGTCTTTTATGATGTTGGATGCGGACGGGCGCACCGTGGCCTCGACCGAGCGTACGGAAATTGGCAGTAACCATCGCGACACGGCGTTTTACCTTCAGGCAGTCCGTTCAAATGTAACGGTTTTTTCTCTTGAGCGGAGTCAGAGCGGGGCGTTCAAGTTCACCTATGCCCGGCGCATTGATGCGCAGGGCGAGGTGCTTGGGGTGATTGCGGTTCTGGTCGATCTGCATCAGTTCGAACAGGCTTGGGCGGGGATTTCGGATGCGCTTTTCGTGACCAATAGCGAAGGCGTCATCATCCTTGCGACCGAGCCGCGTTGGCGGGGGCTGACGGAGACGGAGGCGCTGGCGCGTCAACCGGCTGAAGGGGCGATTGAGCGCGCGATTCAGGCGACGGCGGATTGGACGCAGATTCCGGCGGATGCCTATATTCAGGGTGAAGGCGTGATGCGCGAGGATGCGCGTATTCCGTTCCGTGGCTGGCGGATGACGTCATTCACGACCTACACAAGCGTGCGCGAGAAGGTGAACGCGGTTCTGGCGCTTGAGATTATGGGGTTTGCCATCTTGGTGGCATTGGCCTTCTATCTTCTGAGCCGCAAGACGGCGCTGCGCATGGCGTTATTCCAGCAGGAATCGGCGGACCTTCGGGCGTTGAACCTGCGTTTGCAGCGGGAAATCGCCGAACGTGAACGGATGCAGGAGAGCCTTGCCGTGGCGGAGCAATCGCTGGCGCAAAGTTCGAAATTGGCGGCCCTTGGCGAGATGTCGGCGGCGGTCAGCCATGAATTGAACCAGCCCTTGGCGGCGATGAAGACCTATCTTGCGGGGGCGCGCCTTTTGGTGCGGCGCAACCGGCCGGATGAGGCGCTATCGTCGTTTCAACGGATTGATGATCTGATTGAACGCATGGGCGCGATCACCAAGCAGCTTAAATCCTATGCGCGCAAGGGCGGGGACGATTTCCGGCCCGTGGTGCTTAACGAGGCGCTGGCTTCGGCGCTTTCGATGATGGAGCCGCAGTTGAAGCAACGCCATGTCCGCATCAGCCGGATCGTGCCGGACGAGGATGTGCAGGTCATGGGGGACCGGGTGCGGCTTGAGCAGGTGATTATCAACCTGCTGCGCAACGCTTTGGACGCGACCGAAAGCGTGTCGGACCCGGAGATCGAGATTATCCTCGCCGCAGGAGAGACAGCGACATTGACGGTTCGGGATAATGGGCCGGGGATTGAAAACCTCGATGACCTGTTCGAGCCGTTCTTTACCACCAAACAGCCCGGTGATGGCGTCGGTCTCGGGTTGGCCATTTCGTCGGGGATCGTGAGCGACCTTGGCGGGCGGCTTTCGGCGCGCAACGGACAGGATGGGGGGGCTGTATTCGAAGTGCAGCTTCCTATCTTGAGTGAAGATATCGAGGCAGCGGAGTAATAATAACAATGGCTCAGGGTATGAAAATCGCGATCGTCGATGACGAACAGGATATGCGCCAGTCGATCAGCCAGTGGCTGGCGCTTTCGGGATATGACACCGAAACCTTTGCCAGCGCGGAAGATGCGCTGAAATCGCTTGGGCCGGATTATCCGGGGATCGTGATTTCGGATATTCGCATGCCGGGCATGGACGGAATGCAGTTTCTCAAGAAGCTCATGGGCGCGGATTCGGCGCTTCCGGTCATCATGATTACCGGCCACGGCGATGTGCCTATGGCGGTCGAGGCGATGCGTGTGGGCGCGTATGATTTCCTTGAGAAGCCGTTCAACCCGGACCGAATGAGCCAGTTGGCCAAAAAGGCGACCAACACGCGGCGCATGGTGCTTGATGCGCGCGCACTGCGGCGCGAGCTGTCCGATGGTGGGCAGTTGATGAAAAAGCTTATCGGGTCGAGCCCGGTCATGGAGCGGCTCAAGGAAGACATTCTCGATCTTGGGCAGGCGGATGGGCATGTGCTCATTGATGGCGAAACGGGCACCGGCAAGACGCTTGTGGCGCATGCGTTGCATGCGGTGGGGAGCCGGGCGGGCAAAAAATTCGTGTTGGTGAGCTGTGGTGCCTATGAGGAAGAGGCTTTGTCGCGGCGGTTGTTCGGGCCGATGCAGCCCGAAGACAGCCAACTTCCGGCGATCGAAGAAGCACGCGGCGGGACATTGGTTCTTGAGGATGTTGAGACGCTGCCGGATGTGCTTCAGGCGAAACTGCTTAATGTGATTAACGAGCAGGGCGCGCCTGCGGAGACGCGGATCATCGCCATTTCGAACCTTCAGGAGCAGGACCGGACCTGCGAGGACGCGCTTCGCCCGGATCTGTTTTACCGCCTTGCGGCGCTCAAGATCACTGTGCCGCCGCTACGCCAGCGGGGTGAGGATATTCTGACGCTGTTTACACGACTTGCGGAGCAGTTTGCCGATGATTACGGCTGTGACGCGCCAAAGGTCAGCGCGCAGGAGGCAGCGCAGCTTTTGCAGGCGCCGTGGCCGGGCAATGTGCGCCAGCTCATCAACCTTGCCGAGCGCGCCGTGTTGCAGAGCCGTCGGGGCGAGGGCACGATTGCTTCGCTTTTGATGAACGATCACGAAGAAATGCAGCCTCTGATGACCACAGAGGGCAAGCCCTTGAAGGAATATGTCGAGGCGTTTGAGCGCATGCTCATCGACAATACGATGCGTCGCCATAAGGGATCTATCGCGGCGGTGATGGAGGAACTCTGTTTGCCGCGCCGGACACTCAATGAAAAGATGGCCAAATACGGTTTGCAGCGCGCGGATTATCTCTGAGAGCGCGCTGCGAGGGCTTTAATCCGCAGGCGCGGGCGGCGCGGCGCTTCCGGCAAGGAGGCCTCCGTCGATGTTGATCTCGGTGCCGGTCATATAGCCAGCGTCGTCTGAGGCGAGCATGGCACAGACCCCGGCAACCTCTTCGACGGTGCCAAAGCGGTGCAGGGGCGTGTCGGCGGTGAAAGCCTGCATGCGCGCGGCGCGATCCGGGCCGGTGCCGAGCATCGGCTCCCACATTGGGGTCAGGATCGCCGCTGGATGCACGGAATTGCAGCGGATCGCCAGCCCCTGTTCCGCACAATAGAGCGCCACGGATTTTGTATGGTTGCGGATGGCCGCCTTGGACGAGGCATAGGCCGCCGCGCCGGGGATGCCGACAAGGCCAGAGCGCGACGAGATATTAATGATCGCACCGTGGCCTTTGGCCCGCATCGCCCCGATGGCATAGCGGCAGCCAAGGAATGTGCCGTCCAGATTGACCGCGTGAACGCGCTGCCAATCAGACAGGGAGGCGTTTTCAGGGTCTTGCGGGGCGGTGGAGTCCTCGAACCCGGTTATGCCGGCATTGTTGACCAGCACATCAAGGGTTGGAATATCCTGGGCTAGTCGGGCCCAGTCGTCTTCGCTTGAGACATCAAGGCGGCGCGCGGTGGCGCCGATGTCGGCCGCGATGGTTTTGGCGCGGTCAAGGTGAAGATCGGTGACGATGACATCTGCGCCTTCGGCGACAAACCGGTGCGCGATGGCCGCACCGATACCACGTCCAGCGCCGGTTATGACGCAAAGCTTGTTTTTCAGGCGTTTCATGGGGGTCCTCAAAAGTCGCAAAAAATGCCCGCCATTGGGGCGGGGGATCAGGGCAGGTTAGCGGCGAGGCCGTGTCACTTGTTCACTGTTCCGGCTCCTTTGAGATGCCCAATTATAGGTGGGCCAGGGATTTGACGCAAGCAAGGGCGGTCAGCGGGGGAGCGGTGTTGCCTTGTGCCACCATGCGAAGCGGTATGTTTCGGGGCTTTAGCCATTGTAATTCCCGTCCCGGTGGTCTTATGTAGATGAACGGACATCCTATTTCGGGATCACTCCGCATGAGTTTCGCTGGAGCGGGACCGACGACGGTCGTATTCGCCCGACGCCCCGCCCAGACCGATTGGCCCCTTCAAGGAGGGGCAAAGAGACGCCCGAACCGCCAAGGCGGAGGGCATATAACAGGCGCAGGGCGGCGAGAAATCGCGTCACGCGTCGGAGAAGAAACGCGATGAAGCGCGCGATGACATTGATAGACCGGGACGAGGCCGCAAGCGGCCCTCTCGGCCGCGCGCCTAATTTCGCCCAGACAAGACACCCCGATTTTCGATCACGATCCGGCCCACTGCCGGGGCGCGCGCGATTGCGGCGGTGCGAACGGACAACATGCCAAAGAAAATGCTCATCGATGCCACCCACGCGGAAGAAACCCGCGTTGTGGTGGTGGACGGAAACAAGGTTGAGGAATTCGACTTTGAATCCGAAAACAAGCGTCAGCTTGCAGGAAACATCTATCTCGCAAAAGTAACCCGGGTCGAACCGTCGCTTCAGGCGGCTTTCGTAGACTATGGCGGAAACCGCCATGGTTTCCTCGCGTTTTCCGAGATTCATCCCGATTACTATCAGATTCCGGTCGCGGATCGTGAGGCGCTTCTTGAAGAAGAGCGCGCCTATGCCGAGGCGATGAAGGCTGGTGACGAGGAAGAAGAGACTAAAAAGACGTCACGCTCCTCGCGGTCTCGTAGCCGCTCGCGGTCGCGGTCCAAGCCCAAGGATGAGGTCGTCGAGACCGCAGATCAGGCCGATCAGATCGAGGGCATGGAGACCATTGATCTTGAAGGTGACACGGTCGAAGGCCACGCGCCGGTCGATTTCGTGAAGGAAACCCCGGTCGAAGAGCCGGAAGAGACTGTTGAAGAGGCCGCTGCGGCGCAGGCGCCCGTCGAGGCGGCCCCGGAAGATGTTGCAGCCCCGGAAGATGTTGCCGAGGCCCCCGAGGCAGAGGCGCCGGAAGATACCGGCGATGACACAGACGCAGATGATGGCCCCGACAAGACCATGGCTATGGCGGCCGAGGGCGAAGATGCGCTTGTGACTCGCGATCCCGAGACTGGCGAAGAGACCGAGCGTGCGGTTGAGGAAACGGCGCAAGAGGAGCCTGCCTCTGACACGTCCGGGGAGGCGGCAGATGCCACTTCCGAGACTGGAAGTGATGAGGCCGAGGCCGAGGAAAAGCCAAAAAGGAAGCGTGCGCCGCGCAAATCGCGCGCGAAGTCGCGCAAATCGGATGCCACGGAGAAGGATGAAACCATCGAATCCGTCGCCGATGACGACGATCACGAAGACATTCGCCCGCCGCGCAAACCGCGTCCGCGCCGCTATAAGATTCAAGAAGTGGTCAAAGTGCGCCAGATCATGCTGGTGCAGGTGGTCAAGGAAGAGCGCGGCAACAAGGGTGCTGCGCTGACGACCTATCTGTCGCTGGCGGGGCGCTACTGTGTGCTTATGCCGAACACGGCGCGTGGCGGCGGGATTTCCCGCAAGATCACCAATGCGGTCGATCGCAAGAAGCTCAAGGAAATCGCCAATGAACTCGACGTGCCGCAGGGCGCGGGGCTCATCGTGCGCACGGCCGGTGCCAAGCGCACCAAGACCGAGATCAAGCGCGATTACGAATATCTTCAGCGCATGTGGGAGCAAATCCGCGAGCTGACGCTCAAGTCGATTGCTCCGGCGAAAATCTATGAAGAGGGCGACCTCATCAAACGCTCGATTCGCGATCTTTATAGCCGCGAGATCGACGAGGTTCTGGTCGAGGGCGAGCGCGGTTATCGCATCGCCAAGGACTTCATGAAGATGATCATGCCGTCCCACGCCAAGAACGTGAAGAACTACCACGACGCGCTGCCGCTTTTCGCACGCTATCAGGTTGAGAGCTATCTCAGCTCGATGTTTAACCCGACGGTGCAGCTCAAATCCGGCGGCTATATCGTGATCGGCGTCACCGAGGCGCTTGTTGCGATCGACGTGAACTCGGGCCGGGCCAC
>JAAEZB010000014.1:40803-45132 GCA_018223085.1 Paracoccaceae bacterium
ACGACCCAGCCGTGCCCGCATTGCCATGGCACTGGCTTGATCCGGTCGGACGACAACCTTGCACTGTCGATCCTGCGCCAGATTGAGGAAGAGGGAACGCGCCGTCGTTCACGTGAAGTTCTGGTCAAATGTCCGGTTGTCATTGCCAACTACATCATGAACCACAAGCGTGAGCATGTGGCACAGATCGAAGCACGCTATGGGCTTTCGGTGCGAATTGAGGGCGATATGCACCTGATTTCGCCTGATTTCACGCTTGAGAAGTTCAAGACAGCGACCCGCGTGGTTGCCGAGCCGAGCGCCCCGGTGGTGTCGGCCGATGCGGCACTGATGGATGAGATCGACGGCGAAGAAGAGGTGGCCGAGGTCGCCGAGGTGCAGGAGGCGGAAGCGCCCACCGCACCAGAGGGTGAAGACGGGGAACAGAAACCCAAGAAGCGTCGTCGCCGGCGCTCGCGCAGCCGCAGCCGTCGCAAGCCTGAGGATCAGGAAACCGATGGGCAGGAGGCCACTGAGTCTACAGAGGCGATGGAGCCTGCTGAGACTGCGGAAGAAGAGGCCCCCAAGGCGCAAGAGACCAAGCCTGAGACCGCAGAGGCGGACGTGGCGCGCGAAGAGGTTGCAGAGACCCCGGTTTCTGAACCCGCCAAAGAAGAAGCGCCGGTCGAGACCGTGGCGCAAGAGGCTTTGGAGGTCGAGGAGGTTGTGGCTGAGGATGCACCTGAAGACGCGGCGCAAGCGGCTGATGAGGTTGCGGTCAATGGTGCAGTCACAGAGGCCGAGCCCGTGCCGGAAGAGGTCGCTCCGGTCGAAGAGCCGACCCCGCCCGCCAAGCCCAAACCCAAGCGCAAGGGTTGGTGGTCGATGGGCTAAGGCTCTGAAATATCTGAACAAGATGGAAAAGCCCGGGGGATCGACCCCCGGGCTTTTCCTTTGGCGCGGGGGGCGGGGGAGTGCGCCACAGAAAGGTTTCGCACGTTTTGGCGCCGGAGGCCTCCGGCGGGAGTATTTTCACAAAGGTGAAGCAGGAGGCCGCGCGTGCCCGTTCAGATTTTTTTCTCAATCAGGAACGTGAGTGTGCCGTCCGTGTCAGAGCTTTCAATGAGGGTATGACCGGCCTCATTGCAGAAATGTGGCACGTCGATCACCGCAGCGGGATCAGTGGCCAGAAGTCGCACGCGGGTCCCTGCGGGCAAGGGTTTCATCCGCTTGCGCAGTTTCAGGACCGGCAGGGGGCAAATCAGCCCGATGGCGTCGATTTCTTCGCACATAGGCGTCACATATGCGCGAGGCGGGGTTCTGTCCACACAGATGTGACATGACAGGGAGGTGACGGCGGCGCAGAGATGGATTAAGGGGGAAGGCATGTTTGGAATCGATATCATCGACGCGGGTCTTTTGCCTGCGATGTTCGTGGCTCTGGCTGCTGGGTTCATTTCGTTCCTGAGCCCCTGTGTCCTGCCTGTGGTGCCGCCGTATCTCGCCTATATGAGTGGGGTTTCGGTCAGTGATGTCTCGGCCGGCGGCGCGGCGCGTAAGAAGGTCGTTTTGTCGGCGCTTTTCTTTGTGCTTGGCCTGTCGACGGTGTTCCTTTTCCTTGGGTTTACAGCGTCGGCCATTGGCACGGTTTTCCTGAAATACCAGAGTGTTTTCAACACAATGGCGGGCGTTCTTGTCATGGTATTCGGGGCGCATTTCGTTGGCGTCTACCGGATTGGGTTTCTTGATCGCGAGGCGCGGATCGACGTGGGCGACAAGGGCGGCAGCGCCTTTGGAGCCTATATCCTCGGGCTGGCCTTTGCCTTTGGCTGGACGCCCTGCATCGGTCCGCAGCTTGGGGCGATCCTGTCACTGGCAGCCTCGGAGGCGTCGATTGCCAAGGGCACGCTTCTTCTTGGCGTTTATGCCATTGGACTTGGTATTCCGTTCCTTCTTGTGGCGGCCTTCTTGCCGCGTATGGGCGGGCTGATGGGATGGATGAAGCGCCACATGGAGCAGATCGAGCGGATCATGGGTCTGCTGCTTTGGACCATCGGGCTTTTGATGCTGACAGGTGGGTTCTCGGCGCTGTCTTATTGGCTTTTGGAGACCTTCCCGGGGCTGGCGGCGCTCGGCTGATCCCGGTTAGCGCGCTTTGGTCTTACTTCGGTCGAAAAGCGGGGCTACACTCCTCGTCAATGAGGTGAGCAATGGGTCAGAGCGATCACAAAGAGGTGCGCCGTCGGCGGGTGTTTTACATTCCCGGCTATGATCCCATTCATCCGCGTCGCTACCGTGAACTCTACCGTAAGGAAGGCGCGGCGCAGGCGGAGATTTCTGATTATACGCTTACGCTATCGCCCAAGACCACGGGCGGGGCTTATGGTTGGCACGTGGCAGCGCAGATCGAGGGGGGCGAGACAGAAGCCGATGTCGAGGTGCTCGTCTGGTCCGATATTGTGCGGGACAGCATGTCGAACACGATCCCGGCGACCTATCTGCAACTGGTGCGCACGGCCTGGGCCTATATCGGGTCGGGGGCGCTCTGGCGGTTGATGCGGTTGCGCAAGGGGCCGGTGATCGCGGCGCTTTACCCGGTTTTGTTCCTGTTGCTGCAATTGGTGTTGGCGCTCTTGGTGGCCTATGGGCTGGGGCGGTTGATTGCGCTTGTGGCACCGGGCTGGGCCGGTCTTTTGGCGCTTGTGGTGGTGCCTTTCGTGCTTGAGGCGTTTCGGCGGCGGGACAACAAGCTCTTTGCCTATTATCTCATGCATGATTACGCCTATTCGGCGCGCTGGAACGGGGCGAACCCGCCGGAGCTTGAGGCGCGGATGGCGGAGTTTGGCGACAGGATCGCTGAGGCGCTGGAAGCGGATTTTGACGAGGTGTTGGTCGTGGGCCATTCCTCGGGGGCGCATTTAGCGGTGTCGATCTTGGCCGATCTGATCCGGGCGGGGCAGGTTCCGCAGGAGGGGCCTGCGCTTGGGTTCCTGTCTTTGGGGCAGGTGGTGCCGATGGTGTCGTTCCTACCCAAAGCGGACAGGTTGCGGAGGGACTTGGCCTATCTTTGTCAGCGCGATGAACTGGCTTGGGTCGATGTGACGGCTCCCGGTGATGGCTGCGCCTTTGCGCTATGTGATCCGGTGAGTGTATCAGGCGTTGCGCCGGAGGCAGGGAAACGCTGGCCGCTGGTGATCTCGGCCGCGTTTACCCAGACGCTTAGCCCGGAGCGTTGGAAAGAGCTGCGCTGGCGGTTTTTTCGGCTGCATTTCCAATATCTCTGTGCTTTCGATCAGCCCGGAGATTATGACTATTTCCGCATCACAGCGGGGCCAAAGACATTGGCCGAACGATTTGAGGAACGCGCGCCCTCTCAGAGCCGGATCGAAAGACCGGTCAATAAATTTCGGGGAATGTGCCCATGAGTGTTATGCCGCCGCGTCCGCCATCACGGCCCTCCAAAGTGTCCTTGTTGAAATACATGATGCTGTTTCGGGCCGATCTTCTTTCCTCACAGCCCGAGCGCCTTTATCGGGCGTGGATGGCGGAGTTTCGCACGCCGTTCTTCCGATCCTACCTTTTGAATGATGCACCGCTTATCAAGACGGTGCTTAAGGAGCGGCCCGATGATTTTCCCAAGAGCGGGCGGATCAGTGAAGGGCTTCGGCCTTTGCTTGGCAATTCGGTGTTCCTGACCAATGGTGAGCTGTGGAAGCAGCAGCGGCGGATTATTGATCCGGCGTTTGAGGGCGGGCGGCTGCGCGATACGTTTCCGGCCATGTGGGAGGCGGGCGAGGCGACGGTGGCACGCCTGTCGCGGTTGACCGATGCGCCGGTTGAGATCGAGGCGGAAGCGAGCCACGCGGCGGCAGATGTGATCTTTCGCACGCTGTTTTCGATTCCGATTGAACATGAGGTCGCATCGCAGGTTTTCGAGGAATTCCGCGACTATCAGCGCAGCCAGCCGATCCTGAATATCGGGGCCTTCCTGAAGCTACCCAAATGGATGCCGCGGTTTCATCGGCGACGCACCAAGGCCTCGGCCAAGATGATCCGGGGGCTGATCCAGCAGTTGACCGATGAGCGCAAGGCGGAGATCGAGGCGGGGACGGCGCCGGATGACCTTGCCACCAAGATCATGACCACGCGCGATCCTGAGACGGGCGAGACGTTTTCGGCGGATCAGATGGTCGATCAAGTGGCGATTTTCTTCCTTGCGGGGCACGAGACGAGTGCCTCGGCGTTGGCATGGACGCTGCACCTTCTGGCGATATTTCCGGAGTGGCAGGAGAAGGTTGCCGAGGAGGCGCAGGCACTGGGGGAGTGCGATTTCTCGGTGATGAAGACGCT
>JAAEZB010000014.1:45367-53122 GCA_018223085.1 Paracoccaceae bacterium
TATATGCCGTTCTCGGAGGGGCCGCGGGTTTGCACCGGGGCGGGGTTTGCCATGGTGGAGGGGCCGTTGTTGCTCTCAATGATCCTCAAGGCGTATCGCGTTGAGGCGGTGGGCGAGGCACCTGTGCCGGTGGCCTATCTCACGGTGCGTTCGCGCGATGGGATCTGGCTTAAGCTCACACCGCGTTAGTTCTCGGACCACCAAACGCCGGGCAACCATTCCACGCCATCGCCATAAAGGGGCAGGCGGTCGGGGTAGTGCAGGCGGCTTTGGTGGGCGACGCGGCCTACGGCATAGGTCCAGATAGGGATCACGTAGCGCCCGGTTGTTAAGGCACGGTCGAGGGCGCGGGCGGCGATCTGGAATGCCTCGGGGGTCTCAGCATTGGTCAGGGCCGCGACCACAGCGTCAATGCCTTCCGAGCGGACGCCCGGGACATTGCGTGAACCCTCTTGCAGGGCCGAGGCGCTGCCCCAATAGAGCGCCTGTTCATTGCCGGGCGAGAGCGAGAGCGCGCGGCGGTAATCGGTCATGTCATAGTCGAATGCATTGATCCTCTGGGTGTATTGGGCGTTGTCGACCTCGGTCACGGTGACGAAAATGCCGAGCTTTTCTAGAGACTTGCGATAGATGTCTGTAATCGCCTTATCCTGTTTGTCGCCTTGGCGCAGGAGAATTTCAAAGCTGAGCGGCGTGCCCTCGGTATCGGTCATCATACCGTTGCGGACCTCATAGCCTGCGTCGGAGAGAAGTTGCATCGCTTTGCGCATGTTACCCCGGTTGCGCGCGCCGCCTTTAGAGGCGGGCAGGTCATAGGCGTCGAGCACATCGGGCGCGAGTGTGTCGACATGGGGGGTCAGGAGGGCGGCAACTTTGGCACTGGCCGGGCCGTCCTGCATCGCCAGTGCGGAGCCGGAGAAATAGGAGCTGATGCGCGGCTGACGCCCGCCCGTGAGCGTGTCGGAGATGAATTCAAAGTTGAACGCATGCAGGAGGGCATCGCGCACACGGATGTCGTCAAAGGGCGCACGGCGCGTGTTCATGACAAGCCCGGTGATGCCGGAAGGTTTGCCATGCGGGATTTCCGATTTCACGATTTCGCCCGAGGCAATGGCGGGAAAATTATAATGATTGGCCCAGGCTTCGGCATTGAATTCGCGGAAATAGTCGATCGCGCCGGCCTTGAAGGCTTCGAACAGGACATCCCCATCGCCGTAGAAATCAATGCGGATTTCGTCGAAATTGGCTATGCCCCGGCGTAAGGGGAGATCATTGCCCCAATACTCTGGGTCGCGGCGCAGGGTGACATGACGACCGGCTTCGAAATCGGCGACTGTATAGGGCGCAGAGCCGATAGGCACCTCGTCGAGCGCGGCCTCGGTCAGGTCTTTGTCCTGCCATTGGGCCTTTTTGAGGATCGGACGCAGGCCGGCAATCAGCGCCAATTCGCGGTCGGGGGTATTGAAGGTGAGGCGGACAGAGCGGGGGCCTGTGGCTTCGATCCCGGCGACCTTGGTCCAGAAACCGAGATAGCGGGGGTGGCCTTTGGTGCCCAATGTCTCGAAGGACCAGATGACATCTTCGACGGTGACGGGGGTGTCATCGGAGAAGCGGGCCTCTTCGCGAAGGGTAAATTCGACCCAGGAGCGGTCCGGCGCGGTCTCAACGCTCTCGGCCAGAAGACCATAGAGGGTAAAGGGTTCATCCCAGCTTCGGCCCATGAGCGATTCGTGAGTGAAGAATCGCAGCTGCCAAGGGGCGGTGCCTTTGCGCACGAAGGGGTTCAGCGAATCGAATCCCCCCGTATTGCCGGTGACGATTCGACCGCCTTTGGGGGCATCTGGGTTGGCATAGGGCAGGGCCATGAAATCGGAAGGCAGAGCCGGAGCGCCATACATGGCGATGCCGTGACTCGGATCTGCTTGCGTGCCTTGGGCCAAGCAAAGAAGGGCTATGGCGGCGATATTGCGCCGCATCTGAAGGAAACTCACTGGTCCCATATTCGGAACAATCTCGCTCGGCCTTGTTTTTGTTGAGGTTCAGCCTAACCGGGGATTCCTTGCTTTTCAAACTTTTGGCTTGGAGGTCGGCGTCAGATTGCTTATAAAGGGGGCACTGCTCGATAGGTTTCTTGCCTGTATGAAACCTGCCTCAATGACTATACCCCGGCCTTGTGCCGGGGTTTTTTTTGGCCTGTGGTTTTGAACGGCCTGCGCTCTGTGCGGCAAGACTCCGTAAGAATACGGATCAGGCCCAATCCCCCTTATTTTGCGGACGCAGCATGATAGGGTGGCGTCGAATGTAAGACGAAAGAGGCATGACATGACACTCGCAGGGAAAACCGCCATCATCACTGGCTCCAACTCGGGAATCGGCCTTGGGGTCGCACGCGAACTGGCGCGCGCCGGGGCGGATGTGGTTTTGAACTCCTTTACCGATTCGGCAGAGGATCACGCATTGGCGGCGAGCGTCGCCGAGGAATTCGGGGTGCAGGCCCGTTATATTCAGGCGGACATGTCCAAGGGGGACGAGTGTCGGGCATTGATCGAGACGGCGGGGGGCTGTGATATCCTCGTCAATAATGCGGGTATCCAGCATGTGGCGCCGATTGATGAATTCCCGGTCGACAAATGGGACGCGATCATTGCCATCAATATGAATTCGAACTTTCACACCATGGCCGCCGCCTTGCCGCATATGCGCAAGCGTGGCTGGGGGCGGATCGTCAATATCGCCTCGGCGCATGGGCTTACGGCGTCGCCCTATAAGGCGGCCTATATCGCGGCGAAACATGGTGTGGTCGGTATGAGCAAGACCGTGGCGCTTGAGACGGCGCAGGAGGCGATCACCTGCAATGCGATCTGTCCCGGTTATGTCCTGACACCGCTTGTTGAGGCGCAAATCCCGGACACCATGCGCGAGTACAACATGACGCGCGATGAGGTGGTGAAGAATGTGATGTTGACCCGTCAGCCGTCGAAAGAGTTCGCCACGGTGGAGCAACTGGGCGGTACCACGGTGTTCCTGTGCTCGGATGCGGCGGCGCAGATTACCGGTACGACGATCAGTGTTGACGGCGGTTGGACCGCGCTTTGATCGAAGAAGAAAAGGGACGCCGTCAGGCGTCCTTTTTACGTGCGGCGCCCTTTTTGTCGGCGGGCTTGCTGGGGTCTTTGGGGTTCGGATAGACGAGCCCGGCCGAGATCACCAATTTGGCCGCGTCCTCGACACTCATATCCAGTTCGATCACGTCGTGACGCGGGAAGAACAACAGGAAGCCTGAGGTGGGGTTCGGCGTGGTGGGGACAAAGACGCTCACCATCTGGCCATCGCCATGGGCGTGGCGGGCGATTTCGCCTTTGGCCTCGGTCGAGATAAAGCCGATGGCCCAGATGCCGCGGCGGGGATATTCGATCAGGCAGGCCTTTTCGAAGTTGCGCTCGGACTGGGCAAAGACGGTTTCGGCGATCTGTTTGGCCCCGGAATAGATCGAGCGCACGACGGGCATGCGATCAACAAGGCTCTCGGCGAAGCGGATGAGCGACCGTCCGATCAGCCCTTTGGCGATCCAGCCAACAACGATCGTGAACAGGAAGAAGATAATCAGCCCGATGCCACGCAGGTTGATGCCGATATATTTTTCCGGGTTGAACCGGTCAGGCACCAAGGGAAGCACGAAGCCATCAACCCAGCCCATCAGGGTCCAGATCAGCCAGATCGTCAGGCTTACCGGGGCAATCACCACGATCCCGGTCAGGAAAGAGGCCCGAAGCCCGGCAAAACGGCGCGGCTTGCGCGCAGAGTGATGATCTTCGTCAAATGGGGTGGTCATGGTCTGTTCCGGCGCTATTACCCCGCATAGTTAGGCGCAGTTGCTGGCGGGATCAACGACTCTCGCGCGCCTATGCCATGGTTTTGCGCAGGTTGGCGATTTCGCAGGCGATTTTTGCGGCGAGGCGGGCGTTGTTCAGGACCAGCGCGATATTGGCGGTGAGCGAGCGACCTTCGGTCAGGTCATAAAGGCGGGAGAGGAGGAAAGGCGTCACCGCCTTGCCGGTGATGCCTTGGGAGGCAGCCTCGGCATTGGCTTGCGCGATGAGTGGCGCCATGGTGTCGGCCGGTATTTCCGCGTCCTGCGGGATCGGGTTGGCGATGAGCTGACCACCGGGCAGGCCGAGCGCGCCGCGTAGGAGATGCGCGCGGGCTATGGTGCCGGGGTCGTCCATACGCAGAGGCGCAGGGAGCGGCGAGGCGGCGGACCAGAAGGCGGGCAGGGCGTCCTGACCATAGGCGATCACCGGCACGCCGTTGGTTTCCAGAACTTCAAGTGTCTTGGGCAGGTCGAGGATGGCCTTAGCCCCGGCGGAGACCACGGTCACCGGGGTCTGGGCCAGTTCGGCAAGATCGGCGGAGATGTCAAAGCTCTCTTCAGCGCCTTGATGCACGCCGCCGATGCCGCCGGTGGCAAAAACCTCGATCTCGGCGAGACGGGCGGCGATCATCGTGGCGGCGACGGTAGTGGCACCGGTGCGCCCTTCGGCCATGCAGACGGCGAGGTCAGCGCGCGAGAGCTTAGCCGCGCCTTGGGTTTGAGCAAGAGCGTTGAGTTGGGGCGCATTGAGCCCGGCATGCAACGTGCCGTCGAGAACGGCGATGGTCGCTGGGGTAGCACCATGGGCGCGGATTTCGGCCTCGACCTGTTGCGCCATCTCAAGGTTTTGCGGCCAGGGCATGCCATGGGTGATGATCGTACTTTCCAGCGCCACGATGGGATCCCCCTTAGCGCGCGCGGCGGCAACTTTGGGGGACAGGGTGATGAGGCTCATTTGGCGTCTCCTCCGGATACGTAATGTGCTGCGGTGGTAAGCGCACGGGACAGTGCCTCGGCGCGGTTGCTGCCGGAGGCCTCGGCGGCGATATGGGCGGCCATGAACGTATCGCCCGCGCCGGTGACTCGGGTCACGAGGACCTCGGGAGGTGTCTGGGTCTCGACGCTCTTCGCCGTAGCATCCGAGGCCGAGCGCCCGCCATCCGTGACCAAGGCCCGGCGCGCGCCGCGAGCGACAAGCGTGGCGGCCGCTTCGGCGGAGCTTGTGAATGCGGCCTCACAGAGCAGCCCGGCCTCTTCCAGATTGACATAGAGCACAGCACGGCCATGGGTCAGGAAGGGCAGGAGCCGTGTTGCCTTGCCGGGGCTTGCCGGGGCGACGCGCAGATCGGCGCGCGAGAAAAGGGGGCTTGTGGCGATGTGATCGAGCAGGGATTGCGTCAGGTTGCCATCCAGCGCGATCAGCCCCGTATAGGGATGTTCGGCACTCCCCAATATCCCGTTTGTCAGGGGGCGCAGGATTTTGTCGCCCGCCGCCTCAAGCGAATGGGCATCGGCAATGGCGGCAATCAACCCGTTCGCGCCTTCCACGGCCATGTATTGATCGGTGGGCAGGTCGTCGGAGCGATAGACATAATCCGTCACCATGTTCATTGCTCGTGCTGCCGCGATCAACTCATTGCCCTCGCTATCGCGTCCGATGGCAGTCAGCAGGCCTGGGCGCAGGCCGAACCGCGTCAGGGTCATGGCGATGTTCATCGCCACACCGCCGGGCAGGCGGATAATGCGGCCCGGCACGTCACTACCTTTGCGCAGATGCACGGGCGCGCGTCCAATCACGTCCCAGAGAACGGAGCCAATGCAGAGGATATCCGGGTCATGGGCCATGCCTTCTCTCCTCTGGGGAACCCTTTTAGCCGAAGGCGGCGCGGAATGTGGCGAGCTGGGCCGCAGGATCCTCTGCGCGCCAGATTTCCTCGCCGATGCCAAAGAAATCGGTCACGGGGGCAAGGCTGCGGATGGTGTCGATGTCGAGCGCGCCCTCGGCAACCACAGGAAGTTCGATCATCAGCGACCACCATTCAAAGAGGTCACGTTCGGCGCGGCTTCCGTCGCCAAGGGGGGTGCTGCCGACGGGGCCGAAAGAGACATAATCAGCGCCCGCTTCGCCGGCATTCATGCCATCATGGCGCGAGGTGCCGCAGAAGGCACCGACGATAGCATCATCGCCCAAATCCTTGCGCACCTTGCGCACCGAGCGCGCGGCGTCGGTCAGATGCACGCCGTCGAGGCCAAGCCGTTCCGCCAGCATCACATGTTCCGCGATCACCAGCGCCACATCGCGGGCGTGGGTCACTTCGCGCAGGGCATCTGCGGCGCGCGAGATCCGGTCTTCGTCCTGCGTTGCCAGCGCCAGGCGCACGCAGGCGATCTCGGTCGAATCGAGGACGCGGGCGAGCTGCTCGGGAAAGCGGCTGAGTTCGATCTCGGGCGGAGTGATGAGGTAAATCTGGGGAAGCTCGGGGTCGGCCATCTTCGGGCTCCGTTCTTGGTGTTTCTTGGGTCGCTATAACGTGGAAAGGGGGGCTTGGCTATGTCTTTGGT
Source organism: Paracoccaceae bacterium (assembly GCA_018223085.1). Classification (GTDB taxonomy): domain Bacteria; phylum Pseudomonadota; class Alphaproteobacteria; order Rhodobacterales; family Rhodobacteraceae; genus Shimia. Next base: position 51,801 of record JAAEZB010000014.1, read on the forward strand.
CCGATGAGGGAGGCCTGTGTGACATAGATTTCAGGCCTCCGGCGGGGATATTTGAAGCAAGAGAAAGAGCGGCGGGTTGTCTCGTAAAGGGTGCGCGGATATGAGCGGGGAAGTTTTTGATGGAGATGCCCATGCCCAGCCCGACCCCGCAGCCTGCTTTTGTGCTCGTGCGCCCGCAGATGGGCGAGAATATCGGCGGCGCTGCGCGGGCGATGTGGAATTTCGGCCTCGACCGGATGCGCATTGTGGCACCGCGTGATGGCTGGCCCAATCAGAAGGCGATTGCCATGGCGTCGGGGGCAGGGCGGCTCTTGGATGAGGCGCGGCTTTGCCAAAACACCGAAGAGGCGCTTGAGGATTGTCACTATGTGTTTGCCACCACGGCGCGGGCGCGGGGGCTCACCAAGCCGGTGGTGACGCCGGAACGCGCGATGCAGATGGCACACGAGAAGATCGCCGCTGGCGAGAAAGTCGCGGTTTTGTTCGGGCCGGAGCGTGCGGGGCTTGAAAACGACGATATCGCGCGGGCCAATGCGATCATCAACGTGCCGGTGAACCCGGAGTTTGCCTCGCTCAATCTGGCGCAATGCGTGCTCCTGACAGCCTATGAATGGCAACGCGGTGCGGCGGAGGTCGCGGCGGAGCGCGTGGATATGGCCAAGACCGAATGGGCCAATCAGGCCGAAATGAACGCGCTTCAGGCCCATTACGAAGAGCGGCTGGATACAGCAGGGTTCTTCTTTCCGCCGGAAAAGGCCGAGGGCATGAAGATCAACTTGCGCAACATGTGGAGCCGGATGCGGCTTACGCGCGCGGATGTGCAGATGCTGCATGGGATCATGCGGCAGATGGTGCGCTGGAAAGAGCGTGGCGACTAAAGCGCGCGCGTGGCTTGAAGGCGGCGGGCGCGCGCCCTAATCTCCCCCATGCAACGGGACGAAGGATGGCACGATGAGCCAGAAACGCAGCATTTTCGAAGACGTGAGTGATACCGGGGCCAAAGAGACCCAGAAAGCGGTCGGCGTGATCGATAAGGGTAGTCGCGGCGCACGGCGCGGAATTCGAGCCTGGCTCATGGTGCTGTTCGCCATGGTGGTGGTGATGATCGCGGTTGGTGGGCTGACGCGGCTCACGGATAGCGGTCTTTCGATCACTGAATGGCGCCCTGTGACCGGTGCATTGCCTCCTATGAGCGAGGCCGCATGGCAGGCGGAGTTTGACAAATACAAACAAATTGATCAGTGGCAGATCGAAAATCAATGGATGAATCTTGAAGATTTCAAACAAATCTATTGGTGGGAGTGGGGGCATCGCCAGATCGG
>JAAEZB010000015.1 GCA_018223085.1 Paracoccaceae bacterium
TCACCTGCAACAGGATGTTGTAGACATCCGGGTGCGCCTTTTCCATCTCGTCCAGAAGCAGGACGCAATGCGGGTGTTGGTCGACGCCATCGGTCAGCTGTCCGCCCTGATCGAAGCCGACATAGCCCGGAGGCGCGCCGATGAGACGGGAGACGGCGTGTTTCTCCATATATTCGGACATATCAAAGCGCAGCAGTTCCACGCCCAGCGTCGAAGCCAGTTGCTTGGCCACCTCGGTTTTGCCGACACCGGTTGGCCCGGCAAAGAGGTAGTTGCCGATGGGTTTTTCCGGCTCGCGCAGGCCCGCGCGGGCGAGTTTGATCGCCGAGGACAGCGCCTCGATGGCGGCATCTTGGCCAAAGACCACGCGTTTGAGCGATTTCTCAAGGTCTTTGAGGACCTCGGCATCATCGCGCGACACGTTTTTCGGCGGGATGCGGGCGATCTTGGCGACCACGGCCTCGATCTCCTTGACGCCAATGGTCTTGCGCCGCTTGGAGGCGGCGACGAGATGTTGCGCTGCACCCGCCTCGTCGATCACGTCGATCGCCTTGTCGGGGAGCTTGCGATCATTCATGTAGCGCGCCGAAAGTTCCACGGCGGTTTTGATCGCATCATTGGTAAATTTCACACCGTGATGCTCTTCAAAGTAGGGTTTGAGGCCCTTGAGGATCTTGATCGTATCGGGGACCGAAGGTTCGGCCACGTCGATCTTCTGGAACCGACGGGAGAGGGCGCGGTCTTTTTCGAAATGCTGGCGGAATTCCTTGTAGGTGGTCGATCCCATGGTGCGCAGCTTGCCGCCCTGAAGCGCGGGCTTCAGGAGGTTGGAGGCATCCATGGCGCCGCCGGAGGTTGCGCCTGCGCCGATCACCGTATGGATTTCGTCGATAAAGAGGACCGCATCGGGATGCGCCTCAAGCTCGGTCACCACGGCCTTGAGGCGTTCCTCGAAATCGCCGCGATAGCGGGTGCCGGCGAGAAGCGCGCCCATGTCGAGCGAATAGATGGTCGTGTTGGCCAGAACCTCGGGCGTGTCGCCCTTGACGATCTGATAGGCGAGGCCCTCGGCAATGGCGGTCTTGCCAACGCCGGGATCGCCCACGAGGAGCGGGTTGTTCTTGCGACGGCGGCAGAGCACCTGAATGCAGCGCTCAACCTCGGAATCGCGCCCGATGAGCGGGTCAATATCGCCCGCGCGGGCCTTGGCGTTGAGGTCGACGCAATATTTGGCAAGCGCGCTTTCCTTGTTTTCGCCCTCGGGGGAGGCGTCGACGGTGCTTTCGTCTTCAAGATCTGCGCCGCTTACGGGGCGGCTCTCGCCAAAGGCGGGATCCTTGGCCACGCCATGGGCGATATAGTTGACCGCGTCATAGCGGGTCATGTCCTGTTCCTGAAGGAAGAAGGCGGCGTTGCTTTCGCGTTCGGCAAAGATCGCGACAAGCACGTTGGCGCCGGTAACTTCGGTGCGGCCCGAGGATTGCACATGGATTGCGGCACGTTGAATCACGCGCTGGAAGGCGGCGGTCGGGACCGCTTCGGAGCCTTCGATGTCTGTCACGAGGGTCGAGAGATCCTCGTCGATATATTCCACGAGACTGGCGCGCAGCTCATCAAGATCGACGCCGCAGGCCTGCATGACGCGCACGGCATCAGGTTCTTCGAGCAGGGCAAGAAGAAGGTGTTCAAGGGTCGCGAACTCGTGCTTGCGTTCATTGGCCTGGGCCAGTGCCGCGTGGATTGCCTGTTCGAGCGTGGTCGAGAATGAAGGCACTGCTCTGGTCCTCCTTCGGGTTTTGGGTCGTTGGGGCGGGCAGCCTCTTCGACCATGGCCTTATGATATTAAAGTTTGGTCTATATTGCCCGGTCTTCAAGGGCTTTCTGCATTTTCCCGGTCACATTTCCCACAAGACCCTGTGAAAAGGAGAGGGCTTAGGCGGCCCATCTGCCTTTAGAAGGCGTCCTTGCGGCGGCGGATTTCGGCGAATACCTCCACGTCCGGGGCGTTTTCCATGCCGAGATGGGCGCGAATACCCGGATCATCGGGGCGCAGGAAGGGGTTGGTGGCTTTTTCTTCGGACATCAGAGAGGGCACGGTGGGGCGGCCCTCTTTGCGGGCGGCCATGATCCCGGCTACGCGGGTCTGAAGCGCGGCATTGTCGGGGTCGATGGTGAGGGCAAAGCGGGCGTTACTCTCGGTATATTCATGGCCGGAGCAGACGAGCGTATCACCCGGCAGGGCGGCAAGGCGCGACAGGCTCTGCCACATCTGGGCGGGCGTGCCCTCGAACAAGCGACCGCAGCCCAAAGCCATCAGGCTATCGGCGGTAAACACCATGCCGGTCTGGGGGAAGTGAAACGCCACATGGCCGACCGTATGGCCCGAGACATCCATGACCGCCATATCCTCGCCGCAGATCGTCAGCACGTCACCGTCCGACACGGCCACATCAAGCGGCGGAAGGCGGTGGGCATCGGCGGCCGCGCCAATGACGCGCGCCTTGTGCACCTCAAGGATCGCCGTCAGCCCGTCGATATGGTCCCAGTGGTGATGCGTCAGAAGCACCGTATCGAGCGACCAGCCAAGATCGTTCAGCGCGGTCAGGATGGGGCCGGATTCGGGCGCATCGACAAGCGCGGTTTCGCCGGTCTCAGAATTATGGACGAGAAAGGCGTAATTGTCGGCGAGGCAGGGAATGGTCACGGTCTCGAGGGGCATGGATTTTCGCCTTTTCGTTGCTATGTTGGACCCAGATTTGCCGATCATGCGGATAGTTGCAATGCATCTCGACGTGCAGGACCTCAGGAACTTCTATTATCGCAGCACGCTTGGACGTGCGGCGCAGAAGGCGGTGCGTGAAGAAATGCGCGCGCTTTGGCCCGATGCCAAGGGTATGACCGTGGCAGGGTTCGGGTTCGCGGTGCCGCTGCTCAGGCCCTATCTCGAAGAGGCGCGCCGGGTCATCGGATTGATGCCCGCGCCGCAGGGGGTCATGCCGTGGCCTGCGGGAATGGCGAATGTCTCGGTCCTTTGCGAGGAAACCCTTTGGCCGATCGAAACGGGGCGGGTGGATCGGCTGGTGATGATGCACGGGCTCGAAACCTCCGAGAGCCCCGGCGACCTTCTGGCCGAGGCCTATCGCACGCTTGGTCCCGGTGGGCGGGCGCTTTTCGTGGTGCCGAACCGGGCCGGGCTCTGGTCGCGCAGCGATGCGACGCCGTTTGGCTATGGTCGCCCTTATTCCATCGGTCAGCTCGAAGTGCAGCTGCGCAGTGCCGGGTTTATGCCCGAGCGCAACCGCGCCACCCTCTATCAGCCGCCCTCGCATAAACGATTCTGGCGCAAGACTGGCGGGCTTTGGGAAGGTATCGGACGCTCCGTTGCGCCGGTTCTGGCGGGGGGCGTTCTTATGGTCGAGGCGTCCAAGCGTGTTCATGCGCCGGGCGGTCCGGGCGTCAACGTCAAGGTGCCCAAAACCCTCGGTGTCCTCAGCCCCAAACCGGGCACGGCGCCGGTTTGAGGACGCACGAGGGGTACGGTTTTCGCCGTTCATCGGGGAAGACCGGACTGAAAATCGCCTCGAAACCGGGCATGGTCGGGGCGAAAAAAGTCTGTTGTCGCTAACATTTTCCCTCATGTCGCCTTTGGGAATCGCGAAAAAATAGGGAATCCGGGAATTTTTTTTGACGCAGGGTCGCGAGCAAAGGGTCGCACATTGGAAAACCCCTTGAAAATAAGGAATTTTCCCAAAAAAAGGAAAACGGCAAACAATGTTGCTAGGTGCGCTTGCCTCTGCTACATCCTCGCTGGATTTTACTGCCCCGCGCCATCGGGGCCATGAAACGCCCCCGAGTGCAGCATACCATGGTATGCCGAAATTCGGGGCCAGAACGCGGAAGGGTGGACGTGTCCGAACCAGCTTCGATCTCCTCCGGCATCGCCGAACGCTATGCCACCGCGGTCTTCGAGATCGCGAAAGAGACTAAGACGCTTTCCAAGCTGGAAAGTGGTCTTGACGACCTGAGCAGCACACTGGCCGATAGCGCAGAATTGCGCGACCTGATTTCTTCGCCGCTCTATAGCCGTGAAGAACAGGCACAGGCCATCGCTGCAATTGCCGAAAAGATGAACCTTGAGCCGGTGCTCAAGAACGCGCTGGCCCTTATGGCCGACAAGCGCCGCCTGTTCGTCCTGCCTCATCTCATCACGCGTCTGCGTGACATGATCGCTGAGGACAAAGGCGAGGTGACCGCAGACGTGGTAACCGCCAAGCCGCTGACCAAAGCGCAGAGCGAAAAGCTTGCCAAGACTCTTGCCGCGCGTGTCGGCAAAGATGTCAAAATCAATGCGGCCGTTGACAAGTCTCTTGTCGGCGGTCTTGTCGTTAAAGTGGGCTCCAAGATGATCGACACCTCGATCGCCTCCAAGCTCTCTTCCCTCCAGAATGCAATGAAAGAGGTCGGATAATGGGTATCCAAGCAGCCGAAATCTCTGCGATCCTTAAGGACCAGATTAAAAACTTTGGCCAAGAGGCCGAAGTGGCCGAGGTCGGTCGTGTGCTTTCCGTCGGTGACGGTATTGCGCGCGTCTATGGCCTGGACAACGTTCAAGCCGGTGAGATGGTGGAATTCCCGGGTGGTATTCGGGGCATGGCCCTGAACCTTGAGAATGACAACGTCGGTGTCGTGATCTTCGGTTCTGACCGTGAGATCAAAGAAGGCGACACTGTCAAGCGCACCAACTCGATCGTGGACGTGCCCGCGGGTCCCGAACTGCTCGGCCGCGTGGTTGACGGTCTCGGCAACCCGATTGACGGCAAGGGCCCGATCAAAGCCTCCCAGCGTAACGTCGCAGACGTCAAAGCGCCGGGCATCATCCCGCGTAAATCGGTGCACGAGCCGATGGCAACCGGCCTCAAGTCGGTCGACGCGATGATCCCGATTGGCCGTGGCCAGCGTGAGCTTATCATTGGCGACCGTCAGACCGGTAAAACCGCCGTGGCGCTCGACGCGATCCTGAACCAGAAATCCTACAACGACGCCGCCGGCGACGACGAGAGCAAGAAGCTCTACTGCGTCTACGTGGCCATCGGCCAGAAGCGCTCGACCGTGGCGCAGCTGGTGAAGAAGCTGGAAGAAACCGGCGCCATCGAATATTCGATCGTCGTCGCAGCCACCGCTTCGGACCCTGCACCGATGCAGTTCCTCGCGCCCTACGCCGCAACCGCGATGGCCGAATACTTCCGCGACAGCGGCAAGCACGCGCTCATCATCTATGATGACCTGTCGAAACAGGCCGTGGCCTATCGTCAGATGTCGCTGCTTCTGCGTCGTCCGCCGGGCCGTGAAGCGTATCCGGGTGACGTTTTCTACCTCCACTCGCGTCTGCTTGAGCGTTCGGCCAAGCTGAACGAAGATTTCGGCGCTGGTTCGCTGACCGCTCTGCCGGTTATTGAGACCCAGGGTGGTGACGTTTCGGCCTTTATTCCGACCAACGTGATCTCGATCACCGACGGTCAGATCTTCCTCGAAACCGAACTCTTCTATCAGGGCATCCGCCCGGCCGTGAACACCGGTCTGTCGGTGTCGCGCGTGGGGTCCTCGGCTCAGACCAAGGCAATGTCTTCGGTTGCGGGTCCGGTGAAACTGTCGCTGGCTCAGTATCGTGAGATGGCGGCCTTTGCTCAGTTCGGTTCCGACCTCGACGCCGCAACCCAGCAGCTGCTGAACCGTGGTGCACGCCTGACCGAGCTGATGAAGCAGTCGCAGTACTCGCCGCTGACCAACGCGGAAATCGTCTGCGTCATCTTCGCCGGTGTGAACGGCTATCTCGACAAGGTCGACGTCAAAGACGTTGGTCGTTTCGAGCAGGGCCTCCTGCAACACCTGCGCGGCAAACATGCCGACCTTCTTCAGTGGATCACCGACGAAGATCCCAAGATCAAGGGCGACGCCGCCGACAAAGTCAAAGCCGCGCTGGACGAATACGCAGCTGACTTCGCATAAGGGGCTCGGACAATGCCTAGTCTGAAGGACCTAAAAAACCGGATCCAGAGTGTGAAAAACACTCGTAAGATCACCAAAGCCATGCAGATGGTTGCCGCGGCGAAACTTCGCCGCGCGCAGGATGCTGCCGAGGCGTCGCGCCCCTATACCGAGCGGTTCAATGCCGTTCTCGGCGGGCTTGCGGCTTCGGTCGGTGGCTCCGACTCTGCGCCCAAGCTGCTTTCGGGCACGGGAAGCGATCAGACCCACCTTCTGGTGGTTCTGACGGCTGAACGTGGCCTGTGTGGCGGCTTCAACGCGAACATCGCCAAACTGGCGCGTGTGAAAGCGGCGGAACTTTCTGCTGCCGGCAAAACGGTCAAGATCCTGACCGTCGGCAAGAAGGGCCGTGACGCGATCAAACGCGACCTTGGCGATTTGTTCATCGGCCATGTGGATCTGACCGAAGTGAAACGTGTCGGCTATGACAACGCGCAGGATATCGCGCGGGACATTCTCGACCGTTTTGATGCGGCTGAATTCGACGTCGCGACGATCTTCTATGCGAAGTTCGTCAACGTCGTGACCCAGATCCCGACCGCACAGCAGATCATCCCGGCCTCTTTCGAGGGTGCCGAGGCCGATGGCGCAAGCACCCTGTATGACTACGAGCCCAGCGAAGAGGCGATTCTCGCCGATCTGCTGCCGCGCGGCGTCGCAACACAGATCTTCGCGGCACTGCTGGAAAACGGCGCTTCGGAGCAGGGTGCGCGGATGTCCGCAATGGACAACGCAACCCGCAACGCTGGCGACATGATCGACAAACTGACCATCGAGTATAACCGCTCGCGTCAGGCCGTCATCACCAATGAGCTTATTGAAATCATCTCGGGCGCGGAAGCGCTCTAAGACCGGAGACGAAACATGGCAAACGCAAAAGGCAAGGTGACCCAGATCATCGGCGCCGTTGTGGACGTGCAGTTCGAGGATGAACTCCCGCAGATCCTGAACGCACTCGACACCGAAAACAATGGTAAGAAGCTGGTGCTCGAAGTAGCCCAGCACCTCGGCGAAAACACTGTCCGCACCATCGCAATGGACGCGACCGAAGGTCTCGTTCGTGGCGCTGAGGTTGTTGACACCGGCGCACCGATCTCGGTGCCGGTTGGCAACGCGACCCTGGGTCGTATCCTCAACGTCGTCGGCGAGCCGGTGGACGAAAAAGGCCCGGTAAACGCAACCGAGACCCGCGCCATTCACCAGGAAGCCCCGGAATTCGACGAACAGGCGACCGAGACCGAGATCCTCGTGACCGGTATCAAGGTTATCGACCTTCTCGCACCCTACTCCAAGGGTGGTAAGATCGGCCTCTTCGGCGGCGCCGGCGTGGGTAAAACCGTTCTCATCATGGAACTCATCAACAACATCGCCAAAGTGCACTCGGGTTTCTCGGTGTTCGCAGGTGTTGGTGAACGGACCCGTGAAGGTAACGACCTCTACCACGAGATGATCGAATCCAACGTGATTAAGCCCGACAACCTCGAAGAATCGCAGGTGGCTCTGGTTTACGGTCAGATGAACGAGCCTCCGGGCGCGCGTGCCCGCGTTGCTCTGACCGGTCTGACGCTCGCGGAACAGTTCCGCGACCAGTCCGGGACCGACGTTCTGTTCTTCGTCGACAACATCTTCCGCTTCACGCAGGCCGGTTCTGAGGTGTCCGCACTTCTTGGCCGTATCCCCTCCGCTGTGGGCTACCAGCCGACGCTGGCCACCGACATGGGTGCCATGCAGGAACGGATTACCTCGACCAAGGCAGGCTCGATCACCTCGATCCAGGCCGTTTACGTTCCCGCGGACGACCTTACCGACCCCGCACCGGCAACGACCTTCGCCCACCTCGACGCAACGACGGTTCTTAACCGTGCGATCTCCGAGCTTGGTATTTACCCGGCTGTTGACCCGCTCGACTCCTCGTCGCGTATTCTCGACCCGCAGATCGTGGGCGAGGAGCACTATCAGGTGGCCCGTGACGTTCAGAACATCCTCCAGCGCTACAAGTCGCTGCAGGACATCATCGCCATCCTCGGCATGGACGAACTCTCGGAAGAGGATAAGCTGACCGTGGCGCGCGCCCGTAAGATCCAGCGTTTCCTCTCGCAGCCCTTCGACGTGGCAAAGGTCTTCACCGGTTCGGACGGTGTTCAGGTTCCGATCGAAGACACCATCTCGTCGTTCAAGGCAGTTGTGGCCGGTGAATATGACCACCTGCCCGAAGGTGCCTTCTACATGGTAGGCGGCATCGATGAAGTGATCGCCCGCGCCGAGAAGATGGCTGCTGAAGCGGCCTAAGGAGGCCCGAAATGGCAAACATGATGCAATTCGACCTGGTCAGCCCTGAGCGGAGCCTCGCTTCGCTTCAGGTGACTGCCGTGCAGATCCCGGGCGCAGATGGCGACATGACCGCCATGCCGGGACATGCGGCGACGCTGACCTCGCTGCGCCCCGGCGTGGTGAAGGTTCAGTCGCCGGAAGGCGAGAAAGCCTTTGTCGTCACCCGCGGTTTCGCCGAAATTTCGGCGGAGTCGGTATCCCTCATCGCGGAACACGCGCATGTGGGTTCGGAAGTGACTAAGGCGGACCTCGAAGACGTTCTCGTTGCGGCTCGCACCGCAGCCGAAAACGCTGGCGCGGAAGACAAGGACGCGGCGGAGAAATTCGTCGCTGACATGGTTGACCTGCTCGACGCCATGGATTGATCCATTGGCCCGACAGGACCGGAACAAGGCCCCTTTCCATGCGGAAGGGGCCTTTTCTTTTGGAGGGCTGGGCCCGACACCCGACTTCGCCTCGAAAACCCTCGGGAAGTAGCCGTATTTTATTTGCCAAACCCCACGGATTTCAGTTAGGTCAATGAGACTACTGGAAGATGAAATGAAAAGACTGCGCAATCACCTTATTGGGGTGGATCAGGGGGATGTTCCCCTTTTTTCGGAGTTTGAAGACGGTGGCGACATGTGGACCGGCACCGGCCCGCGCGAGCGCCGCAAGGCCGTGCTCTTCTCCGAAAGCTACCGTCACCCGCCTGCTGTGCAGGTCGGGATTTCCCTCTCGGACATGGATAGCGCGCACAACACGCGGGCCGAGGTCAAAGCCGAGAACGTGACCGAGATGGGGTTCGATCTCGTGTTTCGCACTTGGGGCGATACGCGGATCGCGCGGGTGCGGATGAACTGGCTTGCGATTGGCGAATTGCACCACGCCGACGATTGGCAGATCGACTGAAACGAAAAAGGGCGCCCGCAACAGGCGCCCTTCGTATATTTCGATGATGTCCTTGCTCAGACGTTTTTGAACAGCCCTTCATAGGACGGCTCAAGCGTTTCGGTCTCGAACAGGGACGAGACGCTGGTACCGTTCCAGATATTGAGGATCGCCTGCGCAAATAGTGGCGCGGTGGGCAGGATGCGAATGTTCTGTGCCGCCTTCACGGCTTCGGTCGGCTGAATCGAATCCGTGATGACGAGGGATTTCATCACCGATTTGGTGATCCGCTCGACCGCCGGACCCGACATGACGCCGTGCGTGATGTAGGAATGCACCTCAGTCGCGCCATGCTCCATGAGCACTTCGGCAGCTTTGCAAAGCGTGCCTGCCGTGTCGCACATGTCATCGACGATGATGCATTTTTTGCCTTCCACGTTACCAATCACCGTCATCTCGGCGACTTCGCCGGGTTTTTCGCGGCGTTTGTCGACGATCGAAAGCGGGGCGTTGATCCGCTTGGCAAGTTCGCGGGCGCGGGCCACGCCGCCCACGTCGGGCGAAACGACCATGACATCGTTGAGGGCGTCACCGGGGAACTGGCTCATGATGTCGAGCGCGAAGATCGGCGAGGCATAGAGGTTGTCCACCGGGATATCGAAGAAGCCCTGAATCTGGGCCGCGTGCAGGTCCATGGTCAGAACCCGTTCAATGCCCGCTTCGACGATCATGTTGGCGACGAGCTTGGCCGAGATTGGCGTGCGAGCCTTGGCGCGGCGATCCTGACGGGCATAGCCGAAATAGGGGATCACGGCGGTGATGCGTTTGGCCGAAGACCGGCGTAGCGCGTCGGCCATGATGAGGAGTTCCATCAGGTTGTCATTGGCCGGACAGGAGGTCGATTGAACGATGAACATGTCCTCGCCGCGGACGTTCTCGAACACCTCGACAAAGATTTCCTGATCGTTGAATCGTTCGACGCGGGCGTCGACAAGGCCAAGCGTTTTGCCGCGATGCATGGACATGCGGCGGGCGATGGCCATCGCAAGCGGTTTATTCGACGTGCCTGTGATAAGTTTGGGTTCGAGAATATGTGCCATTTAAGTGGTCCCCGGGGCGTACTGTCGCCGCGTCGTTTCCCTGCGGTGACAGATTCGTGACATTGCACACCGCTTAACATGCGCATACCCTCGGGCAAAGCCATGCCGCGCGCGCGAAGAGGACAAATGATACATATCGACTACTATTTTTCGACGATTTCGCCCTATGCTTACCTTGCGAGCGATCGCCTCGAAGGGATTGCCGCCCGCCACGGTGCTGCGATTGCCTATAAACCCCTCGACGTGATCGCGCTTTTTGCGCGCACTGGCGGCACCGCGCCCGCCGACCGGCATCCCGCGCGCATGGAGTATCGTGCGCAGGATCTGCTCCGGCAGGCGAAAATGCTTGGCATGGAGTTCAATCTCAAGCCCGCCCATTGGCCGACCAATGCCGCGCCCTCGTCTTATGCGATCATCGCGGCGCAAAAGGCGGGCGGGGATACCGGCGCTCTGGTGCGGGCCATCATGCGGGCTTGCTGGGTCGAGGAAAAGGACATCGCCGAGGATGCGGTCATCCGCGCCTGCCTTGAGGCGACGGGTTTTGATGCGAGCCTTGCCGATAGCGGGTTATTGCTCGGCGCGGAAACCTATCCGCGCAACCTTGAAGAAGCGGTCGAGGCCGGGGCGTTCGGATCGCCCTTTTATGTCACGGACGATGGGGCCCGGTTCTTCGGGCAGGATCGTCTCGACTATCTCGATCAGCATCTTGCCGGAGCGCTTTGATCCATGACGACCCAACAGACGGGCGCGCCGCTGGCGCTCTTTTCGCGCGATTTCGGCACCGGGCCGCGCAAGGCGTTGGCGCTGCATTGTTCGCTGGCCCATTCCGGGGCTTGGCGTGGTGTGGCCGCGCAACTGGGCGATGAGCTGACGATCACCGCGCTCGATCTTCCCGGCCATGGCAAGAGCCCGTCGTGGAGCGGGCAGGGGGATTTGACGCAAGAGACGTTGGAGGCGGTTCTGCCCTTTGTGACCGAGCCTGTGGACCTCATCGGCCATAGCTTCGGCGGCGTGTTGTCGCTTCTCATCGCATTGCACCGCCCCGAGATGGTGCGCAGCCTGTCGCTTTTTGAGCCGGTGCTCATGGCTGTGGCGCGTGAGGATGCTCCGGACGCACATCAGTGGAACCGCGCCCATATGGACGAGGTGAATGCCCATATCGACGCGGGCGACCCGGCGATGGGGGCGCGGCTTTTCCTGCGGGTTTGGGGCGATGGGCGGCCTTGGGATACGCTGCCCGAAGAGCTGCGCCAATCCGCAACTCGCCTCATTCCGTTCATCGGTGCAAGCCAGCCGGCGCTGGCCGAAGACAATGCCGGGATCATTGCGCGCCTTGGCGAGATTGATGTGCCCTGCGTGTTGATGGATGGGGGGCAATCGCCCGGCCTCATGCATGTGGTGCAGGACGGTCTCGCGGCGCGGATGCCACGTGCCCGGCGGGTGACTTTCGATGCGGCGGGGCATATGGGGCCGATCACGCACCCTGCCGAGGTTGCCGCCGAAATCCGCAAAACGCTGGCGGATGCCGACGCCTGACAGGTGGCATTGCTGCATTGCGGCATCAGGTGATATTTCTTCTCTGACCGCAGGCCGGATTGGCCTAAGCGGGGCGTGACAAGGCGCGCCTGCGGGCCTATAAGGCGCGAAAATTCTCCCCGTTCGATGAAGGACACTTGCGCATGACCACCCTCGTTTTTGGCCACAAATCCCCTGACACCGATTCCACCGGCTCGCCCCTGATCTGGGCCTGGTACCTGAACGAAATTAAAGGCACCGATGCCAAGGCTGCTCTTCTTGGCGAACCGAACACCGAAGCGGCCTACATGATCGAGAAGTGGGGTTTCGAGAAGCCCGAGATCATCGACGCCGTTGCCGCCGATACGCCCGTCGTCATCGTCGACACCAACAACCCGGCCGAGCTGCCGCAAGCGATCAACGACGCCGACATCACCGCCATCATCGACCACCACAAGCTCGTTGGCGGTCTTGAGACCAAAGGCCCGATCGACATCACCATCCGTCCGCTCGCCTGCACCGCGACCATCATGTATGACCTGATGGGCGACGACGCCGACAAGATGCCCGACAACATCAAGGGCGCGATGCTCTCCTGTATCCTCTCCGACACGCTCGAATTCCGCTCGCCGACCACCACCGATGTGGACAAGGCGCTGGCCGAAAAGCTCGCCTCGGAACTCAACATTGACCTCGGCACATATGCTTCGGAACTCTTCGAAGCCAAATCCGATATCTCGGCTTTCTCCGATGCCGAACTGATCCGTATGGACTCGAAAGAATACGAAGTTGACGGCACCAAGTTCCGCGTCTCCGTCCTTGAGACCACCGCGCCGAAACTCGTCCTCGACCGTAAAGTCAGCCTGATGGCCTCTTTCGCCGATGTCGCCAAAGAGGACGGCGTTGATGAGGTTCTGCTTTTCGTCGTTGATATCCTCAACGAAGAAGCAACCCTCTTCGTGCCGAATGACCTCGTCAAAGGTGTGGCCGAGAAGAGCTTTGGGGCCACCGTCGAGGGCGACGCCGTCGTCCTGCCCGGCATCATGTCGCGCAAGAAACAGATCATCCCGAACCTCAAGGTTTGATTCGGCACCGTATGGTGACAGTCAGTCCGAACAAAGGCGCCCTTAGGGGCGCCTTTTTGGGTTAACGATCCATTAATTTCCCATTCAGTCATTTTACATTGTTGCGTTGAAGGCACACTCAGGGAAATACATTCCTGCGCAGCAATGTTTATCCGTCAGATTGATCTGGATCAGGCCGGGTTACCCGGCAGATGAATAGTCTCTTCTTACTACAGTTTATTGGCGTTTATTGCCCGCAATGTTTGCTCCCTGCTCTCTGCTGTGGCGTGAGGCGGGTTTTCAAATGAAAGGAAAAGCAAATGGTAAACCGCATTTTTACGGTCGCGGCGGTCGCGGCGTTCTGCGCTCCAGCAGCACAAGCCGAAGTGACTTTCGATGGTGTTTTGACTTTTGGGTATAGCATGGGTGAGCTGTCCAGTGGGGGCTTTGCGCTGGATGTCGACACAACGTCTTTGCGAATGGATTCGAAGCTCCGTTTCTCGGACAATTTTGACGTTGAATTCGGCCTTGGCACCCAAATCTATAGCCCGGATGGGACAAATGTTGATCTGAGCACTTTGGCGATTGATGTCACCCCGCGCTATCATTTCGGCAACGGCTGGTCGCTCGGCGCATATTACGAAAACGCGGATTTCGACATCAACAATGCCGGTCTCCTCTCGGCTATTGGCATTGAGCTTGAATCCTACGGCCTGCTCGTTGGATATGGGCAGGATGCATGGGAAGTCGAAGGCTTTATCGGGTCGACCGAACTTGATCCGCTTGGCGCGCTTATTCCTTATGATGTGCTTAGCTACGGTCTGCGTGGCACCTACGCCATCAGCGACCGGTTCACGATGGGCGGCCATCTCCTTGCGACGGATATCTCTTCGCCGGCATTGCCGACTGACCTCAACGCCTATTCGGCCGGGCTGTCCGGGTTTTATGATGTGAACAACGAATGGACTGTCTTCGCCGGTGTCTCAAAGGCTTGGGCGAGCGAGTTTGGCGTTGATGTAGATGCGGTTGGCATCTCGATCGGTGGCTCCTATGACCTGACGAGCGTCATGTCATTCCCGGCAACTCTTAGCCTCGAATACGTGAATACAGACTTGAGCGCCTCCGCTGGTGGTCCGTCGGTCGGTGCTGATGTTGAAGAGTTCCGCTTTGGCATCACGATCCCGCTGGGTGGCAAAGCAAATCCGCGTCCGCTCAACAGCCACGCCTATCAGGTCATGAAGGGTGGTCATAACATCGTGACCGCGCTGATCCCGCTGCACTGATTAGGCTCTTTTGACACAAAAAGGCCCGGGGTTTTGTCCTCGGGCCTTTTTCATTGTGCCATTGCCTCATAGCCGTTTTGCCACTTCCTCAAGCATGACCTCGGTCGCCCCGCCGCCAATCGCCTGCACACGCGCATCGCGGGCCATGCGTTCGATGGCCATACCGCGCAGGTATCCTGCGCCGCCGTGGAACTGGAGGCAGTCATACATGACGTCATTGACCAGCTCGCCACAGAGCGATTTGAGCATCGATACTTCGCGCACGACCTCTTCGCCATGGGCGTCGCGCGCCGCGACCTGATAGACAAAGGCTCGCGCCGCCGCGACCCGCGCGGCGAGCATTGCCATACGCTGGCGGATGGCCTGTTTCTGCCAGAGGGGTGCGCCAAAGGCCTGACGTTCCTTCACGTAGTCCAGTGTCAGATCGATGGCCGCCTGCGCCTCGCCCACGGCCATGGCGGCGATGACGATGCGCTCGTTCTGGAAATTCTGCATGATGGCGTAAAAGCCGCGCCCTTCCGCGCCAAGGGCGTTTTCGACCGGCACGCGCACATCCTGAAAGCTGAGCTCCGCCGTGTCGGACGAGCGCCAGCCGTGCTTGTCGAGGGCGCGGCTTACGGTGAAGCCCTCCATGCCTTTTTCAAGCAGGAACATGGTCACCGACTGGCTCGCAGGGCCGTCGCGGTCGGTCTTGGCGGCGACACAGTAGAGATCGGCGTGGACCCCGTTGGTGATGAACATCTTGGAGCCGTTGAGGATATAATGATCCCCCTCGCGGCGGGCGAAACTGCGGATGCCTTTGACGTCCGATCCGGCGCCCGGCTCGGTCACGCCGACGGCAACGATCTTCTTACCGGCAATCACGTCGGGCATATAGGTCGCGCGCTGCGCCTCATTGCCTGCGTTGAAGAGGTGAACCGAGGCCATATCCGTATGCACCAGCGCGGTGATGGCAAAACCGGAATAGGTCGACCGGCCAAGTTCTTCGGCAAGGACGGCGGTGGCGCGGGTGTCCATCTCGCTGCCGCCGTATTCCTCGGGGTAGCGGATGCCGAAGAATCCGAGGTCGCCCATCTCGCGCAGGATGGCGCGCGGGACCATGCCGTCTTCCTCCCAGGCGTCCGCCACGGGTTTGACGCGTTCATTTACAAAGCGGCGAATCTGATCGCGCAGGAGCGCGTGCTCTTCGCCAAGAAATAGATGCTGTTCCATGATCGTCCTCCCTTGCGGGGGAGGGTTCCACGGCGGCGATCCCCCTGTCCAGCGCGACGTTGCGCCGCCGCGTTGCAGCACAACCGCGATGCGTACGCGATACAGACGCGATGCAGACCCCTGTTTTCACTGGTATCGCTGCGCCTGCTTTGTCATACCTGCCCGCAACAGCGACAGGCCAACAGGACCCTCCCATGACCGAGATCATCTCTGCCCTTTCCGACGTTTCCGACCGCTATGAGGCGCTTTTCGTGGACCTTTGGGGCTGTGTGCATAACGGCGTGACGGCCTATCCGGAGGCCGTAGCCGCGCTTCAGGCCTATCGCCGCAAGGGCGGTATCGTGGTGCTTGTGACCAACTCGCCCAAACCCCGCGCCGGGGTGGCGGTTCAGATGGCGAAATTCGGCGTGCCGGACGATGCCTATGACACCATCGCAAGCTCCGGGGATTCAGCGCGGGCGGCGATGTTTACCGGTGCCGTGGGCGAGAAAGTCTATTTCATGGGCGAGTGGGAGCGGGACGAGGAATTCTTTGAACCTCTTGAAGTTATTGAAGAACCCGTCGACATCACCCGCGTGCCTCTGGCCGAGGCCGAGGGCATCGTCTGTTGCGGCCCGTTTGATCCGATGGCCGATCCGGCGGTGAACCGATCCGACTTCCTCTATGCCAAGACCAAGGGGCTCAAGCTCCTTTGTGCCAACCCCGATATTGTCGTGGATCGCGGCGAGGTGCGGGAGTGGTGCGCCGGTGCTCTGGCGCGGCTTTATACCGAGATGGGGGGCGAAAGCCTCTATTTCGGTAAGCCCCATCCGCCGATCTACGACCTCGCCCGCCGCCGCCTTGCCGCGCTTGGCAAAGACATCCCGGCCGCCTCGATCCTCGCCATTGGTGACGGCGCCCAAACCGACATTCTCGGCGCCATGGGCGAAGATATCGATTCGCTCTTCATCTCCGGCGGCCTCGCCGCCCAAGACACCCAAACCACCCACCAACCGGATCCAGAAGCGCTAAGTGCTTATCTGAAAAAGGAAAAAGTTGCGCCGAACTTTGCCATTGGACAGTTGCGCTAGGTCGATTGGGGGTTGATTTTCTGCGCCTGCAAAGTAATAAAGTTGCGAAACGCAGCGCATGTATGCGCGAAAATTACATGGCCAACCAAAACCGGAGGGCGGAATGTTGGATAACCTGCCACGCGGAACGATCTGCATCGAAGACATCGAGATGGGCATGTCGCGCTACCTGCGTAAGGTGGTGACGGACGAGGACATCAAGATGTTCGCTGAAGTTTCGACCGACCATAACCCGGTGCATATGGATGACGATTACGCCAATGACACGATCTTTGAGGGTCGTATCGCGCATGGGATGCTGACTGCGGGTCTGATCTCGGCGGTGATCGGCGAACAGCTTCCGGGTCATGGCACGGTCTACATGGGCCAAACCCTCAAGTTCCTCGCGCCGGTGCGCCCCGGCGACACGGTTTATGCCGAGGTCAAGGTGATCGATATCGAGCATGCTAAGCGCCGGGTGAAGCTTGATTGCCATTGCTCGGTTGATGGCAAGAAGGTTCTGATCGGTGAGGCGACGGTGCTTGCGCCCTCGCGTAAGTTCGACTGATCCCCGCAACCTTGCGATTGTAAGGGCCGCTCCTATGGGGGCGGCCTTTTTCGTTGTGACAAGGGCTTGCCGTTGCGCCCCTCTTGCAAGCTCCGGGCCAACGGGCTACCTCGGCTTCATGCGGATCATTCGGGATTATCAGTTCGTGGCCGAGGAAGACCGGGGCGCCAGCGCGGCGATCGGGAATTTCGATGGCGTGCATCTGGGCCATCGCTCGGTGATCGACCTTGCGCGCGAGGCGGGACAGGGCGCGCCGCTTGGCGTCATGACCTTCGAGCCGCATCCGCGCGAATTTTTTGCCCCTGACTCCCCGCCTTTTCGCCTCACGAGTGCGGCAACACGTGCGCATCGGCTCGCAAAGATCGGGGTGGAGCGGCTTTATGAACTGCCCTTCAATGCGACGCTTTCGTCGCTTAGCCCTGAGGCTTTTGCCCGCGACGTGATCTATGAGGGGCTTGGCCTTAGCCATGTGGTTGTGGGGGCGGATTTCTGTTTCGGCAAGGGGCGTGCGGGAAGCGCGGAAGACCTTGTCCGCTTTGGCCGTGAGATGGGCTTTGGTGTCAGTGTCGCGCCGCTTCTTAAGGGCGATAAGGAGCAGGTGTCCTCGACCGCCATCCGCAAGGCGCTTACCGATGGACGACCGCGTGATGCGGCGGCGATGCTGGGTCATTGGCATCGGATTGATGGACCGGTGATTGGCGGTGCGCAGCGGGGGCGCGACCTTGGCTTTCCAACGGCGAACATGTCCATTGACGGGCTGCACCCGCCGAAATTCGGCGTCTACGCCGTTTTGGTGGATGTGCTCGAAGGGCCGCATAAAGGAAGCTATCAGGGGGCAGCGTCCATTGGCGTGCGCCCGATGTTTGGCCAGAACCGCGCCAATATCGAAACCCATATTTTCGACTTCTCCGGTGATCTTTATGGCACGCCCTTGTCGGTCGGGCTCATTGAGTTTTTGCGCCCGGAATGGAAGTTTGAGAGCCTTGAGGCGCTTGTGGCGCAGATCGATGCCGATTGCGTGCAGTGCCGTGATATTCTCGGGGCCCTATGAGCGACCGCGATCCCATCGAGAGAAAAGGACTCGCCTCCCGTTTCTGGGAGCGCAAGCCGCTGACCAGCCTTAATAAGGCCGAGTGGGAGGCGCTTTGCGACGGCTGTGGGCGGTGTTGTCTCAATAAGCTTGAGGATGGCGATTCGGGCGAAGTCGCGTTGACGCGGGTGGCGTGCCGGTTGCTTGATGATGAGACGTGTCGCTGTGCGCAATATGACATCCGTCATCAGTTCGTGCCGGAATGTATCGTGATGTCGCCCAAAAATATCGCCGAACATGCCTATTGGATGCCGCGCACATGTGCATATCGCCTACTCTGGGAGGGTAAACCTCTCTATGAGTGGCATCCGCTTATTTCCGGCACCGCACAAAGCGTGCATGATGCGGGCATCTCGGTTCAGGGCTGGACGGTGTCCGAGTTCGAAACCCCCGAAGACGAGTGGGAAAATCATATTATCGAGGAGATCACCTGATGTATTTTGCCTCTGACAATGCGGGCCCGGCGCATCCGGCGATTATGGATGCGGTGGCCAAGGCCAATACGGGCTATGCGATGCCCTATGGCGCCGATCCGATCATAGACGAGGTGCGTGCCCAAATCCGCGAGATTTTTGAGGCCCCCGAGGCGGTGGTTTATCTCGTGGCGACGGGGACGGCGGCGAATTCGCTCGCGCTGGCGACGTTCTGTCAGCCGTTTGAAACGGTGTTTTGTGCCCCCGTGGCGCATATCCATGAGGATGAGTGTAACGCCCCGGAATTCTATTCGAGCGGGGCCAAGCTCACGCTGGTAGGCGATGCGCCCAAGATGACGCCGGACGCCCTACGCACGGCGATTGAGAATGAAGAAAGCCGGGGTGTGCATGGGCCGCAACGCGGTCCGGTCTCCATCACGCAGGTGACGGAACGCGGTACGGTTTATAGCATCGAAGAGCTTACGGCGCTTTGTGATGTGGCCAAGGGGTTCGGTCTGCCAGTGCATCTTGACGGCGCGCGATTTGCCAATGCGCTTGTGACGCTGGGCTGCACGCCGGCCGAGATGACCTGGAAAGCGGGCGTCGACGTGGTGAGCTTTGGCGGCACCAAGAATGGGTGTGTCGGGGTCGAGGCTGTGATCCTGTTCGATCCGAAAAAGGCCTGGGAATTTGAACTGCGCCGCAAGCGCGGGGCGCATCTGTTTTCGAAGCATCGCTATCTTTCGGCCCAGATGAAGGCCTATCTCACCGATGATCTCTGGCTTGAGAGCGCACGGATGGCCAATGCCAATTGCGCGCGTCTGGTCGAGGGGCTGCGCGAGGCGGGGGTGACGTTTATGCACGAGCCGCAGGCCAACATGATTTTTTGTGCCTTCCCCCGCGCCGCGCATCAGCGCCTGCATGACGCAGGTGCGGCCTATTATGTTTGGTCCGGCTCGCTTGAGGGGGATGACCCGGAGGAAATGCTTGAGGCGCGGCTGGTTTGTGATTGGTCGGGGAGCGCGGAAGATATCGACCGCTTTGTCGGGCTGGTCAAAGGCTGATCCGTGGCGGCCTTGCGCGAAACCGACCTCTACGCGCCGATCAAGGCGTGGCTTGAGGCGCAGGGGTTCGAGGTCAAGGCCGAGGTGGGCGCGGTAGATGTCATGGCGCGTCGTCCGAATGAGGACCCGGTGATTGTCGAGTTGAAAACCGGGTTCACGCTCAAGCTTCTGAAACAGGCCGTCGCGCGCCAGAGCATGAGCGATTGGGTCTATGTCGCGGTGCCGCGCTGGTCGGGCAAACCGGCATGGCGGGTGTTCAAGGGCAATGTGGGGCTTTGCAAGCGGCTTGGTATCGGGGTGTTGTCGGTGCGGCTTGAGGACGGGCATGTGCAGGCCCATTGCGACCCGGTCGAATTTCGACCACGCAAATCGAAACCCCGCAAAGGTGCGCTTTTGAAAGAGTTTGACCGCCGCCGGGGCGATCCCAATGCGGGCGGCACACGGGGCGCGATTACCACGGCCTATAAACAGGAGGCCCTGCGCTGTGCCGCCTATCTCGCCGAGCATGGGCCCAGAAAAGGCGCCGAGGTTGCCAAGGGCGCCGAGGTCGCACAGGCCACGCGGATGATGCGGGACAATCATCTTGGGTGGTTCGTGAAGGTTTCGACCGGGGTTTATGACCTTGGGCCTGAAGGGCGGGCCGCCCTTGCTGCATCGCAGCAATGAGGGCGATCATAACCGTCTGAGTTTCAAGGAATTTTACTGATCTCTCAGGGTCGCTCAAAATCGGCCTGCAAAAAGTCGGGCGATCTGGTTGACTCGGGTTTGAGGCCCTCCTAACTATGCCCTGTTAGCACTCGCCGATTGGGAGTGATAACGACTCCGCTGAGGAGTCAGGGAGACAAATTTAGTTAGGGAAACCTAGACAATGGCACTTACACCTCTGCATGATCGCGTGCTGGTTCGTCGCGTTGAAGGCGAAGAAAAAACCGCAGGCGGCCTCATCATCCCCGATAGCGCAAAAGAAAAGCCCGCCGAGGGCGAAATCGTTGCCGTGGGCGCTGGCGCGCGCGACGACGACGGCGACCGCATCGCCATGGACGTGAAAGCGGGCGACCGCGTTCTGTTCGGCAAATGGTCGGGCACCGAAGTTTCCGTCGACGGCGAAGAGCTGCTGATGATGAAAGAATCCGACATCATGGGCATCCTGTCCTGATCGTCTGACCCAGATTTAGAATTTCAAAGAGGTAAAGCACAATGGCTGCTAAGGACGTAAAGTTCGACACCGATGCCCGCAACGCGATGCTGCGCGGCGTGAACATTCTCGCAGATGCCGTCAAGGTCACCCTCGGCCCGAAAGGCCGTAACGTGGTTCTCGACAAATCCTTCGGCGCCCCGCGCATCACCAAAGACGGTGTGTCGGTTGCCAAGGAAATCGAACTTGAAGACAAGTTCGAGAACATGGGCGCGCAAATGGTGAAAGAAGTCGCTTCGCGCACCAATGACGAAGCTGGCGACGGCACCACCACCGCTACTGTTCTTGCTCAGGCGATCGTCAAAGAAGGCCTCAAGCAGGTTGCGGCTGGCCTGAACCCGATGGACCTCAAGCGCGGTATCGACGTGGCAACCTCCAAGGTTGTTGCAAGCATCCGTGAGATGGCTCGCGAAGTCAAAGACTCCGCTGAAGTCGCTCAGGTTGGCACCATCTCGGCCAACGGCGAATCCGAAATCGGCCAGCAAATCGCAGACGCGATGCAGAAAGTTGGCAACGAAGGCGTGATCACCGTCGAAGAGAACAAAGGCCTTGAGACCGAGACCGATGTCGTCGAAGGCATGCAGTTCGACCGCGGCTACCTGTCGCCCTACTTCGTGACCAACACCGACAAGATGATTGCAGATCTCGAAGACTGCATGATCCTGCTGCACGAGAAGAAACTCTCCTCGCTGCAGCCGATGGTTCCGCTTCTTGAGCAGGTCATCCAGTCGCAAAAGCCGCTCCTCATCATTGCTGAGGACGTCGAAGGCGAAGCACTGGCAACCCTCGTGGTTAACAAACTGCGCGGCGGCCTCAAGATCGCAGCCGTCAAAGCACCGGGCTTCGGCGATCGCCGCAAGGCCATGCTGCAGGACATCGCGATCCTCACTGGCGGTCAGGTCATCTCGGAAGATCTCGGCATGAAGCTTGAAAGTGTCACTATGGACATGCTCGGCACTGCCAAGAAAATCCAGATCACCAAAGACGAAACCACCATCGTTGACGGTGCTGGCGAGAAGGCCGAGATCGAAGCGCGCGTCGCTCAGATCCGCAACCAGATCGAAGAAACTTCCTCGGACTACGACCGTGAGAAGCTGCAAGAGCGCGTTGCCAAACTGGCAGGCGGTGTTGCCGTTATCCGCGTCGGCGGCATGACCGAAGTCGAAGTGAAAGAGCGCAAAGATCGTGTGGACGATGCTCTGAACGCGACCCGCGCAGCCGTGCAGGAAGGCGTGATCGTCGGTGGCGGTGTTGCCCTCGTTCAGGCTGGTAAGGTCCTCGAAGGTCTCGAAGGCGCCAACGCCGATCAGAACGCCGGTATCGCCATCGTGCGCCGTGCGCTCGAAGCGCCGCTGCGCCAGATCGCCGAGAACGCAGGCGTCGACGGTGCCGTGGTTGCAGGCAAGGTGCGTGAGTCGACCGACAGCGCCTTTGGCTTCAACGCTCAAACCGAAGAATATGGTGACATGTTCGAATTCGGCGTGATCGACCCGGCCAAAGTGGCTCGTACCGCTCTGGAAGACGCGGCATCGGTTGCTGGCCTGCTCATCACCACCGAAGCGATGGTTGCCGACAAGCCGAGCAAAGATGGCCCGGCCGCAGGCGGCATGCCCGACATGGGCGGCATGGGCGGCATGATGTAATCACGCCGTTCCATCAGGAACACGGGAAGGGTCGCCTTTGGGCGGCCCTTTTCTTTTTGACAGGCCCGTTCGGGTTGCACCCCGCGCCCGTGTCCCGCAGGTTGCGGGTTCTTGCTTTTATGACCCGGACCCACCATGCGCCTTTTCCTGCTGACTGCCCTGACTATGGTGGCTTTTGCCGCCAATTCCGTTCTCAACCGGCTGGCGCTGACGGATGGCGGTATGGATGCCGAGTTGTTTGGTGTGTTGCGTCTTGGCTCGGGGGCAGCGATGCTCTTACTGCTGCTGGCCGTACAGCGGAGAGGCATTGCCCTTGGCGGTTGGCGCAGGGTTTGGCCGGTGCTCGCACTGTTGGCCTATATCTTTGGGTTCTCCGGGGCCTATGCGGCTCTGGATCCCGGTTTTGGCGCGTTGATCCTGTTTTCAGTGGTGCAGGTGACCATGTTCGCCGGCGCAGTCATCACGCGCGAGACCGTGCCTGCGTCACGCTGGATTGGAGCGGGGCTGGCGCTGGCTGGGTTGGCATGGCTCTTGTGGCCTGATGGCGAGATCACCCGCTCTGTGGCTCATATCGTGGCGATGGCGGGGGCGGGTATCGGATGGGGGATTTATTCGCTGCTCGGTCGTAATGTCGGCGATCCGCTTCAGGCGACAGCGGTGAATTTTCTTCTCGCCGCGCTAGCCGGGGTGTTCTGGGTGATGCTTGTGGGGGCCTCCGGGCCGTGGTCTGTCCAAGGGATTGCGCTTGCCGTGATCTCGGGTGCGCTGACCTCGGGGTTGGGTTATGCGCTTTGGTATCATCTTCTGCCCATGCTGGGCGCTACACGCGCCGCTGTGGCACAGTTGAGCGTGCCGGTGATTGCCTTGACGGGGGGTGCACTCTTCACAGGAGAAACCCTGACCCTGCGGTTTGCTCTGGCTTCGGCTCTCGTGATGGGGGGCGTGTTGGTGTCCCTGCGGCGGGGCTGACTTGTCGTGCTTGGCCGGAGAGCCTAGGGTCGCGTCATGATTATTCGTGGATATGGACCCAAGGACGCGGCAAAAGTGCGCGATGTTGTCAAACGTGCCTTTGGGCAGGATGACGAAGCCGTGCTCGTAGAGGCGCTACGCGAAGGCGGGTATATGGCGTTGGAATTGGTGGCCGAGGACAGGGGGCGCATTGTTGGACATGTGGCCCTGTCGCGGATGAGCGCGCCCGATGGGTGGCTTGCCTTGGCGCCGGTATCGGTTGATCCCAAGCGGCAGAAAAAGGGGATCGGATCGGCGCTGTGCCAGATGGCGGTCGATTACGCCAATGCGCCGGTGGTTGTTCTGGGCGATGCGGCTTACTACACGCGATTTGGGTTCGACTATTCCCGCGCGACGCGGCTCAAAACGCCTTTCCCGGTCGAGCATACGGGGCTCTATGCGCCCAAGCTTGACGTGGCGCAGCCCGCCGAAACCCTAACCTATGCGCCGCCCTTCGGGGCCTGACGCGGTTTCACCAAAAGCTCCAGCGGATCGTAGGAAATCCCGCCCGTGCCCCATGCCACATCTGGCAGGCTATCGGGCTTGTGGCGGATATGGGTCATTTCGGCACGGCTAAAGAAGCGGCGACGGGTGACGATTGCCTCGGGATCTTGCCAGGTGTCGTCGAGCGTCCCTTCGAGAATGGTGCAGCGGAAATAGAGATCAACCTGATGAAACCGATCAGCGGGATTGTGAAACTCGTTCACAAGACAGGGCGCGCCAACGGCGATCCTGAGGCCCGTTTCTTCCCAAACCTCGCGGGCGAGGTTGTCAGGCAAGGAGGCGTTCTTTTCCACCCCGCCGCCCGGCGCACACCAAAGGTCATCCATGTCGCCCAGGAAGGCATTCACGAGCAAAAGGCGATCATTCTGCATGATAAGGGCGCGCACGGCGAGGCGGGGAGAGGTCATGGGGCTGTTTCCTTCAAGGCAGGGCTTTTGTAGGCGCCTCGCAGGGCTTATCTCAAGAGGATGCGAGTTCTTGCCCTCATATTGGCCCTGATTCCCATACCGGCGGCGGCGGATTGCGTGATCCTGCTGCACGGCTTGGCGCGCAGCAAGGCAAGCTTTGTCGTTATGGAAGCGGCACTCCGGCGTGAAGGCTATGACGTGGTGCGCCCCGGATACCCCTCGACCAAGGCTGAGGTGGCGGCACTCATTGACCCACTCTTGCCAGGTGCGGTTGCCGACTGTGGCGAAGGTAAGGTGCATTTCGTGACCCATTCCATGGGAGGTATCCTGACCCGGCTCTGGCTTGCGCAGAATAAGCCAGACAACCTTGGCCGCGTGGTGATGCTCGGCCCGCCCAACAAGGGCACCAAGCTCGTGGATGAGATGACACAATGGGGCAAGGAGGTTGCGCTTTGGGGCGAGGCGTTTGAGTGGTTCAACGGGCCAGCGGGGGCGCAGCTTGGCACCGATGGCCTACCGTCACACCTGCCGCCGGTCGATTTTGAGCTTGGCATCATCGCCGGGGGCCGTTCGCTCAACCCGATCACGTCGATGCTTGTGCCGGGGCCGGATGATGGCAAGGTTTCGGTTGAATCAACGCGTGTCGAGGGCATGGCCGATCACATCGTGTTGCCCGTGACCCATACCTTCATGATGAACAATCCGCATGTCATCGCCGAGACCGTCTATTTCCTTGCCCATGGGCATTTTCACCACGATATGTCGGTGGGTGATGTGCTTTCCGGGGGACGGGGCGGAAAATGAGATTGACAGGTGCGGAAATTCTTGGCCCCGACGGCTTTGCCAAGGGGGCGTTGAGCCTTGTTGAGGGGCGTATTTCTGAGGGCGTTGAAGGGCGTGAGGTCGACCTTTCAGGCCTTTGGATCCTGCCGGGGATGATTGACCTGCACGGCGATGGGTTTGAACGCCATATCGCGCCGCGCCGTGGGGCGTTGAAAGACCTTTCTCCGGGCCTTCATGCGGCAGATGCTGAGCTGGCCTCAAGCGGGATCACCACGGCCATGTTGGCGCAGTTTTTCTCATGGGAAGGCGGGATGCGCGGGCCTGATTTTGCCGAACGTTTCGCCGCCGCCCTGCGGGAAGAGGCGGGGTTGTTGACGGATATGAAACTGCAATTGCGGTTTGAGACGCATCTTCTTGATGACTATGCCCGTTTTGAAACCCTCGTAGAGACAAGCGGCGCGCGCTATGTGGTGTTCAACGATCACGTGCCGCATGATGCCTTGGCCAAGGGCAAATGCCCGCCGCGCCTGACCGGGCAGGCATTGAAGGCCGGGCGTAATCCCGAGACACATCATGCGCTTCTGCAATCCATGCATGATCGGCGCGGCGAGGTGCCCGAGGCGGTGGCCGCGCTGGCCAGCCGTCTTGCCGCCAAGGGCATCTTTCTCGGTAGCCACGATGATCACACCGCCGCCCAGAGGGTCGAATGGCGCGAACGCGGGGCGCGGCTCTCGGAATTCCCTGAAACGCGCGAGGCCGCCTTGGCAGCGCGGGAAGCGGGCGATGCGGTGGTGCTTGGGGCACCGAATATCGTGCGTGGGTCGTCGCATAAGGGCAATGTCTCGGCGACCGATCTCTTGCGCGAGGGGCTCGGCGATGCCATCGCCTCAGATTACCATTACCCGGCCATGCGTCAGGCGGTCTCAAAACTGGTGGCTGAAGGGGGTCTGTCGTTCGAGGATGCCTGGAAGCTCGTCTCCGAAGGTCCGGCGCGGGTTCTGGGACTGACGGACCGGGGCCGGATCGAGACCGGCAAACGCGCCGATCTCGTGGTGATGGACCCCGAAACTGGCCGTATCGGGGTCACATTAGTGGCGGGCCAAATCGCCTATATGGCGGGCCCCATCGCAGCGCGTTTTTTGAGCTAAGATCAGTCCGCTTTCGGGTGGATGCGGTTTACATGCCCCATCTTGCGTCCTGGCTTGGCCTCGGCCTTGCCATAGAGATGCAGGGCAGTGTCACCGCTGCGCAGGAGTTCTGTGATTTGGTCGAGGTCATCACCGATCAGGTTTTCCATAACCACGTTGGCATGGCGCTGGCCATCACCAAGCGGTAGGCCGGTGACCGCGCGGATGTGTTGCTCGAACTGATCCACAGCACAGCCATTCTGTGTCCAGTGACCAGAGTTGTGCACACGCGGGGCGATCTCGTTGACGATAAGCCCGCGACCGGTCACGAAAAGCTCGACTCCCATGACGCCCACGTAATCGAGCGCGTTGAGGATATTCGCCGCGAGAAGCACCGCATCCATGCGCTGCGAGGCAGTGAGGTTGGCGGGTACAGTGGTGGTGCGCAGGATGCCATCGCGGTGCACGTTCTCGCCCGGATCAAAACAGGCCACTTCGCCGGTGAGGCCACGCGCGGCGATGACCGATACTTCGTGGCTGAAATCGACGAAGCCTTCGAGGAGGGCAGGGGCGCCCGCCATATCCTCAATCGCGCTGGAGAGGTCGTCCGCACTCTTGATGCGGGCCTGCCCCTTGCCGTCATAGCCGAACCGACGGGTCTTGAGGATCGCTGGAGTGCCGATTTCGGCCACGGCGGTCTCAAGCTCTTCGAGTGTTTCGACGGCGGCATAAGGCGCGGTCTTGAGGCCGAGCCCTTGCAGGAAATCCTTTTCCGTCAGGCGATCCTGACTGACCCGGAGTGCTTCGCGGCCCGGACGGATCGGGCGATGCGCTTCGAGGACATCGAGCGCCGAGGTCGGGATGTTTTCGAATTCATAGGTGATGACATCGACCGCTTCGGCAAATTTCATCAGCGCCTCGGCATCGTCATATGACGCAGTGGTGACCCGATCTGCAACCTGTCCGGCAGGCGGGTTGGCACCCGGTTCAAAGATATGCGTGACATAGCCAAGACGCGAGGCCGCGACCGAGAGCATGCGGCCAAGCTGGCCACCGCCAAGGATACCAATGGTGCTACCGAGGGGGAGGGGTTCAGTCATCTTGGGGCTCATCAGGAATGGAGGCGGAAAGGGCGTCGCGCCATGCGTCGAGGCGTGCGGCAAGGGCGTCATCGGAGGTCGCGAGGATTGCGGCGGCCATTAGGCCCGCATTGGCGGCACCGGCGGCGCCGATGGCCATGGTGGCAACGGGAAAGCCTTTCGGCATCTGGACGATGGAATACAGGCTGTCGACACCCGAGAGCGCCTTGGTCTGAACCGGTACGCCAACAACTGGCACACGGGTCTTGGAAGCCATCATACCGGGGAGGTGCGCTGCGCCGCCTGCGCCTGCAATGATGACCTTGAGACCACGGCCTGCGGCCTCTTTGCCATAGGTCCAGAGGCGGTCCGGAGTGCGATGCGCCGAGACGATCTTGGCCTCATACGCGATGCCCAACTCGTCGAGAATATCTGCTGCGAGTTTCATGGTTGGCCAATCCGACTGGCTGCCCATGATGATTCCAACTGTGATGTCGCTCATATCTGCCTCTGACGCCTTGAAAATAGGGTTTATAGACGATGCGGCGCAGGGCGCAATGCGGCAGGATAAGAAACCGTCATGGCGCGCGCCGGCCCGGGATCAGGCGATGATATCGGGGGTCAGGCGATCCTCGATCTGGGCGATGATATCCTTGAGGCGCAGCTTTTGTTTCTTGAGGCGCTGGATCGTCAATTGATCGCCGGTGCCACGCTCGATCAGAGCATGGATTGCCTCGTCGAGGTCACGGTGCTCCTGGCGGAACACTTCAAGCTCCACGTGCAACACGTCATCGGTTTTCATGGACAGATCACGAGGGGCGTTCATCGTTGGGATTTCCTGATATTCGTCAGGCCACTAACATAGCGAATAGCGTCTTGGCTGCAAAGCCCTTGCAGTCCTCGCGTGGCTTTCCCATATTTATCTCAACGGGTCGCCAAAACGGGGCCCATGTTGGACTGTCGCTTATGCAAGGACGTGTCGATGAGCAAACTGACTCTCAATGCCTACCCGAACATGCTCGGGTTTGAACAACTGGAACGCCTTTTGGAACGCACCGCGAAATCGGGCAATGAAGGCTATCCGCCTTATAACATCGAACAGACGTCGGATTATTCCTACCGCATCACGCTAGCTGTGGCGGGATTTGGCGAATCGGATCTCTCGATCACGGTCGAGGATCGCCAGCTCGTGATCCGGGGCCGCCAGCAGGATGATGAGGAAGGCCGCGTTTTTCTTCATCGTGGTATTGCCGCGCGCCAGTTCCAGCGCAGCTTTGTTCTTGCCGATGGCGTCGAGGTGGGGGAGGCGATCATGGAAAACGGTCTGCTTCATGTCGACCTAAGCCGGACCCGCCCGGAAACCGTTGTGCAGACGATTGAGATCAGGACCAAGTAACGATGTATACAAAGTTTGATTTTGGCCACGAACACGAGAACCGGATTGTCTATATCCGCGAAGTGTCGGTCGATGAGCTGCCCGAGGATGTGCGCGATCAGGCCGAAGGGGCAGAGGTTCTCTATGCTGTGCATTCTGCTGATGGTGAGCGGCTGGCGCTGGTGAAAGAGCGTAGCCTTGCTTTCATTCTGGCCCGCCAGAATGACTTCGCCCCGGTGACGGCGCACTAGGCGGGCCTTGCACTGGGCGCGTGGAGAGGTCACAGGTGCGGACCAGAGGTCTGATTGAGGCCGAGAGGAAACACCATGAGCGAAACTGCACCTGCCATTGCGATCCTGCCCTATGGAACAAAGCTCGGCCCCCGGCCTGGGCGTATGCCGCTTGATGCGCTCAATTGGCCTTTGGGTCAGCCAGGGCGTCTGCGCGGCAAGGCCCTGCGCGATATGGCGCCCGAGGATCATCTCGTCATTTACCCGACCGGCACCGCCCATATTCGCCCCGGCTTTGGCACGCGGGCGCGGGTGTCGATGATGCTGGTTGAGCCGGAAGCAGTTCAAGCGCGTCATTTCCATCGTCTGCGCTGGTCGCATCGGCGGTTCTATCGGGTACTCTCGGCGCAGGAGGATTTCCTCGCCCGAATTCCCAACGGCCTGTTCCTGCCTTTCGGGAGTACATGGGTGCCGGAGTGGCGCGATCTCGATACGGCTAAACGGGCTGATGCCTCTCTGATCGCTTCGTCCAAGCGTGACCTTGAGGGGCATAAACTACGCCACGAGATTGTCGAATGGGCGGCGTCTGAGGGGATCGAGATGGATGTGATGGGGCGCGGCTATAAACCGTTCGATCGCAAATCCGACGGTCTTGCGCCTTATCGGTTCTCGGTGGTGATCGAGAATGTACGCGAGCCGAACTATTTCACCGAAAAGCTTGTCGATGCGATTCTTTGCGAGACGGTGCCGATCTATTGGGGCTGCCCGAATATCGACCGCTTCTTGGACACGGGCGGTATGATCCTGTGTGAAACGGCTCAAGAGGTTCAGGACGCTATTCGCAGTGCGGATGCGGCTGAATATGAGCGCCGTCTCCCCGCACTGCGCGGGATCAAGGACAAGGCGGCCCATTGGGGTGATCTCGAAACCCGCGCAGCTCAGGCGGTTCTCGACGCGGATTAAGCGCGGCAATCCTTATCGCCAGATGCCATATTCCTTCTGGAAAAACGCACAGCAGGCATGATCGGCCCCGGCACGATCCGCGCCGTCGATGATGGCTTTGTAAAGCGGGGCGGAGTCGTGAGCACGGGACACATCCGGCCCGGACCGAAGGTTTTCCGGAACCCAAATGGGCGTTCCCGCCTTGGCAAGCATGCCCGAAAGCCAGATGTCATCCACCGCCCAATAGACCGGCGGGATGTCAAAGACATCGTCATCGAAAAACTCGGGGCGTAGTAGAACGCCACCATAGCCTTGGAAAAAATCCCGATAGCCGCCGGATTTTATGTGGCGGCGGTTGGGTGGTCCGTCTCCGATCTTCTTAAGCAGCCCAAGCCGCCAGAGCAGGGTCTCCCACCGTTGTCTCAGGTCGGTGCGCTCATTGCGCTCAATGGCGCGGGGGAGGTGAGTGCGCTCCATGCTGCTTTCGATAATCCAGTCATTTACCTCGAATGCGATGGGCGCGATGGCGGCATCGGGATGATCGCGCCGGGCATTTATCAGGCCTTGGGCCCAAGCGGGGGGGTACAGGCGATCATCATCGCAAAACAGGATTTCACAATCCTGCCCCCGAAACTCCCGCACCGCGTGTAAGACCTTGCTGGCTGGGCCTAAATCTTCGTCAACGCGCCGAATTTCTATCCCGTCGGGAACATCGGGCAGACGGCCATCGTAGTCAGGAAAGCGGCGATAGCTTTGCGGTATGTAGAGCAAGATATGATCGAAATGCGCGGTCTGGTTCAGCAGGCATTCCAACATGGGGCCAATCTGCGCAAAGCGTGGCGGGATCGTTGTCAGCGATATGATGCGCATTGGGCCGCTCCGAAGGCAAAAGCTCGGGCGACTATGGCATCTAAATGGTGCTGTGGGGAAAAGAAAAACGCGCCAGAGTGGCGCGTTTTCCAGTGTTTTAGATGAGACTGAGCCTTAGCCCGCGATGAGGCCGAGGCTTTCCAGTTTGAGGATCACCTGGTGGGCGCAGTTATCCACGTCCACATTTTCGGTCTCGACGCTCAGCTCGGGATTGACCGGCACGTCATAGGGGTCCGAGATACCAGTGAATTCCTTGATCTTGCCTTCGCGGGCGAGCTTGTAGAGCCCTTTGCGGTCGCGGCGTTCGCATTCCTCGATGGAGGTTGCAACGTGCACTTCGATGAAGGCACCGAATTGTTCGATGTCTTCGCGCACGGCGCGACGGGTCGTAGCATAGGGTGCGATCGGGGCGCAGATGGCGATACCGCCATTCTTGGTGATTTCCGATGCGACATAGCCGATGCGGCGAATGTTGAGATCGCGATGTTCCTTCGAGAAGCCAAGCTCGCTCGAAAGGTTCTTACGCACGATGTCCCCATCCAGAAGCGTCACCGGACGTCCGCCCATCTCCATGAGCTTGACCATGAGCGCGTTGGCGATGGTCGACTTGCCCGAGCCGGAGAAGCCGGTGAAGAACACGGTAAAGCCCTGTTTTGAACGCGGCGGCTTGGTCTTGCGCAGCTCTTTGACCACCTCGGGGAAGGAGAACCATTCCGGGATTTCGAGCCCTTCGGCCAGACGGCGGCGCAGTTCGGTGCCCGAGATGTTGAGGATGGTGACATCATCCTTGTCCTTGATCTCGTCCATGGGTTCGTATTGCGCGCGTTCCTGCACCCATACCATGTGTTTGAAGTCGACCATTTCGATGCCGATTTCATCCTGATGCGCGCGGAACATTTCCTGTGCGTCATAGGGGCCGTAGAAATCTTCGCCTGCCGAGTTTTTGCCGGGGCCAGCGTGGTCGCGACCAACGATGAAGTGGGTGCAGCCGTGGTTCTTGCGGATCAGGCCATGCCAGACGGCTTCACGCGGGCCAGCCATGCGCATTGCAAGGTTGAGAAGCGACATGGTCGTGGTCGACTGCGGATACTTGTCGAGAACTGCCTCGTAGCAGCGCACGCGGGTGAAGTGATCGACATCGCCCGGTTTGGTCATGCCGACCACCGGATGGATGAGAAGGTTGGCCTGCGCCTCTTTGGCGGCGCGGAAGGTAAGCTCCTGATGCGCGCGGTGCAGCGGGTTGCGGGTCTGGAAGGCCACGATTTTGCGCCAGCCGAGCTTGCGGAAATAGGCGCGCAGTTCGTTGGGCGTATCACGGCGGGCACGGAAGTCATAATGCACCGGCTGCTGAATGCCGGTCACCGGGCCGCCGAGATAGACCTTGCCCGCATGGTTATGCAGGTAGTTGACGGCCGGGTGGGCATCATCATCGGCACCAAAGACTTTCTCGGCTTCTTTCGCTTTGTTCGGCACCCAGTTGTCGGTCACGGTCATGGTGGCGAGAATGACGCCTTCCTGATCGCGCAGGGCGATGTCCTGACCTTCCTTGAGGGAGGCTGCGAACTCTTCGGAGACATCAAGGGTGATCGGCATCGGCCAGAGCGCCCCGTCCGCGAGGCGCATGTTCTCAACGACGCCGTCGTAATCCTCTTCCGACAGGAAACCCTTGAGCGGGTTAAATCCTCCATTCATGAGCAGTTCCAGATCGCAGATCTGACGCGGATTCAGGTCCCAGCTGACGAGATCGGCTGCTTCGACCTTGAGCTTTTGGGCGCTCTCGTAGGAGACGTAGAGTTCGGGGATGGGCGCGAGGTTATTCTGCATAAGTTTGGTCCTATACTTAAAGGGAACGAGGCCGCTGTTTGTGCCGGTTAATTCGGCGTGAAGCGCATCATATTCGTCGAATTTGCGGGCGAGGAACCTGTCGGTCAGGCGGATTTTTTCCGCCGCCCCGCGCGAAGTCAGGGCATAGGCAAAGCGCTGGCGCTTGTCCGGTCCGGCTCGTTCGCTAATTTTGATCAGACCGATCTCGGCGGCTGCGCGCAATTGCGCGTTCAGGCGCCCCAAAGAGACGCCCAATGCCGTTGCCGTCGCCCGTTGCGACGCGTCCGGCGCCAGGTCAAGCTGGCGCAGGAGGCGGAAGAGCTGATCTTCCTCGTCCGGGTTCAGGATCGCTTTGGGCAAAGCCATGATCTACGACTCAAAGTGTGTTCACGGGTGAACGCATTACATATTTTGCAGATGCAGAAAAGAAAAAACCTTGGCTATTTTGTGGAAATGATCAGGGTGGCATCAATGCCACAGGCCTTTGCACGGTGGTGAAAGGGGGCAATCGACGCTTCGCGCCTCTTTGAAGGGGGAGAGTGTGGCCGCTGAAATTTCGGCGGCCACGCGCAGGATCAATCGTCCTGTTCAGCCAGCCAGCGTTCCGCATCCAGCGCTGCCATACAGCCCATGCCAGCCGAGGTCACGGCCTGACGATACTTGTGATCGGTAAGGTCGCCCGCGGCAAAGACGCCGGGCACCGAAGTTTCGGTGCCGCCCGGTTTGACCGCCACATAGCCGCCATTGTGTAGTTTAAGCGTGTCTTTCACCAATTCGCTGGCCGGGGCATGACCGATGGCCACAAACACGCCCGCGCAGGGGATTTCGCTGATCGCGCCCGTCTCGACATGCTTGACCTTTACGCCGGTGACGCCCTTGGGATTGTCGTCACCGACAACCTCTTCCAGCACGTGATGCCATAGCGGTTCGATCTTTGGATTTTTCATCAGTCGGTCAATGAGGATCTTCTCGGCGCGAAGCTCATCGCGGCGATGGATCAAGGTAACCTTGGAGGCAAAGTTGGTCAGGAACAACGCCTCTTCCACGGCGGTGTTGCCGCCACCGATGACAACAATTTCCTGCCCACGATAAAAGAATCCGTCACAGGTTGCGCAGGCCGAAACACCAAAGCCCTTGAAGGCCTCTTCCGACGGTAGGCCGAGCCACTTGGCGCGCGCCCCGGTGGCGAGGATCACGGCATCGGCGGTGATGGTGTTGCCACTATCGCCTTTGGCGGTGAAGGGGCGTTTGGAGAGGTCGAGATCGGTGATGATATCCGACACGATCTGACAGCCCATGGCGCGGGCATGCTCTTCCATCTTGACCATGAGTTCGGGGCCTTGCACCTCGGTAAATCCGGGATAGTTCTCGACCTCGGTCGTGGTGGTGAGCTGGCCGCCCGGTTCGATCCCTTGTACGAGAATCGGCTCAAGCATGGCGCGGCTGGCATAGACACCGGCCGTATAGCCCGCCGGGCCCGAGCCAATGATGAGAACCTTGGTATGTGTCGTGTCGGCCATGAGGCACCTTTCCGTTCGTCAATCAGGGTTTCTCACAAGGATATAGCGATCCCGCTCTCCGGCGAAAACCCCGCCAGCCCCGCAAAAGCGCACCGCCTCTTTCATGGGCATTGCCATAAATAGGTGCAAAATGATGTTGCGCTAACGCGAAATAATATTGCGCGTGCTTGGGGTGGTGCTATAAGAACCGCAAATCTGACAGTGAGAGTACCTTCATGCCCGGGACACGGCTTGATCCGATTGATCGCAAAATTCTGGCTGAGCTTCAGGCCGACGGCCGCATGACCAATGTTGAACTGGCCAGGCGTGTCGGAATTTCGGCCCCGCCCTGCCTGCGCCGGGTGCGCACGCTCGAAGAAGCGGGATATATTCGTGGCTACCACGCCGATGTGGATGCGCGCGAGCTTGGCTTTGAAGTGCAGGTTTTCGCCATGGTTGGTCTTGTGAGCCAGGCCGAAGCCGACCTCGCCGCCTTTGAAGAGCGTTGTCGCAATTGGTCGCTTGTGCGCGAGTGCCACATGCTCAATGGCGAGGTGGATTTCATCCTCAAATGTGTCGCCCCCGATCTTTCGACGTTTCAGAGCTTCCTGACCGAGGACTTGCTCAAGGCCGATAACGTGGCCAGCGTCAAAACCTCGCTGGTGATCCGCGGGGCCAAAGACGAACCGGGGGTGCCGTTCGATGTTCTCGAAGAGCGCCTGAGCCGCGACGCCTGAGACCAGCGTTCGTACATGAAAAAGCCGCGCTCGGATCGCTCCGGCGCGGCTTTTTTATGTGGTATGGTGTGGCTGAGGCTCAGGCGGCGTTGCGCTCAAGCTTGAGACCGGCGCGCTTGGCGATAAAGGCCTCGCGGCGGGCTCCGCGCGCCCAGGGCATCGCCGGAACGTCGGCTTTGGCTGCGTTGGTAACCGATTTGATGAAGCGGGTTTTACCTGCCATGGGATGTCTCCTTTGCTCCGTGTCCACGATTTCGCGGATCACTCTCCGTGTCTTGGTTAACATCAATGTCGCGGTGAAATGGGGCAGGGATGGGGCAGGAAAGGTCTGATTTTAGGAAAATGCCCGGATCATTTTGCGGCACTCAGAGGCGGATCGTCGAGATCAGGCGCCCGTAATCGGCCTCTCCGGCATGGGTGGTGCGCCGGTACGAAAAGAACCGATCTGGATCGCCATAAGTGCAATGGCGTGTCCATTCGGCTTTACCGACTCCGGCTTTGCGCAGGCGGTGCAGCCCGTAGCCCTGAAGATCGAACAGCATCTTTTCGCCTTGGTCGTTGGCAAAGAAACGGCTGTTGTCCGTGTCCTCCATGAGGAAATCATCAAGGAATTCAGGTCCGACCTGATAGGCGCGCTGGCTGATCGAAGGGCCGATCACCGCAGCGGTGTTTTCTCGTTTTGCGCCAATAGCTTCCATCGCCTCAAGTGTGGCCTCAAGCACCCCGCCAAGCGCCCCGCGCCAGCCCGCATGCGCGGCTCCGATGACCCCGGCCTCGTGATCGGCAAAGAGCACTGGCTGGCAATCGGCCGTCAGAATGGCAAGCACAAGCCCCGGCACGTTGGTGACCATCGCATCGGCCTCTGGGCGCGGCGCGGCAAGTGGCGCTTTGACCGTGACCACGTCGCTCGAATGGGTCTGGTGCACGGTGACGAGGTCTTCGGGCGCGGCCTCCATGGCCTTGGCGACCCGGCTGCGGTTGATGCGCACGATCTCGGATTGGTCCGATGATCCGGCTCCACAGTTCAACCCCTCAAACACGCCCGAGGATGCGCCGCCCTTGCGGGTGAAAAAGCCGTGACGCAACGGCGTCAGGCGATCAGATGTGACGATTTCAAGCATCAGGCCTCGAATCCGGGGGGCGGGGTTGCTGTGGTCGGGTAGAACGCCAGCGTTTTGAACAGGTTTCCCATTTCGTCCGGGTGCGTCAAGCGGCGATGTGCAGCGATGTGGCTCTCAAGGGAAGCCCCTGAAAGGGTCTTGGCAAGTGCCTGTGCCCGCGCCGTGATGCCAAGCCGCTCAAGGAAAATCCCCTGTGGCGTCAATCGGCTATGGGCAGAGGGCGTGGCCTTGGCGAGGGGTTCGAAATCCACATGCGCGGTGAGGTCGGCATGGCCCGGCACCTCTAAAGGGAAAACCGTTTCATGCGCGCGCATCGCTTGAAACGTATCCCCAAGCGAGTGCCAGCCCCCGTAATCTATCATGAGGGCCACGCCGCCCTGTGTCTCGATTCGCGCCCCGATGGTTTCGGCGATTGGGGCTGCCATGGGACAGATTTCTACCATGTCGCCATCTTTGGTGTCCGCCAGACGATCCGCCAGCGCCGGTTGCGCCAGAATCTCGCCGATCCCAAAAGCCAGCGCCTCGTTCTCAAGCCCCACAAGGCGTTCGGCCCATCCCGGTCCACTGCGCAGGAATTGTCGGATCGGCAGGGCATCGAAGAACTCATTCGCGACAAGGTACAGTGGCAGGTCTTCGGGAAGATCCGCCACGTTATCATACCATGTCACAGCGGTGCCAAGCCGTGTGCGCTGCGCCTCGCGTAGGGTCGGGGAGACCTCGACAAGGTGAAGCTCGGCAGCTTCGCAAAACCCCGGAACCGCGCGTGTGGCCCGCAGGATATCGGCCATCAGCGTGCCGCGTCCCGGTCCAAGCTCGGCAAGGGCAAAGCGGGTAGGGCGCCCCTGATCAAGCCACGTTTGAGCAAGGCAAAGCCCGATCATCTCGCCAAACATCTGCGATATTTCCGGAGCGGTGGTGAAATCCCCTGCGGCTCCGAGCGGGTCGCGCGTCGTGTAGTAGCCATATGTCGGATGCAAGAGCGCCTCGGCCATGAATTCCGAGATACGCATCGGTCCCCCGGCCCGGATGCGCGCCACGAGATGCGTCGTCAGATCAGTCATGACGCACGCGCCGCACGAGCCAAATCCCGAAAAGGATCATCGGTAGGGAAAGGAGTTGCCCCATGGTGAAGCCGTAACCGTCCAGATGCAGCGCAAGGCCAAGCGGATTGCCTTCCGTGACAAATTGCGCATCGGGCTGGCGGACGAACTCTACAAGGAAGCGGGCGATGCCATATCCGGCAAAAAACACCCCCGCGATGACGCCCGGCGTCTTCAAAGCACCGCGCCGAAAGGCGAGCAATATGAGAACCGCGCCAAGCAAAAGCCCTTCGAGAAGCGCTTCATAAAGCTGTGACGGATGACGCGCGCAGATTTCGCCCACGGCCTGCCCGCATTCCTGCGCGTAATAGCCGGGAAAGGCGACGCCCCAGGGCAGGTCTGTCGGACGCCCCCATAGTTCGGCATTGATGAAGTTGGCAATCCGTCCAAAGAAAAGCCCCGGCGCCACACCAAGCGCCATTGCATCAGCCAGCGACAGGCGCGCCACTTTATGGCGCCCGGACCAGAGCCATGTTGCAATGACCACACCAAGAAAACCGCCATGAAAGGACATGCCACCCTGCCAGATCACAAGGATTTCCCCCGGATGTGCAAGGTAATAGGCGGGCTTGTAAAACAGGACATAGCCAAGCCGCCCGCCAAGGATCACACCAAGGATGACCCATGTGAGAAGGTCTTCGCATTGCCGCGCATCCATTGGCGCGCCATTTGCCCCCCAAAGTGTCGGTCGCTTGAGCGCCGCCACCACAAGCCGCCAGCCGATCACGATGCCGACGATATAGGCCATCGCGTACCAGCGCAGGGCAAGGTCAAAGCCAAACAGGCTGATCGAGAAGATCTCGGGCGAAATATCGGGGAAGGGGATCATGGCGCGCATGGGCAGAGTTTTGTCCATGCCACGCAGGGGAAGTCAACCTTGTGCCGCGCCGCATCTGCCCCCATATAAGGGCCAAAGCAATTGCCGGAGACGATCATGCAGACCCGCAACAAGATCATGGACGATATTTCCCAGCTGATGACCAACGCCATGGGCGTGGCTCAGGGCGCCAAGGACGAAGCCGAAACCGCGATGAAATCCATCATGGATCGCTGGCTTGCCGATCGCGATTTCGTCACCCGCGAGGAATTCGACGCTGTGCGCGCTATGGCTCAGAAAGCCCGAGAAGAAAACGAGGCGCTCAAAGCTCGAATCGAGGCACTTGAAGATAAGTGATGATAAGGGGCGCTTCGGGCGCCCTTTTTCATGTTGAACATGGTCTTTGCGGGCGCAGAGGACCGATTGTTCTTGCCGCCTGCGCTGGGTCCGGTAGCCTTTGAACAGGATGACCGAAGAGCACACATTCAGAACCGAGGGTCTGACGAAGACCTATGGCGAGGGCGTTGCTGCCGTGCACGCCCTGCGCGGTGTCGATCTTGATATTCCGCGTGGCGAGATTGTCGTCCTTCTTGGGCCTTCCGGCTCTGGCAAATCGACGCTGCTTAATATCCTTGGCGGTCTCGATCGCGCGACAAGCGGCGATGCCTTTTTCGAATCGGATAACCTGACCGAAATGTCGGATCGCGCCCTGACAAGGTATCGGCGCGATCATGTCGGCTTTGTCTTTCAATTTTACAATCTCATGCCCTCGCTGACCGCGCGCGAGAATGTCGAACTGGTGACCGAAATCGCCAGCGATCCGCTCGGTGTCGAAGAGGCGCTTTCGCTTGTTGGGCTTGAGGAACGCATGGACCATTTCCCGGCCCAGATGTCAGGGGGAGAGCAACAGCGCGTCGCCATCGCCCGTGCCATTGCCAAAAATCCCACGGTCCTCTTCTGCGATGAACCCACTGGTGCGCTCGATTCGACCACGGGGCGGGCGGTGTTGCATGTCTTGAATGATGTGAATGCCCGGCTGGGCGCGACGGTCCTGATCGTGACCCATGCCGCCGCGACAGCCAGTATGGCCCATCGCGTCATCCATTTTGCCGACGGCGCGATCCGTGAGGTTGTCGTCAACGAAACCCGCCTTAGCCCCGATGAAATCGAGTGGTAGCGGCAGATGCGGGCGCTCGATCATAAGTTGATGCGCGACCTCTGGCGTATTCGCGGACAGGCCGGGGCCATCGCCCTTGTCGTTGCCGTGGGGGTGAGCTTGCTCATCATGATGTCGGGGATGCTGCAATCCCTGCGCGAAACGCGGGTGCAATATTACGAAAGCTACCGCCTTGCCGAGGTTTTCGCCCCCGTGACCCGCGCGCCGGCTCGGGTCATTGAGCGCGTGGCTGATCTTCCGGGCGTAGCCGCCGCCGAGGGCCGTATTCAGGGCGCGGCGCTGCTCGATATGCCAGGGCAGGCGCTTCCGGTGCGCGCCATCGCCCTTTCTCTGCCGCGCTCAATGGAGCCGCGCCTAAATGCGCTTTACCTCAAAGAGGGCCGGTTTCTCTCTGCCGGACATATGGATGAGGTTGTTGTTCTCGAAAGCTTTGCCCGCGCTCATGATCTTGCGCTGGGCGATCATCTGACTGCCACGATGCAGGGGAGCCGCCGCACGTTTCAGATCGTCGGTTTTGCCGCCGCGCCAGAATACCTTTTTACCACCGCGCCGGGCGAATTTGTGCCCGATGATGCCCGCTTTGCCGCGCTCTGGATGCACGAGGAGGCCCTTGCCGCAGCTTTCGATCTTAAGGGGGCCGTGAATGAGGTCTTGATAGAGCTGGAGCGCGGCGCCAATGCGCAGGATGTCCTGACCCGTGTGGATCATCTTCTGGATCGGTATGGTGGGCAGGGCGCTTATGAGCGTAAGGACAGCATGTCGGACCGCTTCATTTCCGAAGAAATCTCGGGCCTCGTGGCAACATCCGTCGTCGTGCCGCCGATTTTCCTCGGGGTCGCGGCCTTCCTGCTCTACATCGTCATCACCCGTCTCGTGCAGGCCGAGCGCGAACAGATCGGCCTCATCAAGGCATTCGGCTATACGGATTTCGAGGTCGCACTGCATTATTTCAAAATGGTGCTGGTCATCGCGGTCGTCGGTGCGGCGATGGGCTGTGCTATCGGTCTTTGGGGTGGACGGTTCATGGCGGGCCTATATCAGTCCGTCTACCATTTCCCTTTCCTTGTGTTTCGGGTGGAACCCTCTTCCCTCGTCACCGGTGTGATTACCTCGATCCTCGCGGCTTCGGCGGGGGGCATCTTTGTGCTGCGTGGGGTGTTTCGCCTGACACCTGCGGTTGCCATGCGTCCGCCCGCCCCGATGGATTTCTCTCGCACGGGGGCGCTCAACAACCGTCTGCGCCGTTGGCTCGATCAGCCGACCCGCATGGTCCTGCGCCGTATCCTGCGCAATCCGGGCCGCATTGGCGGCGCGGTTCTCGGGATTGCCGTCGGCATGGGTCTATCCTCGGCGCAGATGTCGGTGATGTCGGGCTTTGACGACACACTTGATCTGACTTTCGGGGTCATTGACCGCTCGGATGTGGCCGTGTCCTTTTTTGAACCGATGCCCGCTGCGACCGCCTATGCCATGGCGCATCTGCCCGGTGTGATTGAGGTTGAACCCATGCGCAGCGTCAGCGCCGTGTTGCGCAATGGCCGTGAGAGCTATCGCGGGTCGGTTACTGGTCTTGTCGAGAACGCGCGCCTTAACCGGGCCGTGCGCAAGGACATGAGCGACATCACCATGCCCGCGCAAGGCATCGTGCTGGCCCGCGCTTTGGCCGATACGCTGAATATCGGTCCGGGAGAGACGTTGCGCGTCGAAGTGCTCGACGGACGCCGACCGGTGATCGAGGTGCAGGTGGCCGAAGTGGCCCAAACCCTTCTCGGAGCCCCGGCCTATATGCGGTTCGAGGGGCTGAACCGTGCGTTGGGCGAGTGGGGGCGGGTCTCGGCGGTCTATCTGCGGGTCGACGCGGCTGAGATGGACGCGCTTTATGCTGCGCTCAAGGAAATGCCGACCGTCGCCGGGGTGACCCAGCGCGAAGACGCCCGCGCCGCGATGCAAAAGCTCATGGATACCGGTGCTGGGGCAATGCGCTATGTGATGGCGGCAATCGCCGGAGTTATCACCTTTGGCATCGTCTATAATGCCGCCCGCATCGCCTTTGGCGAACAATCCCGCGATCTGGCGAGCCTGCGGGTCATGGGATTTACCCGTGGCGAAACCTCTTATGTCCTGTTGGGGGAACTTGTGGTCGTGGTGCTATTGGCCGTGCCGCTCGGGATCGGCATTGGGTATTACCTGTCCTTCCTGATCGCCGCCGGGTTCAGCACCGACCTCTACCAGATCCCCACCGGCTTTCGCGCCGAGGCGTTCGGTTTTGCCGGGGTGGCTGTATTGCTGGCAACGGTGATTTCGGGTGCGTTGGTGCGGCGTGATATTGACAAGGTCGACCTCGTAGAGACCCTGAAAACGAGAGAGTGAGGCAAAGATGGCAACGCGGAAATCGAGAAACGGGCTGATGATCGGGGTCGCCGTGCTGGTTGCGGCGGCGCTGGCGGCGGCCTTCTGGCCGCAACCGGCCGAGGTTGATCTTGGCACGGTGGAACGCGGCGCTATGCGCCTGACCATCGACGAAGAGGCCCGCACCCAGGTGCGCGACCCCTATGTTGTCTCAACCCCCATTGCCGGGCATCTGCTGCGCGTCGATCTGCAATCGGGCGACCGCGTGGTGCAGGGAGAAACCATCGTGGCGCGAATGCTACCGACCAACCCTGCTGCGCTCGACATCCGCACCCGCGAACAGGCCGGGGCCGCCATAGACGCCGCCAAGGCCGCATTGCGCGTCGCCGAGGCCGACCTCAAAAAGGCGCTCGCCGATCGTGACCTTGCCCAGACCGATCTTGACCGGGCCCGCAAACTCTTTGCACAGGGTAATGTCTCGCAGGCTTCCCTTGAACGCAGTGAGAGCACGATGCGCACCGCACAGGCCGTGGTCGACACCGCCCGTGCTGCCATTTCCATGCGCGTGGCCGACCTCAACAATGCTGAGGCAAACCTCATCTCTTTTGACAATATCGGCCACGCCCGAAGCGCCAGCGAAGCCATCAATCTGCCATCCCCGATTACCGGCGTGGTGTTGCAAATCCTTCAGGAGAGCGAGACCATCCTTGCCGCAGGCACGCCGGTTCTTGAACTCGGTGATACCGAGACCGACCTTGAAATCGTCGCCGAGCTCTTGAGTAGCGATGCCGTGCGTGTCTCGGTCGGTGATCCGGTCGAGATCGACAATTGGGGCGGTGCAGGGGTGCTGCGCGGCGCCATCGAACGGATCGACCCCTTCGGCTTTACCAAGTATTCCGCCCTCGGCGTCGAAGAGCAGCGCGTCAATGCCGTAATCCGTTTCACCGATCCGCCCGAAACGCGCGCCGGTCTGGGCCATGGGTTCCGTGTCGAAGCGCGTATTATTGTCTGGCAGAACGACGACACGCTCATAGCGCCTTCCAGCGCCCTGTTCCGCCACGCGGATGGCTGGGCCGTGTTCGTCGCTCAGGAAGGACGCGCTGCTCTGACGCCGGTCAGTGTTGGCGAGAATAACGGTTTTGAGGTTCAAGTTCTCGACGGCCTCTCGACCGCGGATGAGGTCGTCCTCTACCCATCGGCAACTCTTGCGGATGGAGCTCACATCGCCCCGCGTAGCGCCGATTGATGCAGTAGAGGAGGGGCTTCTGCCCCTGCTTGGCCAGAGTTCATCCCCGAGGATATTTGCGGCAAGAGCAAGTCCGCTGGAACGGTCTCTCTCTGTGACAGTTTCTTGTGCCTTTGCCCGAGTAA
The DNA here is from genome assembly GCA_018223085.1 of Paracoccaceae bacterium. GTDB lineage: Bacteria > Pseudomonadota > Alphaproteobacteria > Rhodobacterales > Rhodobacteraceae > Shimia. The sequence goes on from JAAEZB010000015.1 coordinate 42,763, forward strand.
TCCACAACTTATTGCGTTATCCACAAATATTTTGCTTTACAGCCGCCCCCCTCTGCCGCCACCATATCTAGTAAGGGAGGTGGAAATTTCCGCTGTCCCTAGAGCAGGCACCAAGCGCTAGGGGCGCTGCCATTCCCCTGGCGCAACAGAGAAAAGAGGTGGCGCCATGGCATTGTCCGAACAATTTCTCGAAGAAGATATTCACCCAATCGACATCGTCGAACATATCGCAGAGCACCATGATTGGAGCTTTGATCGATTGGGGGATGACCAGATCGCCATGGCGGTCGAGGGGCAGTGGCGCACCTATTCGATCACGCTGGCCTGGTCCGACTATGACGAGACCTTGCGTCTTGTCTGTTCCTTCGAGATGGAACCGCCCGAAGAGAAATTGAGCGCGCTGCACGAGGCGCTCAATGCGGTCAACGATCAATGCTGGGCTGGGGCCTTTACCTTCTGGGACGAGCAGAAGCTGATGATCTATCGCTACGGCCTTGTCCTTGCCGGTGGCCAGATGGCCAGCCCCGATCAGGTCGACACGATGATCCGCGCCGCCGTCCTGAGCGCCGAACGCTTCTACCCGGCGTTTCAGCTCGTGGTTTGGGGCGACCGCGCGGTCAAAGATGCAATGCAGGTCGCCATTGCAGAGGCTTACGGTCGCGCGTAACACTTCCCCCAAACGGCAAAGGGGGACATCATGGATATGCAACATGTCGCCGAGCGGGGTCTGGTTCTGCTCGGTTGTGGGAAAATGGGATCGGCCATGCTCGAAGGGTGGCTCGCAGGCGGACTTCCGTCCACATCCGTCTGGGTGCAGGACCCGTATCCGAGCGAATGGGTCAAGGCCTCGGGTGTCCACGTCAACGAAACCCTGCCCGAAACCCCCGCCATCGTCCTTATCGCGGTCAAGCCACAGGTGATGGCCGAGGCTTTGCCGGTGCTCAAAGCGATGGGCAATGGCGAAACGCTGTTTATTTCGGTTGCTGCCGGGATCGGCTGTGCGAGTTATGAAGCCATGCTTGGGGACAAAACCCCGATCATCCGCGCCATGCCAAACACACCTGCCGCTGTGGGTCGGGGTATTACGGCGATTATCGGCAATGCCATAGCCAGTGCCGAGATGATGGACCTCGCCGAAAGCCTGCTCAAGGCTGTGGGGCAGGTGGTCCGCCTTGAGAGCGAAGCACAGATGGATGCGGTCACCGGCGTAAGCGGTTCTGGCCCGGCCTATGTCTTCCACATGATCGAAACCATGGCCGCCGCAGGCGAGGCACAGGGCCTTGCGCCGGACCTTGCCATGGCGCTCGCCAAGGCGACAGTCGCCGGGGCAGGGGCCTTGGCCGAAGCTGCCGATGAAACGCCCGCGCAACTGCGTGTCAACGTCACAAGCCCCAACGGCACCACGCAGGCGGGTCTTGAGGTTCTCATGAATGAGGAAACCGGTCTTCCGCCCCTTATTCGCAAAACCGTTGCCGCCGCTGCGGATCGCTCGCGGGAGCTGGCCAATGGCTGAGATTTCCTTTGACGATTTCCTCAAAGTCGATATCCGCGTCGGCACCGTAACCCGCGCCGAACCCTACCCGGAGGCGCGCAAACCAGCGATCAAGCTTTGGGTTAACTTTGGCGATGAGATCGGCGAGCGCAAAAGCTCGGCCCAGATCACCAAGCATTACGACCCCGAGAGCCTTATCGGCAAACAGGTCATGGCCGTGGTGAATTTCCCGCCCCGCCAGATTGGCAAATTCATGTCGGAAATCCTTGTCCTCGGCCTGCCGGATGAAAACGGCGAGATTGTCCTCATCGGTCCCGATCAACCCGTGCCGGGCGGCGGGAGAATGCATTGAAAACCCTCTTCATAACCCGCCCCTTGCCAGAGCCCGTGCTGGCCAAAGCTCGCGAGACCTGGAACGTGACCGTGCGCGAAAGCAACGCGCCGCTCACGCCCGAAGAAATGCGCATGTCCTTGCGCGAATTCGATGCCGTGCTGCCAACGCTGGGTGATCTTTATAGCGCCGAAGTTTTTGCCGACGTGCCCGCGCCGCGTTGCCAAATCCTCGCCAATTTCGGGGTTGGGTATAACCATATCGATGTGGCCGCCGCCCGCACCACCGGAATCGCCGTGACCAATACGCCCGGCGCCGTGACCGACGCCACCGCTGATATTGCCCTGACACTCATGCTCATGAGCGCACGTCGCGCGGGCGAGGGCGAGCGCATGCTGCGCGCCGGGAACTGGACCGGCTGGCACCCAACCCAAATGCTTGGCCTGCATCTCTCGGGTAAAACCGTGGGCATCGTTGGCATGGGCCGGATTGGTCAGGCTATCGCCCGGCGCTGTCACCTCGGGTTTGGCATGGCTGTACGCTATTTCAACCGTTCAGCCAAAGATCTTCCCTTTGATGCTATGCGTATCGAAAGCCTCGAAGACCTGGCCGGACAGGTCGATGTTCTCGTCGCGGCCGTCCCCGGCGGGGCCGAGACCCGTCATTTGATCGCTTCCCACATCTTCGCCGCGATGCAGCCTCATGCCCATTTCATCAATATCTCGCGCGGCGATGTGGTCGACGAAGCGGCGCTTATCACCGCGCTTGAGGCCGGTGCCATCGGCGGGGCCGGGCTTGATGTCTATGAGCAGGAACCGCATGTTCCCGACGCGCTGAAGGCTTTGGAAAATGCCGTGCTATTGCCGCATCTTGGCACCGCAGCGCTTGAAGTGCGCACTGGTATGGGACTGATGGCGGTCGACAATCTTGCGGCCTTTGCTGCGGGCACACCGCTCCTCAACCCGGTCTAACGGTCGCCCATCGCCTCGCGCCAATGACGGCGGCAAAGCGAGACGTAGCTCTCATTGCCGCCGATTTGAACCTGCGCGCCCTCATGTAGCGCTGCGCCGTCGGCCCCGAGCCGCACAACCATCGTCGCCTTCTTGCCGCAATGACAGATCGTGCGGACCTCGCGCATCTCATCCGCCAGAGCCAGAAGCGCCGCCGAGCCGGGAAAAAGCTTGCCGCGAAAATCCACCCGCAGCCCGTAGCACATCACCGGCACGCCGAGGTCGTCCACCACGCGCGCCAATTGCCAGACCTGTTCTTCGGTCATGAACTGCGCCTCGTCGAGAAACACACAAGCACAGGGCCCCTCTTCAAGCCGTGCCCGAATCATTTCGAAAAGATTGTCTTCGGGCTGAAACGCTCTGGCTGTGCTCTCGATCCCGATCCGCGAGGCGATCTTACCCGCGCCGCCCCGTGTATCCACGGCGGCGGTCATGAGATAAGCCTCCATACCACGTTCGCGATAGTTATACGCCGCCTGAAGAAGCACCGTCGATTTGCCGGCATTCATCGTGGAATAGTGAAAGTAGAGCTTAGCCATGAGCGGGTCATAAGACGGCTTTACGGTCGGATGCAAGAGGGGGGGATTGGGATCGGAGCTGGTTGAAAAAAACCGCTCCGAGCCTGTCGGCAGCTCATTAACTTGCTTTCCAGGAGACTGGGGTCTCTGGGGATGGCCGGAAAGCGCCACTCATTACCGAACTGACAGGCCGTCATCCACGATAATGTCGCGAACGAACGTCCCCCCTGTTTTTCAGGCACGGTTCCGAGGGATTGTGCCTGATTGTCCGTTCACGCTCCGTAAGGAACCCGAATGAACAATTTATCAATGACATTGAAACCGTAAGTCTTTAAGGGGAAACGAATTGCATGTTTCCCCTGCATCTTTGGGGGGATGTTCGTTTTAGGGGTGAAGCGCATGAACGCGATCAGGTCGTACCTGAAAAAACATTCGGAGGCTTTGGTCAAAGATGTTGGCATCGAAGCCGCTTGCGAGCTGACGGGCAAATCCAAGGCCACACTCGGGCGTTATTATTCGCAACATCCCGAACACGAAGATCGCTTCATGCCGATCGACGCAGTGGCGCATCTCGAAGAGGCCGCCTCCTATCCGCATGTGACTGCTGCCCTGGCAGAGCTGAAACGCATCACGCTCTCTTATGACGATCGCCGCAAGAACGACCGCGAAGGCGGGGTGAATTCCGATGTCGTCGCGCTAAGCCAGCGTTTTGCCATGCTGATGGCCGAGTATAGCCAGTCGATTGAAGACGGGATCATTACCGTGAATGAGGCCAAGCGCCTTCTGAAGGAAACCGTCGCGCTTCAGCAGGTTCTCATCGACATGAAGCTGCACCTCGAAGAAGAGACGACCTGACCTTCGCCGCTTAATCCGCGCGGCGCAGGATCACCGACCCCACGGAATACCCCGCCCCGAAGGAACAGATCAGCCCAAGATCGCCGGGGGCGAAATCTTCGGAGTATTTCGCAAAAGCGATGATCGACCCTGCCGAGGATGTATTGGCATAATCCTGAAGGATATTGGGCTGTTCGCCCGGTGCGGGCGCCCGACCCATGACCTTCTTGCCGATGAAATCATTCATCGACTTGTTCGCCTGATGAAGCCAGAGACGGCGCAGGTTCTCGCCCTCAAGCCCTTCATCGCCAAGATGGGCAAGGATATGCGCTGACACCATCGGCACCACTTCCTTAAAGACCTTGCGCCCATTCTGCATGAACTGCATGTCCCGGCGGTCCGCTACGCCAGAGGGGCGCGAACGGCGCAGAAAACCATTGTTGTTGCGGATGTTGTTCGAAAACTCTGTCGCACAACGGGTCGACAAGATATCAAACCGTGCGCCCTTGGCGTCTTCGGCGCGCTCAATAACTGTCGCTGTAGCCACGTCGCCAAAGATGAAATGGCAATCCCGGTCGCGCCACTCAAGATGCGCCGAACAGATTTCCGGATTCACCAAGATGGCCTTTTTCGCCGATCCCGCGCGCACCATGTCTGCTGCGGCTTGAATGCCAAACGTGGCCGAGGAGCAAGCGACATTCATGTCAAAGGCAAAGCCCCCGGCACCAAGTGCCTTTTGAATTTCAATCGCCACCGCCGGATAGGCGCGCTCCATGTTGGACGCGGCACAGATCACGAGGTCGATCTCTTCCGCGGCCACACCTGCCATGTCGAGCGCCTTCTGGCACGCATCTACTGCCATTTCCGCCATGAGAGAAAGCTCGTCATCACTGCGCTGACGCAAAAGCGGGTGCATCACCTCCGGATCAAGGATGCCGGTCTTGTCGATCACGTAGCGCCGCTCAATCCCCGAGGCCTTGAAGATGAACTCTGATGAGGAATGTTCCATTGGCGCCATCTCGCCCGCTGCGATGGCATCGGCGTTCTTTTCATTCATCCGATCGGCATAGGCGTTGAAAGCCACGACAAGCTCGTCGTTCGTGATGACTTGTTCGGGGGTGAAAACACCGGTGCCGGTGATGGCGGGCTGATACATGGCAAACCTCTTGCAAGCGGGTTTTCTAGCAATCCCCAACCCTGACCAGTTGGTCAAGGGGCGTGGAGCAAAAAACGCCCACCTGTCCCTAGGTAAACGGGTCGTCCGGATAGCCCACCCCAGCCAGATAGAGCCCTTGCGGCGGGCAGACCGGCCCACAGGCGGCCCGGTCTTTGGCCTCCAGAGCCTCACGAACCTGCTCAGGAGCCCATGCACCTGCGCCGACGCGCTCTAGCGTGCCAACAAAGCTACGCACCTGATTGTGCAGGAAGGACCGCGCCCGGACATGAAACTGCATCTCAGGCCCCCAGAGGGTCTCAACCGCCTCGACCCGAAGTTCATCGAGCGTCTTGACCGGACTCGCCGCCTGACAGATCGAACTGCGGAAGGTGGTGAAATCGTGATGCCCGATAAGGAAATTCGCCCCCGCCTGCATCGCGTCTGCGTCAAGGTCATGGTTGATCTGCCAGACCAGCCCCGCCTGATGCGTCGCGGGTGCACGGCGCATGAGAATACGAAACAGATACCGCCGCTCCACCGCCGAGAACCGCGCGTGCCAGTCGTTGTCGACCTTTGCCGCGGCCACGATGGCAACAGGGTTCGGCTTCAGGTGATGATTGAGCGCCTCTGAAAGGCGGAACGGATCCCAATCCTTTTCCATGTCGCAATGCGCCACCTGCGCAAGCCCATGCACGCCCGCATCCGTGCGCCCGGCGGCAGCAATGGTATGCGGCCCCGGCTCAAGCCGCGCCAACGCCGCCTCAATCGCACCCTGCACCGAGGGCTGATCGGCCTGACGCTGCCACCCGGCAAAGGGCGCACCATGGTATTCGACTTTGAGAGCATATCTGGGCATGGCCTGCGCATAGCCCATGTTGTGCGCCACGAAAAGAGGGGGAGCGCATCCCCCACACTCCCCCCTAGCAATGTTACGCCCCTGCACATAGCTTGAAGAAGAAGCAAACACAGGGGGCCGCGTGGTCATCTCAACCCTTGCCGACGGGCTGACGCGTAGCGTCGAATCTGTGGGCGATACGATTTCCGAAACCTTCTTCGAGCCGGTGATCCGGCTCGGCGTGACCGGGCTTGCGCGCTCGGGCAAGACGGTTTTCATCACTTCGCTGGTTGCCAACCTCCTTGATCGCGGCCGTATGCCGGGTCTCTCCGCCGTCTCCGAGGGCCGCATCACCGCCGCCCATCTTCAGCCCCAGCCCGACGACACCATCCCGCGTTTTGACTATGAAATCCACCTTGCGGCCCTGACGCGCCCCGAGCCCCACTGGCCCGAAAGCACCCGCGCCGTGAGCGAGCTGCGCCTGTCGCTCAAGGTCCGCCCTTCGGGCCTTCTTGGCGGCATGCAAGGCCCGCGCACCGTGCATATCGACATCGTGGATTATCCCGGCGAATGGCTGCTCGATCTCGCCTTGCTCGACAAGAGCTACGCCGAATGGTCCGCCGAAACCCTCGCCCGGCTGGAACATCGTGAAGAGGCGCTCGCCTTCCGCAGCCTTCTGCGTGAGGTCGACGCTCTTGCACCGCTTGACGAGCCCGCGGCGAAATCCCTCGCCGCCGCCTTTACCACCTACCTCAACGCCGCCCGCGATGCGGGAGCCTATGATTGCACACCGGGCCGGTTCCTCCTTCCTGGCGATCTCGAAGGCTCGCCCGTCCTCACCTTCGCGCCGCTCCCGCCCGAGGACCGTGCCCCCCGCCGCTGTCTCTGGCGCGAGATGGAACGCCGCTTCGAGGCTTACAAGACGCGCGTCGTCAAACCCTTCTTCCGCGATCATTTCGCCCGCATCGACCGCCAAATCGTCCTCGTCGACGCCCTCGGCGCGATCCATCGCGGCCCTCGTGCGGTCGAGGACATGCGCGGTGCCATGGCCGATATCCTCACGGCCTTTCGCCCCGGTTCAAACGGCTTCCTCGCCCGCCTCCTGCGTGGACGACGCGTCGACAAAATTCTCTTTGCCGCGACAAAATCCGACCACCTGCACCACACGCAGCACCCGCAGCTGGCGGCCATCATGCAGGCCCTGACCCGCGATGCCGCTGACCGCGCGCAATTCGCCGGGGTCGCGACCGAGGCGCTTGCTCTCGCATCGGTGCGCGCCACGACGGAAGATACGTTGCGCCATGACGGGCAGATGCTCGACTGCGTGCGCGGCACGCTTCTTGAGACGGGCAAACAGGCGGCCTTCTATCCGGGGCTTCTGCCCGAAGACCCCTCGCAAGTTCTGACCCCAGCCCGTGACGGGGCGGAAAAATGGCTCGACGGTGATTTTCAGGCGATGCAATTCGCCCCAGCCCGGCTGTCGCTCAAACCCGGCGAGGGTCCGCCCCATATTCGCCTCGACCGCGCGGCGGAATTTCTTCTGGGAGACCGGCTATGACCAATGGTCCCGTTTTGATCGATCTTGAAAACACCGCCGACACGCCCTCTGTGCAAGAGGCCGCGCCTGTTCCCGACCTTGCCGCGCCGCAGCCAGAAGGACAGGCCATGCTTATGGCCAGCCGCCTTGCCGCACGCCCAACCTCGCGTCTGGCGCGTTGGTTCTGGAGCCTGCTTGGGCTTCTCCTCGGTGCGGTGGTCTCGGTCGCGGCATGGGATTTCCTGACCAGCCTTGTGACTCGCTCGCCGATCCTCGGTTGGGTCGTGACGGGGCTTTTGGGCCTTTTCCTCTTGGTGGTCCTCGTGATCGTGCTGCGCGAACTGGCCGGGTTTGCCCGCCTGCGCCGTGTCGACAGTTTGCGCAAATCCGCCGAAGCCGCATTCGCCAGTGGCGAGACGAAACAGGCCCGCGATGTGGTGGAGACCCTTGACCGCTTCTACCGGGGCCGCCCCGATACCGAATGGGGCCGCGCTCGTCTCGCCGAACGCAAAGGTGAGGTCATGGATGGAGATGCACTCCTGTCACTGGCCGAGGTTGAACTCCTGTCTCCTCTGGACAAGGCGGCAACTGTTGAAATTGAATCCGCCGCGAGGCAGGTCGCCACGATCACCGCCCTTGTGCCCTTGGCCCTTGTTGATGTGGTCACGGCGCTCGGGGCCAATATCCGCATGATCCGCCGCATTGCCGAGATTTACGGCGGCCGTGCCGGCACCCTTGGAAGCTGGCGGCTTTTGCGCGCGGTGATGACTCACCTTGTCGCGACTGGTGCCGTGGCCATTGGCGATGACATGCTTGGCTCTCTCGCTGGGGGCGGGGTGCTTTCAAAGCTCAGCCGCCGTTTCGGCGAAGGCCTCGTCAATGGCGCGCTGACCGCCCGCGTTGGGGTTGCAGCGATGGACGTGTGCCGACCAATGCCTTTCATGCGGGCCAAACGGCCTTCGGTCAGCGGGCTTGTCAAACGCGCCCTGACCGGGCTTTTCGGCAGCGGGTCCTAGTCCAGAACAGGCGTAGCATCTGCGCGGTGGCGGACCTGCTGAAGCCCAAGGCGCAGCCCCTTGCCGATCCGGTGGGCCAGGGCGGAAAACTGGGTTGCGGTCGGTTCGGGCAAGGTTTCGGCGAGGGTCTCGTCAAAGAGAGCCAGCCAAAGCTTGAAATGCTCGGGTTGCACATGCGGGCTTTGCATATGGGCCATCATCGGGCTCCCGGAGTAACTCCGTTCCTTGAGGATTGCATTGCGCCAGAACCCGGCGATTTTGGCCTC
>JAAEZB010000016.1:0-5921 GCA_018223085.1 Paracoccaceae bacterium
CAAGCATCTCTTCGGCTGCCTCAAGCGCCGCATCAAGCCCGCCATCGTCGACTTCGCCGCCCGCCGCTTCGATCACACGCGCAACAAAGGCGTCAATCTCGCTCGGCGGCAATGCGCCCTGAAATCCGTCAATCGGCTGGCCCTGATAAAACGCGTAAACCGTCGGGATCGACTGAACCCGCATCTGGCCCGCGATCATCTGGTTCTCGTCAACATTGACCTTGGCCATCTTGACCGCGCCCTTCGCCGCCGTCACCGCCGCCTCAAGCGCCGGGCCAAGCGTTTTGCACGGGCCGCACCACGGCGCCCAGAAATCAACGATAACCGGCACAGTCTGCGAGGCCTCGACGACCTCGGCCATGAAATCGGCCTCGGAAACATCCTTGATGAGATCCCCCGCCGGCGCGGCGCTACCTTGTCCAAGTTCAAGCATGGGTCTTTCCCCTAATCTGTCGTGTTGGCCCCTATATGGCCCCTATGATCCAAGCTGCCAACCCGTAGGGTGGGTTTTCAACCCACCATCCCTCTACGGCCGACGATCCGGCACCGACGCGATCACCGCCGCAACCTCCGGCAACCGGCTCATCGACGCAATGAACCACTCGGCAAACGGCCCACCATAGGTGCGCGCCGCCGCTTCCAAGACGGGCCAGTTCGCCGTCACGAAATCTATAATCGGCTGCCCGAGAAGATCGCCAATGACCTTCCCGCCCACGGCAGCCCCGGCAAATCCACCACTCCAAACAGCGAACCGCCACAACACATTCCGGTTCACCGCCTTCTGCGCCACCGCCGCTTCCGGGTCCGGGTTATGCGAGACCTGCCGCGACATCCCGCGCAGCTTTGGCCCCATGACCCGCGCATCCCCGGCCACCGAGTCGCTCATCGCATCCTGCGTCGCGCGCACATCCTCTGGATCGGGGCGCCGCGCATAGCGATCCGCCCGCGCCATCAACTCCTCAACCACCGGGTTGTTGAGCGTTAGCCCCGGCCCCGCCTGCATCGCCTGCTCAAGCAACACTGTGATCTCATCGGGATACTCACCCGCTTCCTCACCGCCCGCCGTCAAAGCGGCCCGCAGTTCCCCAAGAGCCAAATGGATCATCGGCATATCGAGCGCATCAAACTCTTCGCGCACCAAGGCCAACAACCGCAGCGCCACATCCTGCAATTTCGGAAAACTATTCCCCGCCGCCCGCGCCAATCGCTCAAGGATGTCCTGCAATCCCCGATGCATCGACCGCTTCAACGCATCCTCGACCTCTGCCTGCTCCGGCACAGAGGCCGCGACCTCCAACTGCCCGTCGGCATCTTCTTCCACCTGAAAGAGATCGTCCGCTTCCGGCGCAGCACGTTTGGTGCTCGGCGCGTCCGAGTTCTCCAAATACTCAAACAACGCCCGTGCACGTTCCGGCGCCACTTCAATCTTTGAAATCTCGTCAATCCGCGCATCTAATTGGGCGGCGGCGCAGCCTGTAAAATGAACCCCTACCTCATTGGTCTCTCTTAGAAACTGATGGAGCGACAGAAGCGGGCGCAAGTCCGTAACAGGCGTTTTGCCAAGGTCCAGCTCTTCCAGTCCCGTCAATCTCGACAGCGGGTTCAAATCACGCACATCAGAGCCACCAAGCCATAGGAACCCCAACCCCTTCAGCTTGGAAAGCGGCGTAATATCCGCAACCGAGGTATTGACCAGAGATAGCCCAACGAGGTTCCAGAGCCACGACACCGGCTCTATCTCCTTCACGGGCGAGTTATCCAACCAAAGCTCTGTCAAACGCGTCAGCCCACGCAACGGCCTAACATCGGAAACAGACGTATTGATCAGGTCGAGACGTCGCAAAGCATCAAGTTGACCGATCTCAGGCGGCAAGGTTTCCAGATGCCAGAATTCCGGCGTATCGAAATCCAAAAGCTCCCAATCCTCGGCTTTCGCCTGAGCAATTAACCGCTCCGCTGCGTCATAGGCCTTCTGTGCCACATCCATCCTCGCACCACACTTCCCCAAACCCGCACCGACGCAATACCGACGTAATACCGACGCGATACAGACCTGCGTTTTCTATAGATCGAACGTCGCAAAAACCGGTGCGTGGTCCGAGGGTTTCTCCCATCCCCGCGCCGCCCGCAGAACCCGGCTGCCATGTCCCGCATTGGAAATATCCGGCGTGGCCCAGACGTGATCGAGCCGCCGGCCCTTATCCGCCGCGTCCCAATCGCGCGCACGATAGGACCACCAGCTATAAAGCTGCCCCTCGGGAACATCCTGGCGCGTGATGTCGACCCATTTGCCCGCATCCTGCGTCTGCGCAAGCTGCTCAACCTCAATGGGCGTATGGCTCACCACCTTCAAAAGCTTCTTGTGATCCCATACATCATCCTCGCGCGGCGCAATGTTCAAGTCCCCGACAAGAATGGATTTTTCCGGCCGATCCCCATGGAACCAATCGCGCATTTCGGTAAGATAATCGAGCTTCTGACCGAACTTTTCGTTGATCTCGCGATCCGGTTTATCGCCCCCCGCCGGGACATAGAAATTCTGGATCGTGACCCCGTTTTCAAGCCGCCCCGCCACATGCCGCGCATGGCCGAGGTTGGCAAAATCCTTGTCGCCCACATCCTCCATCGGGATCTTCGAAAGGATTGCCACCCCGTTATATCCCTTCTGCCCGCGCGCCACCATGTGAGTGTAACCAAGCGCCTTGAAGCCTTCGGTCGGGATCTTCTCGACCGGGCTTTTGCACTCCTGCAAACAGAGCACATCCGGCGCTTCTTCTTCGAGCAATTTCAATACGATAGGTTCGCGCAACCGCACCGAGTTGATGTTCCATGTGGCAAGAGTAAAGGCCATGATCCGCTCCGTTCCGTGTCCGATGTCGCGCCACTCTACCCGCTCGCCCGGACGCTCGCCACGACGAAAACCACCCCTGATCTTCTTCTCTGCAGAAATACTCAAACGCCCCCTCGCCGCCACGGCACGCTCGACATTTTCGCACCTCCCCCCGACACTTCCCTCAAGGAGGACACAACCCATGATCTTTTACGACTGCGCCACAGCACCCAGCCCCCGCCGCGCCCGCATGTTCATCGCCGAAAAAGGCCTTACCCCCGAAACGCGCGAGGTCTCTCTCGCCAAGGGGGAACAGCTCGCACCCGAATTCCTCGCCGTGAACCCCGGCGCCACGGTCCCGACGCTTGTGACCGACACAGGCCTCGCCCTGACCGAAAACATCGCCATCGCCGCCTACCTTGAGGCATCCCACCCCGAACCGCCCCTGATGGGCCAAACGCCCGAGGACAAAGCAGAAATCCTGATGTGGAACGCCCGGATTGAGCAACAGCTCGGCATGGCCATCGCCGAAGCCCTGCGCAACGGAAATCCACATATGAAAGGCCGCGCCCTCCCCGGCCCTGACGATTTTGAACAAATCCCGGCGCTTGCCGAACGCGGCCTCTCCCGCACGCGCCTCTTCTTTGACCGGCTCGACGCCCACCTCGCCAACCGCGACTATATCGCCACCGACCGCTTTACCCTCGCCGATATTACCGGCTTCGTCTTCGTCGATTTCGCCCGTGTGGTGAAAATCCGCGTCGATGACACCCGCCCCAATCTCAAACGCTGGTATGACACGATCGCCGCCCGCCCAAGCGCGACGCTTTAGACAAAAAATGGCCCGGAGAGTATCCGGGCCAAGTCCAACAGGGAGGTGCATGTCATAACCCCGACATGCAAGGGAAGGTATAATTCATCCTTAAAGATTCATTTAATCCGCGACTTTGACCCAGATCAACGAATTAATATTTCAGGGGCAAAACCTCTATCGACATATTGCACCCCTGCATCACACGCTCACGCAACAAGACGATAGCCGCCCGATTCCGTGATGAGCAGGCGCGCATTGGAAGGATCGGGTTCGATCTTCTGGCGCAGGCGATAAATATGGGTCTCAAGCGTGTGGGTTGTAACCCCCGCATTATAGCCCCAGACCTCGTGCAAAAGCACATCCCGCGCCACAACACCCTCGCTTGAGCGGTAGAGAAACTTGAGGATATTGGCCTCTTTCTCGGTCAGGCGAATCTTGCGATCATCTTCCGTCACAAGCATCTTCATCGCCGGTTTGAACGTATACGGCCCAAGCTGGAACACGGCGTCTTCCGACTGTTCATGCTGGCGCAATTGCGCACGGATACGGGCAAGAAGGACCGGAAATTTGAATGGCTTGGTGACGTAATCATTCGCCCCCGCATCAAGGCCAAGGATCGTGTCGGCATCACTGTCATGACCGGTCAGCATGAGGATCGGGCATTTGACCCCCTGCTTGCGCATCAGCTTGCAAAGCTCGCGCCCATCCGTATCCGGCAGACCCACATCAAGGATCATAAGATCATAGAGCCCCTCTTTGGCCTTCACCATGGCTTCGCTGCCGTTGCCGGCTTCAAAAACATCGAAATCCTCGGTCATGACAAGCTGTTCAGCCAGCGCGTCGCGCAGGTCTTCGTCGTCGTCAACAAGCAGGATCTTCTTGATCTGGGGCATCTGGACCTCCCTTTTCTATCGTGGTCCGTTCACATGTGGCGTGCCATCACGGCTACGGCAAGAATTGCTGCAATTCTCTCACGGCCTCGTGTAATTCGCCCGCCATATGTTTCATATTCCTTCAATCGGGGCTACATCTTGGCCCTGCTTTCCTGTTTCGGATGCCTCATGAGCTTTGCACCTGACATCATAGAGCGCCTCGCCCGGGCCCGGGCCGATCTGCGCATGGGCGTGCCGATCCTTCTGACAGGGGATGGGGCGGCGGTGCTTGTGCTGGCCGCCGAAACGCTTGGCGCCGACCGCCTTGCCGATCTGCACGGGCTTGGCGGCACGCCGGTCCTTGCAATCACGGCGCGACGCGCCGAGACGCTCAAGGCCCGCGCCTATGACGGCGATGTGGCCCGCATCCGCCTGCCTGTCGATGCCGCGCTCGGCTGGGTCCGTGATATTGCCGATCCGGCGGATGATCTCGCCTCGCCGATGAAAGGCCCGCTACGCACAGAACGCGAGGGCGACGCGACCTTGCACCGCGCCGCGATCAAATTGGTGAAATCCGCCCGCCTCCTGCCCGCCGCCGTGGTGACCGATCTGGAAGACGCCGCAGGCTTTGCCCTCGCAAACGGCCTGACCGTGATTCCCGCCGATCTCGCCACGCCGCATCTCACCGCCACAAGCCCGATGCACCCCGTGGTCCATGCCCGCCTCCCGATGGAAGCCGCCGAGGCCGGACGCCTGCATATCTTCCGCCCCGAGGATGGCGGCGAAGAGCATTACGCGATCGAGATCGGCCGCCCCCCGCGCGACAAACCCGTCCTCGCCCGCCTGCATTCCGCCTGTTTTACCGGCGATGTCCTGGGTAGCCTCAAATGCGATTGCGGCCCACAACTGCGCGGCGCATTGGCCCAGATGGGCTCAGAGGGCGCGGGCGTCCTTCTCTACCTCAATCAGGAAGGCCGCGGCATTGGCCTTGCCAACAAGATGCGCGCCTATTCCCTTCAGGATCAGGGCTTTGACACGGTCGAGGCCAATCATCGGCTGGGCTTTGAGGATGACGAACGCGATTTTCGCATCGGCGCGGCGATTCTCAAGGATATGGGATTTTCCTCGGTCCGCCTGCTGACCAACAACCCCCGCAAGGTCGCGATGATGGAGGACCACGGCATTACCGTGGCCGAACGTGTCCCCCTCAAAGTCGGTGAAAACGCCCATAACCGCGCCTATCTCGCGACCAAAGCCGCGAAATCCGGGCATCTTCTATGACACCCTCCGATCTCGTCCTAACCCCGCGCGGGGTGCGCTTCATGGGCCGCACTTTTCCCTGCACCATAGGCAAGGGCGGGATTTGCACCGACAAACGCGAAGGCGACGGCGCAACGCCGCGTGG
>JAAEZB010000016.1:6423-14540 GCA_018223085.1 Paracoccaceae bacterium
CCCAACAATGCAAAATGCAGGCTCGGCTCCTCGTCCACCGGTGGGATACACATCAACCCTGCCACAGGCAGGTCCAGCGCCCGGCATTCCGCCACGAACGCATCCGCCTCTGCCGGTAGAACCCCGGCCTTCTGTGGCTCTTCCCCGGTATTCACCTGAATAAACAAATCGGGGCATTGCCCCTCTTCCTGCGCCAGCCGTGCCAATGTCTTGGCAAGCTTGAGCCGATCCAGCGAATGAATCGCCTCGAACAACTGCATCGCCTGACGGGCCTTATTGGTCTGTAACGGGCCAAGAAGATGCACCTCAACGCCCTCGTAACGCTCGCGGAACTCGGGCCACTTGCCCGCCGCTTCCTGCACCTTGTTTTCCCCGAAAAGCCGGTGCCCTTCGTTCAGAACCGCCTCAACCCGTTCATTGGGCTGCACCTTGCTCACCGCGATGAGCTTGGTCGCGCCAACCGGACGACCAGCGGCCTCTTCGGCCTTGTGAATGCGGGCTGTGATCTCGGCAAGGGACATAGGCTGGCTCCGTTTCCTTCTGGATTGGCCAGACTAAAACATCATCCCCGCACAAAAGAAAAGGGCAGGTCCGAAGACCTGCCCTCTCTTAGGCTGTGTTCGACTTCTAAATTAGAAGTTGAAGAGCAGACCGAGGTCGGCGCGGGTGGTGCCGGCCAGGTCAGCAATACCGCCGCGGAGCGAGGTACCGCCACCCATGTTGTGCACAAAGCCGATACCAGCGTTGGTGTCGCTGATGCCGTTGTCTTTGTTGATGTAGCCCGAGATCGAGGTCGCGGCCGACATGTTGTAGGTAGCGCCGAGGCCGTATTTGGTGTCAGCAACGCCGTTGTCTGCGAACTGCAGGGTCAGGTCGAAGTTACCAAAGGTGCCGGCAGCGGTGAAGCCCCAGTCGGTGTCGCCAGCAACCGGCGAGTCCTGGAAGCCCAGAGCGAAGGTGTAGTCACCCATCGAGTACGAAGCAACAAGAGCGGTGCGCGAAACGCCGCCGTTTGCTGCGTTCAGGTACGCGTCGTCGAAGGTGTGGGTCAGGTGAACGCCGAAGGCGCCAGCCGAGTACACAACGTCGAAGCCGAAGCGGCCGTTCGAACCGGAGGTGTAGAAGTCAACGCCGTAGTTGGTCACAACGTTGGCATAGCCGAGGCCGGTGAGGCCAACGGTACCAGCGTACATGCCGGGCATGAATTCAAATGCACCCATAACGTGGCCAACCGAAACGGTCAGACCGCCGGTCGAAACCCAGAAACGCGGGGTGTTGAAGCCAGCGATGCCCGGGATCACGATGTGAGCCGAACCGATGGTCGCGGTGGGGAGACCAATGCTGTACTGGTCTTCAAAAGCGTCGGCCTGGTAACGAACCTGTGCGCCGAACGACAGACCGTTGTCCGACTCAGCGGATGCGGTCACGATCAGGCGGAAGCGGCTGGTCAGCTGGATTTCGTCAGCCGATGCTTCGTTGTAGAGAACGCCAAAGCGGGCATAGCCGCCGAACGAAACGTCTGCAGCTGCGACACCGGCGGTGGCGACAAGAGCAGTCGTAGCGAAGAGAATCTTTTTCATGATTTTTCCCTCGGTTTTCCAATTCATGCGCCCAAGCCGGTGAATCCGGAATGGGTTGCAAGGGTGTTTCACTCCTTTCCGGCCTCGCTTGCAAGAAAACCTGCGCCCCGAAATGCAAAGTCACCAAAAATGGTGCAGCTATGCCACAGTTCCCCCTAACCCCCTTCTAACCCCTTCTCTATGCAACGGCCCTCCCGGTCACTCTGTTCTTGCCCCGCGCCCGCCTCTTGGCTAGGACGGTATCAAAGCTTTGGACGGGGCAAAGATTGCTATGACATGCACACGCGCATTTAAATTCCTGACTATTACAGCACTCGTCGTGCTCGTCGCCGCTTGTGGCGGTCGCAAGAAAGACCCCTACGCAATGGAGCAGGAAGCCGCTTCCGGCTACTTTGAACGTAAGGACGTGGGCAACCCCGTTGAAGAGCCCAAAGGCGGCTCGACCATCTGGGACATCTTTAAGGACGACAATTCCGACGTCACCGTCCGGGTGAATAAATATATCTGGAACGCATCCCTCGAAGTGCTTGATTTCCTTCCGGTTCAATCGGTTGACGCGTTTTCGGGTGTGATCGTGACCGGCTACGGCACACCGCCGGGCGGAGGGCGCTCTTACCGCGCGACCGTCTATATTCGCGATCCCTCGCTTGATGCCCGCTCGCTGCATGTCGCCATGCAAACCCGCGGCGGTCGCGCTGTCGCACCTGGCACGGTCAAGGCTGTCGAAGACGCCATCCTGACACGCGCCCGCGAGCTGCGTATCGCCGACGGCAAGCTCTAAACAAGCCGCCTAAACGCGCTTACATCGTGATCCGCCCCGGCTCCATCGACGCGAGCCGGTCGATCCACTGCATCTGGTTTGGCAAACAAATCGACCGTAAATCATAAGTCTCCTGCGCGAATTTTCGCGCAGACCGGCCAAGTTCCGCCGCCATCTCACGATCCTCAAGCACCGCACAGACCTCTTCGACAAGGCGATCTGGCTCAAAGAACGGGAAAAGCCGCCCCGTGACCCCATGATGCACCGCCTCATGAAGCGGCGCCGTGTCGCTCGCCACGATCGGCGCACCCGCACTCATCGCCTCGATCAAAGACCAGCTAAGAACAAAGGGATACGTGAGGTAGACATGCGCGCTTGAGACCTGAAGCAGGCTAAGAAACCGCTCATAAGGCACCTTGCCAAGGAAATGCACCCGCTCCCAATCCGGCGTCGCGATCTTGCCGCGCACCTCATCAATGAAAATCTGCTTCCAAGTCCGCCCCTCCGGCGGCTTCGCCCCATAGCTGACCTCGTCCCCCCCAACGAGCAAAACCCGCGCCTTGGGCCGTTCTTTCAAAAGCTGCGGCAGCGCACGCATGAAAATATGATAGCCGCGATAGGGCTCAAGGTTGCGATTGACGAAGGTGATAACCTCATCCTCCGGCGTCACAGTCACCCCCCCGCCAATCTCAAGCGTGGCTTGGGGATTCGGCCGCACATGTTCCGTATCAATCCCGTCATGAATAACGCTGATCCGGTCGCGAAACGCCTCTGGAAAAGTATTGGCCTGAAACTGGGTCGGGCTGATCCCCATATCCCCGACTTCAAGATGCATCATGTTGTTGAGGTTCTTGAGCCGAAGCCGCATCGCCTCGACCTCGCTCGCCTTCTGCGGAAACTCCGGGTCAAACCCCATGTCGCCATCGCGGAGCGTATAATAGAGCTCATAATATAGCCCGATCCGCGCATTGGGCCAAAGATCGCGCAGGAACATCGATTCGCCCCATCCCGGATGCGCCACGATAAGATCCGGCTCGAACCCCTTCTCTTTCAATTCCCGCGCCGCAAGATAACAGGATTCACCCCGCAACAGCTTGGTCTCGAAATCCACGAGCCAGGGATGCAGGTTCTGCCCCGGCTTGCGGCGAATTCTATAAGGCAGGATTTGCACCCCCTGCCATTGCGTCGCCTTCTCAACCCGCAAGGTGAGCGCCACACAACGATGCCCCGCTCGCGCAAGCGCCGGGGCCAAATGCTTGTATTGACCGGGGAAATTTTGATGAATGAAAAGAATATTCATGCCCATACGCCTTCAATACCTGCCTGCCGCTCCTTTTCTACCGCGCCAGCCCCATCCCCGCCAGCACCGCTTTATCTTCACCTTTGTGAAAATACTCCGGAGCGCGAGGCAGCGCCTCGCATCCGCCCGCCCCTCCGGGCGGGCAAAACCTGCGCGCGCCTCGGCGCGCTCCTTTTGAAAACCGCCCCAAAGACCCGCCATAGCTTCATTTCGCGCGAATTTCGCGCCGCTAGGCCTAGACCCCGCCCCTGCCTGCGCCTATCACGCTCTGCAACGCTGAAACGCCTGATTACTGACGAAAGGTGCACCCATGTCGCGCTATGTCGCCGCCGAAATCGAAGCCAAGTGGCAGAATGCCTGGGCCGGGGCCGAGAGCTTCAAGGCCGTCCGGGACGAATCCAAACCCAAATATTACGTCCTTGAGATGTTCCCCTACCCCTCGGGCAAACTGCACATGGGTCACGTGCGCAACTACACGATGGGTGACGTGGTCGCGCGCTACAAAATTTCGACCGGCCATAACGTGCTGCACCCGATGGGCTTTGACGCCTTCGGGATGCCCGCCGAAAACGCCGCCATGGCCTCGGGCGGTCACCCCAAGGATTGGACCTATTCCAACATCGACACCATGGTCGACCAGATGAAGCCCCTCGGCCTCTCGCTTGACTGGTCGCGCATGTTCGCAACCTGCGACCCCGAATACTACGGCCAGCAACAGGCCCTCTTCCTCGACATGCTCGACTCCGATCTCGTCTACCGCAAGAACGCCGTGGTGAACTGGGATCCGGTCGATATGACCGTTCTCGCCAATGAACAGGTGGAAAACGGCCGCGGCTGGCGCTCCGGTGCCCTCGTCGAACGTCGTGAACTGACCCAATGGTTCTTCAAAATCTCCGACATGTCCGAAGAACTGCTCTCGGCGCTCGACACGCTTGAAAACTGGCCCGCCAAGGTCCGCCTGATGCAGGAAAACTGGATCGGCAAATCCCGTGGTCTGCAATTCTCGTTCGAACGCACCGACGGTGCCGAGCCGATCACCGTTTATACGACCCGCCCCGATACGCTCATGGGCGCGTCCTTTGTCGGCATCTCGCCCGATCATCCCATTGCCAAGGCTCTTGAGGCCGACAACCCCGAAGTTGCGGACTTCATCGCCGAATGCCGCAAGGGCGGCACCACCGAAGAAGCGATTGAGACCGGCGAAAAGCTCGGGCTCGATACCGGCATTCGTGTGAAACACCCGCTTAACCCCGATTGGGAACTCCCGGTCTGGATCGCCAACTTCATCCTCATGGATTACGGCACTGGCGCAATCTTCGCCTGCCCCGCCCATGACCAGCGCGACCTCGACTTCTGCCGCAAGTATGACCTGCCGGTAGTGGACACCTTCCTCGCCCTCGACGATCCCAAACCCGTCGAAAACGAGGCCTTCGTGCCGCCAAAAACCGAAAAGGTGAAATGGCTTAACCATTTCGCCGGGCTCGACGTAGCCACCGGCGAAGAGGCCATCGCCGCTACCATCGGCAAGGCCGAATCTGAGGGCTGGGGGACCGGCGTGACCAAATATCGCCTGCGTGACTGGGGCCTGTCGCGTCAACGCTACTGGGGTTGCCCGATTCCCGTCGTGCATTGTGAAAAATGCGGCGTGGTACCGGAGAAGAAAGAAAACCTGCCCATTGAGTTGCCCTATGACGAGGGCGGCAAACCGATCGACTTCTCCGTGCCCGGCAACCCGCTCGACCGGCATCCAACATGGCGCGATTGCGCCTGCCCGTCCTGTGGTGCCCCGGCGCAGCGCGAAACCGACACTATGGATACCTTCGTCGATTCCTCGTGGTATTTCGCCCGCTTCACCGCGCCGCGCGCTACGACCCCGACAGACATGGCCGAAGCCGAATACTGGATGAATGTCGACCAGTATATCGGCGGCATCGAACACGCGATTCTGCACCTGCTCTACTCGCGCTTTTTCGCCCGCGCCATGCACATCACAGGCCACCTGCCCGCCAAATCCAAAGAGCCGTTCGACGCGCTCTTTACCCAAGGCATGGTGACCCACGCGATCTTCCAAACCACCGGTGACAATGGCCGTCCGGTCTATCACTACCCGGCAGATGTCGAAGACCGCGATGGCAAGACCGTGCTGAAAACCACCGGCGAAGCAGTCGAGGTCATCCCATCGGCCAAAATGTCGAAGTCCAAGAACAACGTGGTGGATCCGGTCGATATCATCACGTCCTACGGCGCCGACACCGCCCGCTGGTTCGTCCTCTCCGACTCACCGCCCGAGCGTGATGTCGAATGGACCGCCTCGGGCGCCGAAGCCGCCTATAAACACCTGAACCGCGTCTGGAACCTCTGCGACAAGATCGGCGCGATGGACCCTGACGCCAAGGGCCAAGGCGACGAAGACCTGCTGCGCGAGATGCACAAAGCCATCCGCGACGTGACGCTGGGTGTGGAAAGCTTTGGCTTTAACGCCTCGATCGCCAAACTCTACGCCTTTACCAACGTGCTCGCCAAATCCAAGGCAGGTGCTGCGGCCCAGAAACAGGCGATCATGACACTGGCACAGCTGATGTCGCCCATGACGCCCCACCTGGCCGAGGATATCTGGGCCCATCAGGGCGGCGAAGGTCTTATCATCAACGCGCCTTGGCCCGTTGCGGACGAGGCGATGCTGGTCGAAGCCAATGTCACCCTCCCGATCCAGATCAACGGCAAACGCCGCGGCGAAATCAGCGTGCCTGCGGATATGACGAAGGAAGAGGTTGAAAAACTTGTCCTCGCGCACGAAGCTGTCACCCGTGCGCTGGATGGGGCCCAGCCCAAGAAACTCATCGTTGTCCCCGGTCGGATCGTGAATGTCGTCATCTAATCGCCGTACCGTTCTTCTATCTCTCGCCGCCGCCTCTGGGCTCATGCTCGCAGGCTGCGGCTTTGAGCCCGTCTATGGCAACGGGGGCAGCGCCTCGCGCTTCCTCAATCAGATCACGGTCGATGCCCCCACGGGCAACCGCACCTATCTTCTGACGCGCGAACTTGAGGACCGCCTTGGGCGCAATCTCAACGGGACCTACGGCCTCTCGGTCTCTGTCAAAACCGATGAAGACAGCACCGGGCGCACCATCACCGGCACCACCTCGCGCTATGACGTGATCGGCGAAGCAACCTTCGCCCTGCGTGATCTCGCAACCGGCGAAGTCCTGACCTCGGGCAAAACCAAAAACTATGTCGGCTATTCCGCGACCGGATCGACCGTGGCCACCATCGCCGCCAAGGAAGACGCGACCGAACGCCTGATGGTGATTCTCGCCGACCAGATCGTCGCCAACCTTCTCGCCTACGCGGCCAACACGGCGCAATGAAACTCTCTGCGCGCGATGCTGCCCGGTATTTCGCCAAACCCGACGGCGATCGCGCCGGAATCCTGATCTATGGCCCCGACACGATGCGCATCGCGCTCAAGCGTCAGGAACTCATCGCCGCACTGATTGGCCCGACCGGCGAAGAAGAAATGCGCCTGACCCGCATCCCCGCAGGCGAGCTTCGCAAAGATCCCGCCCGCCTTGGCGACGCGATCAAGGAAGTAAGCTTTTTCCCCGGCCCCCGTGTCGCCTTTGTCGAAGACGCCAATGACAACGCCGCGCCGTCGATCCTCGCCGCGCTCGAAGACTGGGCACCGGGCGATGCCCAAATCATCGTCACCGCAGGCCAGCTCAAAGCCTCGTCGAAAATCCGCAAGGCGTTCGAGGGTCACCCCAACGCCTACGCCGTCGGCCTTTATAACGATCCGCCCACCCGCGAAGAGATCGAGGCCGATCTCGCCCGTTCCGGCCTGCGCGAAGTCAGCCCCGACGCCATGACCGACCTCTCCAACCTCGCCCGCGAGCTGGAACCCGGCGATTTCCGCCAGACCCTTGAAAAGCTCGCCCTCTACAAGCTTGGCGATCCGGCCCCGGTCTCAAGCGAAGATGTGGTCGCCTGTGCCCCCGTCTCGACCGAAGCGGCGCTTGATGACGTGCTCAACATCACCGCCGAGGGCCGCGCCCCGGACCTTGGCCCAGTGCTGCGCAAGCTTCAGGCCCAAGGGGTGAACCCGGTCACCCTCTGCATAAGCGCAACGCGCCACTTCCGCGCCCTCTATACCGCCGCCTCCGATCCCGGCGGCGCGTCTGCGGGCATCGCCCGCATGCGTCCCCCAATCTTTGGCCCCCGCCGCGACCGCATGTTGCGTCAGGCGCAGGGCTGGGGCCCGATGAAGCTCGAACAGGCGCTCACCATCCTCACCGATACAGACCTGCAACTGCGCTCTGCCGGACAAAGCGCCCCGGCCATGGCCGTTGTCGAACGCAGCCTCCTGCGCCTGTCGATGCTGGCGCGGCGCTAAAGGGTGTGCTCCCGCCTCTTTGAGACGCGAGACAAGCCCGCGCCATCAAAGCGTTGGGCGTGGCTGGGGGCGCTGCCCCCAGACCCC
>JAAEZB010000016.1:14587-15728 GCA_018223085.1 Paracoccaceae bacterium
GCAAGAGGAAGACAAAACCGGCGCGACCCCACGTCCTGTCTTGTCGCCACGCCCTTGGGCTGCAACTCTCCTGACAAGGATTTCAGGGAGGACAGGACATGTATGAGATCATCGGAAGCCCCACCAGCCGCGCCTTTCGCGTTATGTGGATGCTCGAAGAATTGGGCGAGCCCTACAAGGTTCAGAAGGAACAGCCGCGCTCGGACGCCGTGAAGGCGCTCAACCCCTCGGGCAAGATTCCCGTCTTCATCGACGGCGACGCGGTCATCACCGATTCCACCGCGATCATGACCTATCTTGCCGACAAGCATGGCGCGCTCACCTTCCCGGCGGGCACGATTGAACGCGCGAAACAGGATGCGCTCACCCATTGCATCCTCGACGAGATCGACGCCGTTCTCTGGACCGCCGCCCGGCACACATTCGTGCTTCCGAAGGAAAAGCGCGTTGCCGAGATCAAGGATCCGCTGATGTGGGAATATGCCCGCAACATCACTCGCCTCATGGAGCAGATGGAGGGGCCCTATCTCATGGGCGAGACGTTTACCCTTGCCGACATCATCCTCGCCCATTGCGGTTCTTGGGCACGCGCCGCCGGGTTCCCGTCGGATAACGAGCGCTTTGTCGAGTATATCAAAGCCTGCCGCGCACGCCCCGCGTTTCAGAAGCTCACGGGCAAGTAGCGCGAAACCGCACCGACGCAATACAGACGTTATACCGACGTAATACCGACGTGCGTTTTCCGGGCGAACCGAGCGGCATTCTGCCCGGCCCAAAGCCCCGTCGCGAGGCAAGCCGTCAGGAGATATCCCCCTGTCGGCGCCTCCCAATCAAGCATCTCTCCGGCGGCAAAAACGCCGGGGAAGTCGCGCAGCATGAGCCCCTCATCAAGCGCCTCAAAACGAATGCCACCGGCCGTTGAGATTGCCTCATCCATCGGGCGCGGCCCTTGATGGCGCAGAGGCAGAGCCTTCAATAACGGTGCTAAATCTTCCGGCAAGGGCCGCGCAAACTCCATCAAAAGCGCCTGTTTCACAGGATCAAGCTTGAGCGCCTTGCGCAGGTGGTTTCCAAAGCTCGCCTTGCCGCGCGGACGGGCGAGGCGGGCGCGAATATCTTCTTCGGAAAGGTCCGGCAGAAG
>JAAEZB010000016.1:16030-51287 GCA_018223085.1 Paracoccaceae bacterium
TGAGCACCTGCCGCCCTTCAGGTGTCTCGAAGACAAACCCGTCTTCCACCCCGATCCAGCGCCACCGCGTCCGCAGCTCCACCCCCTGCGCTGCAAGCCGCCCAAGCCACGCCCGCAACAAGGGCGACGCCTTCATCGCACGCGGGAAAACCCGCCCCGAGGACCCGGTAAACATCTCCTGCCCAAGCCCCTCGGCCCAGGCGACAATCTCGCTCGGCCCGAACGCTTCAAGCATCGGGAGAAGCCTCGGTTCCGCCTCGTGATAGGCCTTCATAAACGTCTGAAACGGCTCATCTTTTGTCAGGTTAAGACCCGACTTTCCCGCCATCAGGAACTTGCGCGCCACGCTCGGTTTGGCCTCGGCGATCACAACCGACAGCCCCGCCGAAGACAACGCATCCGCCGCCATCAATCCCGCCGGCCCGCCGCCTATGACAAGAGCATGGCTCATGCCTTGGGCGGTCGCTTGTCGTGCAGTTCCACAACGCGATGCGGATAGGGAATCTCGATGCCGTTTTCCTTAAGCGCATTCCAGATCGCAAAGAGAACCTTCGGCGTAAATTTGTTCTTGCCGTCATCAATCCCGTTGACCCAGAACTCCACCGCGAAATCGACCCCGCTATCGCCAAAGGCGCGCAATTCACAGTCGGGGTCCAATTCGCCTTCTTCTCCCCCGGAAAGCACGAAATCAAGCTTGCCCACGGCCTCTTCGATGATGCCCGGAACAATGTTGATATCCGTGTCATAGCTAACGGAAAAAGGCGCCTCATAGCGATTGGCCGAACCACTATCGGAATAGTTCACAACCCGTGTTGTGATGAAATCCTCGTTCGGCACCACGATCCATTTGCCGTCATAGGTCTCAAGAATCGCCGCGCGCGCGGTCATCTTGACGATGGTCCCTGCCTCGCCTCCGTCAAGCTCGACATAATCGCCAACCGTCGCCTGCCCTTCGAGCAACAGGATGATCCCCGAGATAAAGTTCGACGCGATCTTTTGCAGGCCAAACCCGAGGCCAACACCAATCGCACCGGTCAACACCGCAAGCGAGGTGAGCGAGATACCCATGATGTTCATCAAGAGAAGGAAAGCGACGCCGAAAATCGTGATCTCTGCGGCTTTCGCGGTCAATTCCCGCATCGCCGGGCGCATCTCTTCCTGACCTTTGATAAAGGCCGAGGATTGATCGTTTGACCACCGGCCAAGCCAGAAAATCGCGCCCCCCACAATCACAAAGCGGATCAGGAACAAGAGCGAGAAAGACAGGTTCCCAAGCGGCACAACCGTTGCATCAAGCCACGCCATTACATCGTCGAGAAGCCCCACCGCATAGAGCGCGGCAACGGGCAGGAGGACATACCGCCCCAACACGCGCAAGAGCGGGTCCTTGATGATCTCACGCACAAGGATGCGCACCGCCAAAAGCATGAACACCCGCTTACCAAATGCGATCACCGCACCCGAACCAAAGAGCGAACGCGTAACGCTCTCCCCAATCCCCGTAAGCCCATAGGCCAAAAGCGGCAGCAGAAGCGGCACGAACATGAGCACAAACCGCCGTGCCTTGGCGATGACATGATCCTGCTCTGCTGGCGGAGTAAGGTATTTCTCGATCAGGGGCCGAAGGCGCTTGGTCAGGTAGAGCGCTGCAACATAGGCCACAACAAGAAGCGCAAACTGCGTCCAGGCGGCGGGGCTGAGAAGCCAGCCCTTGGCCATGTCCCAACCCTGAAGCGCATAGCCCTGCACCGTTTCGAGAAGTTGCGATTGATCCACCGTAAGAACCCCTTGAGACTACTGATACGCACGCCATCCTCTGGCATGGCGCCTATCCCGACTCAAGGAAAACCCTGTGTCAGACCCTGTTTGCCCGCTCTACCGCCATCTATTCAGGCGCAAAGACCTTTGATCCCGGTGGCAATCTCTGGCTTCGCGGCAAGCGTATCCGCAGCGATCTCGCGGGCGGTTTCGACAAGGGTCTCGCCGTCGACGATCCGGTCGATAAGGCCGAAGGAAAGCGCCTCGTCCGCCATGATCTTCTGCCCCCCCATAAGGATAAGCTTGGCCCGGCTCGGCCCAATCAGCGCCGCCATGCGCGCCGGATCCGACGGCTGCGGCAAAAACCCGAGCTTCATCACCGGATAGAAAAACTTTGCCCCCGGCACGGCTAGCCGTAGATCACAGGCCAGCGCCATGCCCATCGCCCCGCCCGCAAGCGTGCCATTGAGCGCCGCAATGGTAAGGCCGGGCAGTTTCGCGATATTGCCCGAAAGACGTTCCCAAACCGGCGAAATCGCAAGACCCGCGCGCGCCTCCTCAAGATCGGCCCCCGCCGAGAATACCTTGCCCTTCCCGGTCAGGATAAGCACCTTCGCCTCAACCGCCGCCTCGGCAATATCGGCCAATTCCTCAAGCATCGCCCCGGTGAGCGAATTCGCCTTGTCGGGCCGGTTGATCGTGACGATCCAAAGCCCGTTATCCTCTTTCTGAAGCTCGATCATATCAGCCCAACCGCCTTTCTAATGCTCTCATCCCGTAGTGAAATCTCATCCCCGAGCCAATCATCCCCGCCCGGGCCACACATCCACAAGAGGCACTTCGCGGGCCACTCCGGTGGAATGTGATCGGACCACTCCAGCTTGCTGATCGGGTTAACCCCGCTCGCCTTGATCTCGCGCTGCATTTCCGTCGCAACGGTGCCCGGCGAAAGGCCGATGGCGCGAATGCCCTTATCGCGTGCTTCTTTATCAACGCACTGCGTAAGCATGTTCACCGCCGCCTTAGAGGCGCAATAATGACTCCAGGCTTCGACCGGCCCATGCGCCGCGCCCGACGAAATCGTCAGGATCGTGCCGCCGCCTGCGGCCTCCATCACCGGCATCGCCGCGCGCATCCCGTGGTAAACGCCTTTGAGGTTGATATCGATGACCTTACCCCACCCTTCCGGGTCCGAGGCATCAAGGTGCGAAATCGGCTCAATCACACCGGCATTGTTAATGAGAACATCAAGCCCGCCAAAGGTCTGAACGGCTTTCTCAACCGCCGCCGCGACCGACGCATAGTCGGCCACATCGCAAGGCACGGCGATCGCTTTGTCACCAATCTCGCCCGCGATCCGCTCAATATCGGCCGCACCGCGTGCCACAAGGACAACATTCGCCCCGGCTTCGGCAAAAATATGCGCCGCTGACTCGCCGATCCCCCGGCTCGCCCCCGTAATGAGCACAGTTTTTCCTTGCATGGTCATACGATCTCTCCCCTCTCGCGCTGTTTCCCCTGTTGGTAAACCGCCCCATCGCCCGGGTCCAGAGGGGCTTGCGGCGATCCCTGCCCTTGCGTGAACCCCTGTCCCGGTCTACCTCAGAAGAAACCAAAAGCCGGGGGGCTCATGAGCACAGACCTACAATCGCTGACCGAGGCACTTCTTGATGCCGCCCGCGCCGCCGGAGCCGAAAGCGCCGACGCCATCGCCTCGCGCGGGACATCCGTGTCCATCGACGTGCGCGAAGGCAAGCTCGAACAGGCGGAACGCTCCGAAGGGATCGACATCGGTCTACGCGTTCTGATCGGCAAACGGCAGGCGAACGTATCGGCCTCTGATACCTCCCCCGCGACGCTGACCATGCTCGCGGAACGCGCTGTGGCCATGGCGAACGAAGCCCCGGAAGACCCCCATATCGGCCTCGCCGATCCGTCCGAGATCACCCGCGATACCGACGCACGCGCCCTCGAACTCGCCGATCCCACCCCCGAACCGGACCCCGCCGCCCTGCAACGCGACGCAGAAACCGCTGAAGCCGCCGCCTTTGCCGTCTCCGGTGTGGCACAGGTCCAATCCGCCAGCGCAAGCTATAGCGCCAGCGAAGTTTTCCTCGCCGCCACCAATGGATTCTCCGGCGGCTATAACCGCACCAGCCGGAGCATCTCTTGCGTTGCCATCGCCGGGACGGGCGACGGCATGGAGCGTGATTACGAGGGCGAAGGCCGCATTTTTCAGGCCGACCTGCGCAGCGCCGAAGAAATCGGCCGCATCGCCGGCGAACGGGCCATTGCCCGCCTCGGCGCGGTGCAACCACCCACCGGTGCCTACCCGGTCCTGTTTGACGAACGTATTTCCTCGACCCTGATCGGTCATCTTCTCGGCGCGGCCAATGGTGCCTCTGTGGCCCGCGGACAATCCTTCCTGCGTGATCGTCTTGGCGAGCTGGTGCTGCCCAAAGGTCTCGACCTCTACGAAGACCCCCGCCGCCTCCGCGTCTCGGGCTCTCGCATGTTCGACGCCGAGGGCCTTGCCACACGTGCACGCAAGATCGTCGATGATGGCGTCCTGACCGGCTGGACGCTGGACCTGGGCACGGCCCGTAAGCTTGGCATGGCCTCAACCGCCAACGCCGCGCGCGGCATTTCCTCGCCGCCCTCGCCCTCGACATGGAACGTGTCCCTGACTCAGGGCGACAAGAGCCGCGAAGACCTCCTGCGCGATATGGGCACGGGGCTTCTTGTGACCTCGCTGATCGGGTCTACGATCAATCCCAATACCGGAGATTATTCGCGCGGCGCATCCGGTTTCTGGGTCGAAAATGGCGAGATCGCCTACCCGGTCAATGAATGCACCATCGCAGGCAACCTGCATGACATGCTGCGCAGCCTCACCCCCGCCAACGATGCTCGCACCCACCTGTCGCGCGTGGTGCCATCGCTCCTCGTCGAAGGGATGACCCTTGCCGGACAGTGATGACCTCTCCCTCCTGATCGACGCCGCCTACGAGGCCGGCGAGATCGCTCAGAGCTATACCGGCCCCGATACCCGCGCATGGGACAAACCGGGCGGTGCAGGCCCCGTGACCGAAGCCGACCTCGCCGTGAACGAGATGCTCGCCCGCGACTTGCGCGCCGCACGCCCCGCCTATGGCTGGCTCAGCGAAGAAAGCGAAGACACCAAAGACCGCCTCGGGCGTGACCGGGTGTTCATCGTCGACCCCCTCGACGGCACCCGAAGCTTCATGGAGGGCTCAAGCACATGGGCCCACGCGCTCGCCATCGTCGAGAAAGGCGAGGTTGTTGCCGCCGTGGTCTACCTGCCTCTGCTCGACAAGCTCTATAGCGCGATGCGGGGCGGCGGCGCGTTCCTCAACGACGAGCGTATCGCGCCCTCGTCGCGCGAGGCGCTGACCGGCGCGACCATCCTTGCCGCGCGTCCGGCCATGGCGCCCGAACATTGGCGCGCCGTGCCCGACATCAAGCGAAGCCACCGCCCTTCCCTCGCCTACCGCACTGCCCTTGTGGCCGAAGGCCGCTATGACGCGATGCTGACCCTCCGGCCTACATGGGAATGGGATATTGCCGCCGGTGATTTGATCCTGCGCGAAGCCGGTGCCACAACCTCGGATCGCTATGGCGCACCTCTGCGCTTCAACAACGCCGATCCGCGCCAGAAGGGCATGGTCGCAGCGCCAAGCACCCTGCACCAAGGTCTCATTGGTGATCTGGCCCCTAAAGGCGCCGTGCCCCGCTTCTAGGCCTGACGATACCGCTCAACAAAGTTGCGCAACACAAGCTCCGGCGCATGCACATCCGCCGCCCGGCACATCGCCACAAGCCGATCCGCATCCTCGGGCGGAAAGTAACCGCGATGCTTGTAAATCTCGATCCGAACCTCGAACCCGCCGCTATCCGCTTCCGGGTGGAACTGGGTCGCATAGACGTTCTCACCATAGCGGATCATCTGGTAAGGGCAGGTCGGCGACTCCACGAGGTGCACGCACCCCTCGGGCAAGATCTGCACCGCTTCCTTATGACCAACAAACGCCTCGAACCGCTCGGGCATCCCTTTCAAGAGCGGATCAACCGCCCCCGCTTCGGTTAGACGGCAATCGGACGTGCCCACTTCTTCGGAATAGTTCTCTTTGGAAACCACCTTGCCGAGGTGATGGCCCAAAATGCCAATCCCATAGCAACAGCCAAGGAACGGAAAATCGCGCGCCGTGATCTCGGGCATGAGCCCCATAACCGCGTCCTCGATCTGTTTTTCGACCGGCGTTTTCTTCTCCACCGGATCGCTGACACACCCCGGCCCGCCACCCACGATCACACCGCTATAATCCTTAAGGTCGATCTCCTCCGGCAGGGGCGCCTGATCCAGACGGATACGCACAACCTCCTCCGCTCCAAGCCCACTCTTGCGCAGAATCGCGGCGAATTCGTCATCCGAGGCTTCGGTTTCGGGGCGCAGTTGCAGAACAAGGAAAGGTTTCATGGCATATATCCGGGCTCAAAAGGTCGGCCCCGGACCTGCCGCATCCCCGGCCGCAGGTCAAGCATAGGGGCTTGCCGGAAATTGACGCATCCCCCGATCTTGCGGCCCCATCGGCAAAGCCCTAGGGTCGCCCCGCATGCCACAGAGGAGCCAGAATGCGCCTGTCGATCCCCTTCAAATGCTATTCAGACCGCTGAAAGGCTGATCCGACATGCCCCGTTCCCTTGGCCTTTCTGCCTATCTTGCTTTTGCCCGCCGCCTGCCCTCGGCCCCCGCGACACCAGCCGCACCGCGCCCAACAGGCGAATTGCTCTGGCTGCATTGCCCTGATGCCGGAACGGCGCGCACCGTGGCGCATCTCGGCCAGCGCCTCGCCGCCCAGCGCCCCGGCCTGTCCCTCCTGCTCACGACCCCGCCGGACACCGCACAGCCCAACGGCCTGCCCGAAGCCGTGATCTGGCAGGAATGCCCCTCGGAAAACCCCGACGATGTGCGGGCATTCCTCGACCACTGGCGCCCCGACGCCGGACTCTGGCTCGGCCCTTACCTACGACCCGCCCTGATCCACGGCAGCGCACGGCGCGCCCTACCGCTGCTCTTTGTCGATACCGGAGAGCTACTTCTGGAAAATCGGCGCTGGCGCCTCGGTCCCGATCCGATCCGCCCGACATTGGCCCTGTTCCACGCCATTCTCGCCCCCAATGCCGATGCCATGCTCCGCCTGCGCAAGCTCGTCCCGGATACCGAGCGCCTGCATGAAAGCGGCCCGCTACTCGAAGAATGCCCGGCCCTGCCGTGTAACGAGACCGACCTCGAAGACATCTCTCAGGCGCTTGGCGGACGCCCCGCCTGGCTTGCGGCCCGCATTCAACCCTCCGAACTGTCGCCGATTCTCGCCGCGCACCGCGCCATGTTGCGTCTTTCCCACCGCCTCTTGCTCATCGTCGTGCCCGCCAATAGCGCCGATGCCGACGCGTTCCTCGACGCCTGCCGCGAAAGCGGCTGGCGGGTGGCGAATTGGGATGACGGGGACTTTCCCGATGACAAAACCCGCGTAATCCTCTCCGGCGATCCGCATGAGCTTGGCCTCTGGTATCGCGTCGCCCCGGTGACCTTCCTCGGCACCTCTCTGATCCCGAAACAGGGCGGCCAAAATCCCCTTGAACCCGCCGCGCTCGGCTCGGCCGTGCTCTATGGCCCAAGTATCCGAAGCCACCTTGACGCCTATTCCCGCTTGGCCGAGGCCGGGGCGGCCCGTATCGTGCGCGACGTGGATAGCCTTGTCAGCGCCCTTGGACAGGTGCTTGCCCCGGATGTCACGGCGCGGATGGCCCATGCGGGCTGGGAAATCGTATCGGAGGGCGCAGAAGTGTCAGACCAGATCATCGCTCTCTTGCAAGACACGCTCGACATGTCGGAGGCCACCCCATGAGGGCACCGATTTTTTGGTATCATGACGCCGCAAAACCCGGCTGGCGCGCGCGCCTTCTGGCCCCCCTCGGACGGCTCTATGCAAGCCAGACCGCCAAACGTCTTGCCTCCGGTGCCGCCACGGCACATCGCGCTGGCGTACCTGTGATCTGTATCGGCAACCTCAACGCGGGCGGCACCGGCAAGACCCCCACAACCATCGCCCTCCTGCAACGGCTTCAGGCCCGCGGTCTAACACCGCATGTGGTCTCGCGCGGCTATGGCGGATCGCTCGAAGGCCCCGTCCGCGTCAATGAACGCGCCCATAGCGCCGAAGAGACCGGCGACGAACCTCTTCTCCTTGCGGCCTTTGCCCCCACATGGGTCGCCACCGACCGCGCCGCCGGAGCCCGCGCCGCCGAGGCCGCCGGGGCCGATCTCATCCTCCTTGATGACGGGTTCCAAAACCCGAGCCTCGCCAAGGACGCCTCGGTCATTGTCGTCGATGCCCGCAAGGGCTTTGGCAACGGGCGCTGCATCCCCGCTGGCCCCCTGCGTGAACCGGTACCAACCGGCCTTGCCCGCGCCGACCTTGTGGTTTCTATCGGCACACCCGAAGAACAGGCCCGCTTTGCCGATAACTGGGCGGCGTCTCTCGGCGACCTGCCTCATGTGACTGGTGCGCTGGAACCCCTGCAAATGGGTATGGATTGGAGCGAAACGCCCTATCTCGCCTTTGCCGGCATCGGCCACCCCGAGAAATTCTTTGCCACGCTGCGCCGCCTTGGCGCGCATCTCGTGCATGGCGAGGCGCTTGAAGATCACCAACCCCTGACTCCGGCCCTCATGGCCCGACTTGAGGCCGAAGCCCGCCGCCACGGAGCACAGCTTGTGACAACGGAAAAGGACGCCGTGCGTCTGCCGGCGTCCTTTCGTGCCAAGGTATTAACCTTGCCTGTACGTCTCGAAATCGCGGACTGGTCGGCTCTGGACGCGCTCCTTGACCGCGTCCTCGCCTCCCGCGCTTAACCGCCGAGCTTGGCGTCGAGGATTTTCTTCAGGTTGGCATAGCTCATGTTCGAATGCTGCTCGCCGTTAATCATCATCGTCGGCGTGCCTTCGATGTCATCGGCATTCACGTGACCTTCCGACCACTGCACCAATGCGCGCGCTTTCTTTTCGTCCACCATGCAAGCGTCAAGCTGCTCCGGGGCGATCCCGGCGATACGGCCGATTTTCTTAAGCTCATCCACGATTGCCACCGGATCACCCGAACGCGCCCAATCCCGCTGCCCCTTCATGAGAAGCTCGGTCAGGCCAAAGAATTTCTCTTCGCCACCACAACGCGCAATCATCGATGCCCAAAGGCCAAGCTGATCGAAATACACATCGCGGAAGATAACCCGCACCTTGCCGCTATCGACGTAATCCGCCTTAAGCGGCTTGAGAACTTCCTCGTGGAAGGTCGCGCAATGCGGACAGGTGAAAGACGCATATTCGATGAGTGTGATCGGCGCATCGTCGCTACCGAGAACCATCTCGATGACCTCCGGGGCCTCTGTCGAACTGGTGGCTGTGGTGGCATCGCTGCTGGTGTCGGCGGGCGCTTCTGCAACCTGCTCAGGTGCAGAGCTTTCCGGCGCGCCGCCCTGCGTGAGCCAATAGGCCGCCCCGGCCACAACGGCCAGCGCAACAACGAGAATGGGAACGATACGGTTCATCAGAAAACCTTTCCTAGCGTTTTGTCTTGTTCAATACGTTTGCGGCCAGACGTTCAAGCGCCTCGCGCAGGCCCGCATCCGCGACCGGTGCCGCCACATCGTGCGCCTCGGCCCGGATGTCTTCGGACAGAACGGCCTTGGCCGGTTTTGGTTTAGGGGTAAAAACGGCCTGCCCCTCGGCAAAGCCGGTCGCCGCCGTTTGGGTAATGCGCAGCCGCTCAATCGCGTTATAGCCATAAACCCCGTTGACCTTGGCCCGGATGCGTTCCTTCTGCATCTCAAGCATTGGTGCCTGCGCGCCCGTGGTCAAAACGGTGAGCGTCGCACCCATGCCCTGACGACCATATTTAACATCAACCGGCTTGCAGATTGCCGCGATATCCTCGCCCACAATTTCCTGCCAATGGGTCAACACCCGCGTCACAGCGAATCCCCGGCTCTCTCC
Organism: Paracoccaceae bacterium; assembly: GCA_018223085.1. GTDB lineage: Bacteria > Pseudomonadota > Alphaproteobacteria > Rhodobacterales > Rhodobacteraceae > Shimia. Next base: position 25,863 of record JAAEZB010000016.1, read on the forward strand.
CGCCTTGCGGATACGCTCCCGCAGGAGCGTCGAAGTGCGGGCAAAGCCTTTGGTGGTCGCGCGGCGCATGTGATCCCTTGCATGTTCGCTTTCGGCGCTATTTTAGTGTCCAAGCCGCGCGGCACCAGCGAAACCGACCTTCAGGAGAATAAATCTTGCGTGATGAGCCACGGTCAGAGGCCCTGCTCGAATGGTATGACCGCCATGCCCGCGTGCTTCCATGGCGCGTTGGCCCTGCCGATCATCGCGCCGGTCTGCGTCCCGATCCCTACCGGGTCTGGCTCTCCGAGATCATGCTGCAACAAACGACCGTCGCCGCGGTCAAAGACTATTTCAACCGATTTACCGCCCTTTGGCCCACGGTTCAGGCCCTCGCCGGGGCCGAAGATGGCACCGTCATGGGCGAATGGGCCGGGCTTGGCTATTACGCCCGCGCCCGCAACCTCCTCAAATGCGCCCGCATGGTCGCGCAGGATCTGAACGGGCAATTCCCCGATACGGTCGAAAACCTCCAAAAGCTCCCCGGGATCGGCCCCTATACCGCCGGAGCCATTGCCGCGATTGCCTTTGATCGCCCCGCCGTGGTTGTCGATGGCAATGTCGAACGGGTCATGGCCCGCCTCTTTGACATCCATACCCCCCTTCCCGCTGCCAAGCCCGAACTGACCAAACACGCCGCCGCCTTGACGCCCGACACGCGCCCCGGCGATCATGCCCAGGCGGTGATGGACCTCGGCGCGACGATCTGCACACCGCGCAAACCCGCCTGCGGCATCTGCCCGTGGCGCGATCCTTGTCTTGGCCGCCTGAACGGCACAGCGGCGGAGTTGCCAAAGAAAACCCCGCGCAAACCCAAACCCATCCGCCAAGGCACGGTCTATATCGCCCGTCGCATCGACGGCGCCTTTCTCCTTGAACGCCGCCCGGACAAGGGCCTCCTTGGCGGCATGCTCGGCTGGCCCGGCTCGGACTGGACTGAAGGCGAGGTGCCGGACCACAGCCCCCCAATCCGCGCCGAATGGAAAACCTTGCCTGCCGAGGCGCGCCACACTTTCACGCATTTTCACCTGCGTCTGACGGTCAAAACCGCGCTTGTTCCCCTCGACCGCACCCCGCGCATGGGCGAATTTGTTGAAAAAGACGCCTTTCGCCCCTCCGACCTGCCCACTGTCATGCGCAAAGCCTTCGATCTCCTGCAAGGCGCGTAATACCGCATTGCGCGCCACACAAACGCGGCGCAAAATAGCTCTGCGCGCCCGTTACCGGAGAAGACCATGATCCCGTCCGCTCAAGTCGCCAAGTTCCAAAGCGCCCTGCCGTTCTGGCTCTCGCTGCTGCTGATCCCGCTAATCTGGATCGTGGCGGGCCTCGGCTCTTGGTGGGTTCTGCTGATCCCCTTCACGACGTGGTATCTTTTTGCCCTTCTCGACGCGGTCACGGGCCTCAACTTCAACAATGCCGATCTCGACACGACCGAAGATGACCTCTTCTGGTATCGCGCCATCACGATGCTCTGGCCCGCGCTGCAATTCGTGACGCTCTTTGGCCTGATCTACTACGCGACCCACACGGATCACCTCTCAACCGGCGCACTCATCGGGCTCTTCTTTGGCGTCGGCATCGTTACCGGCACCATCGGCATCAACTATTCCCACGAATTGATGCACCAAAAGAACAACCGCGAGCGTTGGCTCGGTGATATCCTTCTCTCCATGGTGCTCTATTCGCATTTCCGCACCGAACACCTCCATGGCCATCACGTCTATGTCGGCACGCCCCGCGATCCCGTGACCGCCCGCTATAACGAAGGCTTTCACCGCTACTTCCCGCGCGTCCTGTGGCAAGTGCCGCTCTCGGCCTTCCGCCTCGAAAAGGCCAAGCTCGCCCGCAAAGACCTGCCTTGGACCGACCTCTCCAACCCGTTCTTCCGCTACTGGGCGCTACAGGCCGGAATGCTCCTCCTCGCGCTGATCCTCGGCGGCTGGCTCGGCCTCGCGCTCTTCCTCTGGCAGGCCTATATCGCCATCTGGCAGCTCGAACTGGTGAACTACGTCGAACATTACGGCCTGACGCGCAAACACCTCGGCGAAGGCAAATACGAGCACGTCAAACCGCACCATAGCTGGAACGCGGCGCACCGGGCGACGAACTGGCTCCTCATCAACCTCCAGCGCCACTCGGACCACCATTACAAACCCGACCGCCGCTTTCCGCTCCTGCAAAACTATACCGAGGAAGACGCCCCGCAACTGCCCTTCGGCTATCCGCTCATGGGCGTCGCCGCGATGATCCCGCCGCTCTGGAAAAAGGTGATGAACCCCCGCGTCCGCAAATGGCGCGCCATGTATTACCCCGAAATCACCGATTGGCAGCCTTACAACAAAGCCAAGACCCCGATGCCGCGGTAATCCCGGCGTCACTCTCCAACAAAAAGACCCCGCCACAAGGGCGGGGTTTACGAGGTAAGTGCCGTGCGAAAGTCAGGCCGCACGGCACTGGCGGTATCTTTAGAAAATCAGTTCGGCCGCTCGGCCATCTCAGCGCGGATCTGTTGGCGGAAGATGTCGATCGGGACTTGTTTGCCGTCCTTCTTGATCCCCCAATAGGTCCAGCCGTTACAGCTCGGCGCGCCTTCAAGGTGGGCACCGACCTGATGGATCGAGCCTTTCACGTCATCGCCAATAAGCGTGCCATCGGCGCGCACCTTCGCCTTGAAGCGGCCATTCATCGAATAAAGCTGTTCGCCCGGACGCAGCATCCCGCGCTCCACGAGCTGTCCAAACGGCACGCGCGGCTCGGCCCGTTTGCTCGCCGACACCTGAAGCGCCTCGCGGTCAAACTTGCGCACCTTGCTAAGGCGTTTTTCCGCGACCTTGCGATAGGCAGCCTCGCGCTCGATGCCGATATATTCGCGGCCAAGCATCTTCGCCACGGCCCCGGTCGTGCCGGTGCCAAAGAACGGATCAAGGATCACATCGCCCGGATTGGTCGACCCAACCAGAATACGATGCAGAAGGCTCTCGGGTTTCTGCGTCGGATGCGCCTTGTCGCCGTTTTCATCCTTCAGGCGCTCATGCCCGTTGCAGATTGGCAAGACCCAGTCCGAGCGCATCTGAATGCCCTCGTTAAGCGCCTTGAGCGCCTCATAGTTGAACGTGTATTTCGCGCCTTCCTCTTTCGAGGCCCAGATCATCGTCTCATGCGCATTGGTGAACCGCTTGCCGCGGAAATTCGGCATCGGGTTCGCCTTGCGCCAGACTACATCGTTGAGAATCCAGAACCCCTGGTTCTGCAGCTCGGCGCCAAGGCGGAAAATATTGTGATAGGAACCAATGACCCAGATCGCCCCGTTCGGCTTCAGAAGGCGGCGCGCCGCCTTGAGCCATTCACGGGTGAACTTGTCGTAGGCGGCAAAGCTTGCGAACTGGTCCCATTCGTCATCGACCGCATCGACCTTCGAATTGTCCGGCCGATGCAGGTCGCCGCGAAGCTGAAGGTTATAGGGCGGGTCGGCAAAGATCAGGTCGATCGAATTTGCCGGCAGACTGTTCATCGCTTCGATGCAGTCACCGTCCAGAATCGTGTTTAGGGGGAGCGCTTTCGCGCCCGTCTCTTTGGTCTTTGTCATCATATCTGCCTCGTTACCCGGCACGATTGTTCGCGCTCTTTGGTTAAGACAAAGATGATTCAAACCCGAATCGCCGTCAATTTCTTTTTTGAATCAAGGGGTTAGATTTTACTCTTGATACAAGATATTGTGCACCGGCTTGAAGGAACGTCTATGGTGTGGGGTCACACCAAGATTTTGCAGCGCCGCTTTATGGCTTTTTGATGGATATCCGGCATTGGTTTCCCATCCGTAACCGGGGAACTGTTGCGCCAAAGACTCCATGATCCGATCTCGACATATTTTCGCCACAATTGAGGCCGCCGAAATCGACAGTGAAAGAGCGTCTCCCTTAACCACCGCTTCGCTTGATCCGGTCAATCCGCGCGGGATCATATTGCCGTCAATCAACAGATGATCCACCGGCGCCCGAAGGCCCGCAACCGCCCGTTCCATGGCAAGGTGACTGGCGCGCAGAATGTTCAACTCGTCGATTTCCTCGACGCTGGCATGGGCAATCGACACCTCTGCCATCTCGTGGATCACATCATATAGCGCCTCGCGCCGCTTCGCCGTGAGCGCCTTGGAATCGTTAAGCCCCGCCGGGATATTCCCCGGATCAAGAACCACCGCCGCCGCCGTCACCGGCCCGGCCAAGGGACCGCGCCCAACTTCGTCCACGCCCGCCACCCGCGCAAGGCCCCGCGCCATAGCTGCTTCTTCAAAGGAAAAATCCGGTTTACTCATGCCCCCCAGAAACCCGATCCCGCCCGCCTGCGCAACATGAAAAAAACCCGGAGGACTGGGGGTCCTCCGGGCTGGCGGGGCATCTGGATACCGGAACTGGGATGCCCCTCCTGCTCGCCTCAGTATTGCGCCATACGATACCCATGATTGCGCAGGCACGAGATCTGAAAGCCATAACGCATGCCCTTATAGGTCTGCGACTGAACCCGGCAGGCGTTCGGCAGGTTGCTGAAATGGCGATAGTTGTTCTTCAGGCACTGACGCCCAAGAAAGACGATGCGGCCCCGATGCGTCTCGTGGCGGCGCACGCAATTCGCCGGTAGGGTCTTGCGCACATGCTGCGGTTTATACTTGTGCACGGGGCGCGGCTTGTAGCGCTTGTCATGCTTGCGATCATAGTAGTCCTGATCCGGGTAGGGCCGCGTGCGATGCACATATCCGCGGTCGTCATTATCCAGCGCCTTGGCGATGATCGACAATGCGGCAATCCCGACGATGACCTTAGCCACGTCCTCGGAATCGGCGCGCGCCGGGGTGGCCGTCATACCGGCAATCGCGATCGACCCGGCAATCAGGGTGGTGAAAAGCTTTTTCGGAGCAAAGCGGAACATGGTGTCTTCCTTCCTATATGGGCGGTCGTGTTGGGCCCCGGCGAGGGGCCGGTAGCGGATAAGACAAATCTGCCCCCACCACCCAAAGACAGGCAATAACACCGCCATGTTATCCGATAACAACGCGCCAAAGCCCTGTTGTTATTGAAAAACAACCGCCCCTCCGGCAGATTGCCCTCATGACACAGAAACTCGCCATCCTCGGCCTCGTCGCCGCTCTGGGCCTCGCTCCCGCCGCCGCATCTGCGGCCTGCTACGTAGAATACAAGGCCAAGCGCGACACGCCCTACGCCTTGATCTATGATGTGACCACGGTAAGCGGCCCTTGCACCCGCAAAGACGCCAAGGCCGCCCTTACGCGCAAACTGAAGTCGCAGGGGCTCACCCTTCTCAAGGTGCTCTCCGTGACCGAACGCTGACCCAAGAGGGAGACGGGCCTTGCCCAAGGATACCATTCTCGCGTCTGAATCCCGCCGCTCCGGCAACCGTATCGTGATCGGCGGGCTGATCGCTATTGTCGGCATCCTGCTCGTGGCGGCGGTGCTCCTGTTCTCGAACCTGCCCGACGCCAACGCCTTCAACGCCCGCGTCGAACGCATCTTCATCGAGAATGACGCCCTCACCTCCGAGGCGGAAATCAAACTCCTTGAAATCCTCGCCCGCTCGGGCACGGCCTTTTCTGATGTGCTGACCTCCTATCGCACGGTGATCTTCGTGCTTTTGGTCTTTGCCACGGCTATGCTCATCGCCGCGCTGGTCTTCCTTGTCATGCTGGTGGTGATGAACCGTCGCCTCGCCACCATCGAACGCTCCGGCATTCAGGTGAACTCCCTCCTCATCAGCCGCGAGGAAAAGGCCGTCTACCTCAACAATATGGGGTTCAAACTCACCGACGCCGCCATGGAAACCCTCTCGGTTCTTGCCGAAGCACGTCTTGATGACGACGTGCTCTCCGGTGCCGAAATCGAAGCGATGATATCCGGCAAGCCCTCCGCCGATTGCGAAGAGGCCGCAGGTGCCACCCGCATCAAGCGCCTGCGCGACAGCCTCGGCAACCAACTCGTAAGCGAACTTCTCGTCAAGAACATCGCCCGCAAGGGCTATATGCTCGCCATCGACAAAGACGTGATCCGCATGCTCTAGGCAGGCCGCGTCGATCCGGCATTTGACAATCCCGCCCGTTCCGGCAAAGCCTTGGGGCCTCGCGCCATTGCCGCGCGCCCATTGCAAAGGTGTTCCCGTGGACCTGACCCCCGCCCTGATCCGCTCGACCTACGAGGCCATCAAACCCGCGACCACGCGCACGCCCGTCGTCCATGCCGCGCGGCTCTCGCTACATCTGGGGATCGACCTCTATCTCAAACTGGAAAACCTCCAGCACACCAACGCCTTCAAGGCCCGTGGCGCGCTGGCAAAGCTCCTGACCCTATCCGAGGCCGAACGCGCCGCCGGGGTGATCGCCTGCTCTGCGGGCAACCACGCCCAAGGCGTCGCCTATCACGCGACCCGCCTTGGCATCCCCTCTACCATCGTCATGCCCGAGGGCACCCCCTTCAACAAGGTCAAGCGCACCGAGGAATTCGGCGCCGAGGTCGTCCTGCACGGACGTGGCTTTGACGAAAGCGTACAGTTCACCCTCGACATGGCCCGCGACAAGGGCATGACCTTTATCCACCCCTTCGACGATCCCGTCGTGGCCGCTGGCCAAGGCTCCGTTGCCCTCGAAATGCTCGAACAACAGCCCGACCTTGATACCATCGTCGTACCAATCGGCGGTGGTGGCCTCATCGCGGGCATGGCCATGGCCGCAAAATCCGTCAAACCCGAGATCGAGATCATCGGCGCACAGGCCGAGAATTTCGACGCCGTGCGCGCCCGCTTCTATTCCGTACCAACGGAATTCGGTGCCATGACCCTTGCCGAGGGCATCGCCGTCAAAGAACCCGCCGAGGCCAATCTCGACATCATCTCGCGCTATGTCGACCGCGTCGACAGCGCCTCTGAGGCTGAAATCGAAGACGCCATCTTTGACATCCTCTCGGATGAAAAACTCGTCTGCGAAGGTGCTGCCGGGGCGGGTCTCGCTGTCATCAAGAAACACCGCGATCTCTTTAAGGGTAAGAAAGTCGGCCTCGTCATCTGCGGCGGCAATATCGACTCACGCCTCCTTTCAACGCTGATCCTGCGCGGGCTGATGCGCGACGGCCGCATCGCGCGCCTCACCTTTGAGATCGACGACACGCCGGGACAGCTCTCTAACATCTCCCGCATCATCGGCGATGCCGGTGCCAATGTGATCGAAGTGATCCACCAACGCATGATGCAGAGCGTCTCGCTCAAACGCGCCGAACTCGACGTGGTGATCGAAGCCCGCGACAAGGAACATGTTCAGAAGATTCTCGCGAACCTGCGCGGCGCAGGCTTTGCCGTGCGCCTTGATGCAGACCCGGTCTAAACGCTCACTTCCCACTCACTCGGCCAGTCGCGCCATCACATTCAAGTGATCCGATACGTTTCCGCTCTCTCTGACACTGCCCAGTTACAAAATCCCTGCTAGGCTCCCGGACATTAACAGTACCAACTAAGGACCAGGACTATGCGCCACGTATTGATCGCAGCTCTCATCGCCGCCCCCGCCCTCGCTTTTGCAGGCCCCGCCGAAAAAACCGTTGAGGCCCGTCAGGGATTTTACAAACTCCTCGGCGCCAATGTCGGCGTCTTCGCCGCCATGGCCAAAGGCGAACGTGACTATGACGCCGCCGCCGCCCAGACAGCCGCCGACAACATCGTCACCCTGACAACCTACAATGTCGGCCATCTCTATGCGCCGGGCACCTCCTCGGCCGATGTCGAAGGCTCGCGCGCCCTGCCCAAGATCTGGGAAGACTTCCCCGGTGTTCAGGCCAAAGGTGCTGACTTCGTCAAAGCCGCCATGGACATGCAGGCCGTCGCTGGCCAGGGCAAAGCCGAAATGGCTGGCGCGCTTGGCAAACTCGGCGGCACCTGCAAAGGCTGCCACGATACGTATCGTGCAGACTAAGGACGCCTGACCATGACCGACGCAGACCTCCCCCAAGGTGTCACCCGCGAAAAAATCTGGGACATCGGCACCCGCCTGTTTCACTGGGCGCTTGTGATCTGCGTCGGCGCAGCATGGGGTTTGGGTAAATTTGGCCCGAACATCATGACGCTGCATTTCTACTTCGGCTACGCGGTGATCGCACTTCTGATCTTCCGCGTGGTCTGGGGACTGGTCGGACCGGCCCCCATCCGCTTTTCCCACTTTATCTACGGCCCCCGCACGACCCTGCGCTACCTCTCGACCCTGAGAGACCGCAAACCGTCCTACTGGCCCGGCCATAACCCCATGGGCGCGCTCTCGGTTTTTGCCATCCTCGCCCTATTGATCTTTCAGGTGAGCACCGGCCTGTTCGTGGACGCCGACGACTATATCAATGTCGGGCCCCTCGCCGGATACCTAAGCTCCGAAGGCAACCGCACCGCGACCTTCCTCCACAATCGCGCCGCCCTAGCCATCCTCGCCATCGTCATCCTGCACATCGCCGCCATCGGCTATTACAAACGCGTCAAAGGCGAAAACCTCGTCACCCCGATGATTACCGGCTGGAAATTGGTGCGTCGCAACAAAGACTAGAAAACTGGCGACCCCGGCAGGATTCGAACCTGCAACCTGCCCCTTAGGAGGGGGCTGCTCTATCCAGTTGAGCCACGGGGCCGTGTGGATTTGGTTCTAACGCGGCTGGTCGCGACTGTCATCCGCGAAACCTCCAATCACGGCGCTTGAATACCCGGCGCCGTTCGCGGTAACATTTTGTCATTGAAGACAGGATGTTCCCCGTGACCAATGACTCCAAACGCTCTTTGACCCTGCGCGATGTTTCCGAAGCGTCGGGGGTATCGGAAATGACCGTGAGCCGGGTGCTGCGCAACCGGGGCGATGTCTCCAACGCAACCCGCGAACGGGTGCTACGCGCGGCCAAAGACCTCGGCTATGTCCCCAACAAGATCGCCGGTGCCTTGGCGAGCCAGCGGGTCAACCTTGTCGGCGTTATCATCCCCTCGCTCTCCAACATGGTCTTTCCCGAGGTCCTCGGCGGCATTAGCGCGGTGCTCGAAGAAACCGATCTTCAGCCCGTGGTCGGCGTGACGGATTACCTGCCTGCAAAAGAGGAAAAAGTCCTCTACGAAATGCTCTCCTGGCGCCCCTCGGGCGTTATCATCGCCGGTCTCGAACATACCGAGGCCGCCCGCGCCATGCTCAACGCCTCCGGCATTCCCGTGGTCGAGATCATGGATGTAGACGGCAAAGCGGTCGATTCCATGGTCGGCATCTCGCATCGCCGCGCGGGCCGCGAGATGGCCGAAGCGATCCTCAAGGCGGGCTATCGCAATATCGGCTTCATGGGCACCAAGATGCCCCTCGATCACCGCGCCCGCAAACGCTTCGAAGGCTTCACCGCCGCGCTCGCCAAGAAGGGCGTCGAGATTGCCGAGAAGGACTTCTATTCCGGCGGCTCCGCCCTCGCCAAAGGGCGTGAGATGACCGAGGCCATGCTGGATCGCAACCCAGAATTGGATTTCCTCTATTATTCCAACGACATGATCGGCGCGGGCGGGCTACTCTACCTGCTTGAAAAGGGCTATGACATCCCCGGACAGATCGGCCTTGCCGGCTTCAACGGGGTGGAACTCCTGCAAGGTCTTCCGCGCCAGCTTGCCACGATGGACGCCTGCCGCCGCGAGATCGGCACCAAGGCGGCCGAGATCATCGCCGCCCGCGTGAAGGGCGAAGACGCCCCGATGATTACCGAATTGACCCCGAAAATCTCTTTCGGCGACACGCTCAAGCGCCGCTAATTGCCCTTGATCTCTTTGCGGGCCTCGCGCATCGCATTGCGGAAATGTGGCGCGCTGCGGCGCGCCAAAATCGCCTCGCAATAACGGATCAAAAGCCCCCAGCGCCGCTCCTTCTGCAACAGGTGCAGCATTTCCTTCTGGAACCGCCGGTTCTCGCGTCGGGCCCGCATCCATTGATAGAACTTGGCCTGCGTCATCGTCCCGGCGACGCATTCGGCCACGATCGGCTTCAAAAGACCCATCTGAATCCAGAGCGACGCAATCCGATGCCCAAGGAAACGGCACCGATACTTGACCACATTCTCGCCCCGGAAAAGCGTCGCATGCATCGCGTCCTCTTTGTGGCGCGGGTCATAGAAAATATGCACCGCCTCGGCCTCGCCGCACATGTCCGGCGCATAGGCATAACGCCCGCTGAAATCCCGCCGCCAGGCCCGGTAATACCGACTTTCCCACGGCGCAATCTCCCGGTCGAGCGTCGCCTGCGGAGAGATCGCCACGACCTGACATCCCGGCGCTGCCGCCGAAAACACCGCCGCGCCATAGCCGCCCATGGACGCGCCATAGAACACGACACGATCGAACTGCTCAAAGAACCCCTCATCACGCAGCCGATCAAAGAAATCGAACACCGCCTCGTCGCGATACCACGACCAGTCCCCCGCCATCATCCCAAGCATGGACCAGCCCTGTTTTTCGACAAAGCCATAGCCCCAGGGCATCCGGTCCGCGCCACGTTCATACACATGGTCGAGGTTTTCGAAACTGACGATCAACTGCTTGCCGCGCTTCACGAAAAGCGCGGTGTGATCCGGCCCAAGCTCCTCATAGAACCCTTCTGCTGCGCCGATTTCCCGTAGGTTCGCGCGCCAATCATCCTGTGTCTCGGCCTCGCGCGCCTCAAGCGTCATGCTGTCGCTCATATCCATTCCTTCGGTCTTTACGCCCGCTCTGATACGTCGCCTCAATCCGCCTGAAAGAGTGCTGGTGCCCCTTCGACAAGGCGCGCCCGGCAGTCCTTGATGAAACTCGGCTCCACAAGGTGATCGCGCGACAACTTCTCAATCGAGGCCTCTCCCTTGAGCGCCTCAATGGCAAGCGTCGCCATGAACTCCGGGTCATCAATCGGCGCTTTGGACTTGTTGATCTTCGGCGGGATAAGCGCGGCATCGACATCAATACCATGCTTCTCAATAAGGCCTTCCATGAACGATCCGCGCCGCGGGCGGTTGTTCTCCTTCTCCTCAAGCCGCGGCTTCATCCGCCGGGCCCAGAAATGAACGCCCTTGGTCTCTTCCGTAAGCCGCTCTTCAATGTCGAACCGGCTCATAATCATGTGGTTCCGCTCTTTGAAGGAGATCGGATAGAACGCCTCGACCGGCTCGGCATATTTGATCTCGCCGCTCTTTTCGAGGAAGTAGGTCACCGCCGCAGGCCCGGTAAAGCCCCAGTTCTGCTCGGTCATATGCACCGCACGGCCCGCGTCCTTCTCGGCCTGCAACTCTTTTTGCTGCCACGGCTTGAGCCACGGCCCGATGGCATATTCATCCTCGAAAAATTCGAGCATCATATCGAGCGCCTTTGACGTTTTCGGCAGGCCCAGAACCGCGTTGCACACCAATCCGTCCTTCTCCCAACCGAACACCGTCTTGCGGGTAAAGTTGAACGGGCGATAGCAATACATATCCGCATCGACCCAAATCTTGTCGGTCTTCTTAAGAAGGTTCAGCCGCCACAAATCCGCATGGATCGCCGGGCTTCCGGTGCGCGCATGGCGATACATCGGGTCGGACGGGAAAATCTCTTCCGCATCGCCCGCATGAACCCCCTCGGGAATATTCGGGATCGGGGCATAGCTATATAGCGTCGTATGATGCCCCGCATCGGCAAAGGACTTGAGACACAATTGTTCAAGCCAGGTCAGTTCACCACCGATCCACAGGCTCGCGATTTCAGGAAGTTTCGCCATCGTTACTCTGCTCTTTGTTCGTATATTTTCTACAGTTTACCACAAACGCGATCATTGTCTTCGAATTTAACCCAGCGCCACCCGCGTCTTAGTGCACCGTTTTCTGTTTCTCGACGGTAAAGAAGAACCCTTCCGGCGGGTCTTTCTGCACCACGTCATCGGGGATCACATCCGGCCCGGCAAGGAACACATTGGCCCCAAACACGTGATGTATCCGCGCCAGCGTCTCCATCCGCTCGCCCGTCAGGTCGTCATAGAACTTCGCATAGTTTTCCGTCGCCTTGAGCGCGTCGATCTTTGCCCGATGTTTATCGACACAATAGGCATGCGCCTCGGCGATTTCGGGATCGGCCATCAGGCGATCCATCTCTTCGCGCAACATCGGGATCATCCGCTGGATCGAGGTATCCTCGGTCGCGTTGTTGTTCATGCGGAACCAATAGGCAAGCCCCTGATCGCGATCCACGTGATTGACCCGCCCCCGATCCCGTTTGACAAGGAAGCTCTCGGCCGAGCGCACCGCATAGTGATTTAGCTGCACCATGTCATAGCCAACCGAGCTCGTCGTGGACCGCCACGCATTGCGATACATGTCCTTCGGAAGCGGCACACCCGACCCATTGACCCAGTTGATCTGATCCCAAAGCTGCGGATTAAGGCCCTTGGGCCGATGCACGCCCAATTTCTTGAACAACCCAATATTGCGGAACAGGGTCTTGAACCCCCATGCCTGATGCGGCTTGCGCGTCATCTCTTCCGCACAGCGCGTATATTGCGCAATAAGCGGCTCATCCACGAATTCATGGATGTCCGAATTCCCAAAAAGCCGCCAGGTGCAGGAGATCATATTCGCCCCGCCCGTCGCCTCGAACAGGTCTTCAAGCGTCCCCTTGCCCACCTTCACATTGATGAACTCGTCTACATCCATCGAAATGACCCAATCGGCCTTTTTGATGATCTCTTCCTTCTCCCCCGCCTGAAGCGCGGCGTGCTGCGGCTTGAGGCCGGTGCCCTTGAACGGGTTATCGCGATGCTGAAGGATGCCCTTCTCCTGCAACAGGTCGAGGAAATCATCCGTCCCATCGGTGCAGTCATTGGTATAGACGATGAAATCCTGCACCCCGATGGCCCGATGATACGCCACCCATTCAAGGATAAACGGCCCCTCGTTCTTCATGCAGGTGATGATACAGGTCCGGTTGCTCTGGGGATCGACCTTCGGCTTGCCAATCTCTGGCATCCGCACCGGCTTATGCCCAAACCGCTCTTCGGCAAGCGCCAAAAGCCTGTCATCCTCCACAAGCGATGTCTTGGGCACGATCTGCGAAACCGTATCCGTCGGATGCCGAAGCGCCATAAAGCGATAAAAGGGCCGCCATTCCGTCGCCTCCGGGTTCGCTCCCACAATCCTTATGAGCCGCCAAACCGCGCTGTCCCCCGCGATCTGCGGCGCAACACACCACCGACGGCGAAGCTTGCGGGCATCAAACTGCACACAGATATGATCGCCAAATCCCGCCTCTTCGCCCTTACGTACACGCCACGGATAACAATTGCGCCCGGCCAGTGTAATCGCCCCGGTCTTGGAGGCCCGTGTAGTCTCAAAAACAGTCTCTGTTTCGCCTGAATGCGGCACAATGAGATCGCACACATCCACGAGGGCAACACCCTTGGCACGATCCAAAAACCGATGCCGCGCCCATTCAAAAAGCTGCAATTCCCGTTGCGGTGAATCCCATGGGGACGGCGCGGGTATCTCCATCCGGTCCTTGCCCGGCGCGTCCGGCGCATTGAACGGATGCGCCTCGGACGGCAGGCTTGGATCGCCAAGCGGCACATCCATGACCACATGCACAACCCGTTTCAGCCCCTCAATCTTCTTGAGACCTCTCTTCAGCCTCTTGAGATACTGTTTGCCCTGCCCCGGCTGACACCGATCAAGGATCAACGCCGCCTCTGCTCCCTGCTTCTCCGCGTGATAGGCAAGCCAATCGAGCGTCACCTGCGCACTCTCGCCATTGCGGGTCGCAAAGAGCGTATCAAGCCCCTCAAACAGGCCAAGCTCTGCCTCGCTGACCCGAAGCGCCTGCGCCGTGCCATCGACCGCCAAAACCGGCGCGCCTTCGGCCTCAACCGAAACGATCATCCCGTCGCCGACACTGCGAATGCCCTTGATCTCGGTGCCATCCCCGGCACTGATCTGCTCGGCCTTGGTGCCCACGGCAAAAAACGCCTGTACCTCGCCACGCTCAAGACGCACCACGTCGAGCACCACAGCGCTGCCAATATCCTGATGCGCAATTTCGCGCTGAATGAGTTCCGGCCCTGCCATCGCTCCAACCCTGCTGCACCGCGCTGGGTGCCCTCAAAATTCTATTTCTTATTGGCGTCTTGATACCATCGAACAAGACGTAGCTGCAATTCCTGCGGAACCGTCACGGACGATCCTGCCGTTAAAATATCCACCATAAGCGCCTGATACTCGGGTTCGCGCACCAATTCAGCAAACCTCTGACGATGCCACGCCACCGCCGCCTCATGCGCCGCTGCAACCCCATCAACCGCGCGCAGCTCCGCCAATGCCGCCTCCGTCGCCGGTTGCATCGCCGCAATCGAGCGATCCTCCACCGCGTTGAAATTCCGCTCCACCCAATAGGCAAGGTCCACCGGCTTGTGGCTCCGGTTCGGCAACCCCCGCGCCCGTTTAATCAAAAACCCCGCCGCCGACCGGATCGAATAATGGTTCATCTCCACAAGGCTCTGCCCCGCGTTGAACCCAAAAAGCGAAAGCCGCGACGGGGTCGCCGCGATCTGCTCCGGCAATAGCGCCCCGCTCCCGTCTACGAAAACCGGCAGGCCCGCGCGCTCCGGTGCCTTCTGCTGCGGACGATGCACCCCAAGCTGATTGAACGGCCCCTTGGTGCGGAAAAGCGTCTTGAAGAACCCCGCCGCCGCCGGAAACCGCACACCCGGCTCAATCGCCCGTGAAAACTGTTCCGTGACCGGCGCGTCTTCAAAATCCACAACGCCATTATTCCCAAAAAGCCGCCACGGGATCACGACCCCATCCACCTCCGGCGCCAATCCCCCGATCAGCCCGGCAAGCGTATGATCCCCTCCCCGGATATTAAGAAACTCATCCACATCCGAGACAAGCACCCAATCCGCCTCCTTGCGAAGCGGATGTTTCCATGCCGCCCGAAGGGCCTGCCATTGGATGGATTTCTTGCCCTGCCGCTCCTGCGGCACATGCGTCACGATCCCCGCCTTATCGAGCAGGTCGAGCATATCCGCCGTCCCGTCCTCGCAATCATTCGAAAAGACGAGGAAATCCGTCACCCCCGCCGCCCGGTGATGCGCGATCCATTCGAGGAGATACGGCCCCTCGTTGCGCATGGATGTAACGGACAGAACTCGCAAGGATAACGCCTCTCTCTGGCACGGGTTTCCCCCTTGTTACCATGCACCCGCCCGTCGATGCAGCGTCAATCGACAGCCCCCGCCAAGGTGAGTCCGCAAGGGCACACCTACGCGCTCTGCACCCGAAAGGCACGGCCTCGCCGGAAGAATCGTCCGCCCCTCAAAAGAGCACCCGAATCAGGCACATCGGCTACAGATAAAAGGCCGGTGTCGAATATTGCCCACTCGATGTCGCAAATGAACAAGTTGAAGCAACACCCTGTCGACCTACAATCATCTACCGTGAGACTCTTGTTTCCGTCCTGTTTGACCCCCGAATTCGGGGAATGCCAAAGAAAACCGGTGCTTTCCGGTTGCATCAAACGGTCTGGGTGTGAAAGCTTGAGGTATCGCGTCGGGAAAGCCCCCCGCAACAGGGGTAAAAAAACGACACGCCCGACATCGGGATTAGCCATCATCGTATGGCGGGAGGACATAGGAATTGATCAGGGAGAACACGGTCACCCTCTGCTGCCGCGCGTCGGTTTCAAAGGTTTCGTTACCCATCCCTGTCATGCCCTGCCGTGCCCCACATAACGAACAATAATCAGATCAACACAGAGAGGAAGAAGATGACCTTTTTCAAACGCAACGGACCGCCAATGCCCAAGGCAATCGTCGATCAAGCATCCAAGGTTGGTGACGATCCGGTGAGCCGCCGCGAATTCCTGGCCCTCGCCAGCGCATTCGGCGCCACCGCAGCAACCGCCTATTCGATGCTCGGCATGGCCGCCCCGGCTCAGGCCGCCACCATGGCGAAACAAGGCGGCACCGTGCGCATCCAGATGGAAGTGCGCGCCCTCAAAGACCCGCGCACCTATGACTGGTCGCAGATCGCCAACTTCTCGCGCGGCTGGCTCGAATATCTCATCTCTTACGAGAACGACGGTACCTTCAAGCCGCAGCTTCTTGAGAGCTGGGACATCTCGGAAGACGCCAAAACCTATACGCTCAACGTCCGCAAAGGCGTGAAGTGGAACAATGGTGACGACTTCACCGCCGAAGACGTGGCGCGCAACATCGCGGGCTGGTGTGACAAGGCCGTCGAAGGCAACTCGATGGCTGGCCGCTTCGCGACCCTCGTCGACGAAGCCACCGGCAAAGCCATTGAAGGCGGCATCGTCGTCGTCGATAGCCACACCGTGCAACTCAACCTGCCGAAATCCGACATCTCGCTCATTCCGGGCATGGCTGACTACCCGGCCGCAATCGTGCACTCTTCGCACAACCCCGAAGACATGCTGTCGAACCCGGTCGGCACCGGCCCCTACCTGCCGGAATCGCTCGAAGTTGGCGTGAAATCTGTTCTGGTGCGTAACGAAGATCACGCATGGTGGAACGCTGGCAACGGCGCATGGCTCGACCGGATCGAATATGTCGACTACGGCACCGACCCGGCGGCATGGGTTGCTGCGGCTGAAGCCGAAGAAATCGACGCGACCTATTCGGTCGACGGTGAATTCATCGACATCATCTCGTCGCTCGGCTTCGACGAAAACGAAGTTGTCACCATGGCAACGATCGTTGTGCGCCCGAACCAGCTCGCCGAGGTGGACGGCAAGAAGCCCTACGCAGACAAGCGCGTGCGTCAGGCCATCGCCATGGCCGTGGACAACAATGTCCTGCTCGAACTTGGCCATGATAGCCGCGGTGCCGTCGCCCAGAACCACCACGTTGGCCCGGCACACCCGGAATTCGCCGACATTGGCATGCCCAAGCATGACCCGGCTGGCGCTCTGGCGCTGCTCAAAGAGGCGGGCATGGCCGATTTCGAGATGGAAATCCACTCGATCGACGATGCATGGCGCAAGAACACCACCGACGCCGTCGCAGCCCAGCTGCGTGACGCCGGCTTCAAGGTCAAGCGCACCATCCTGCCCGGTTCGACCTTCTGGAACGACTGGACCAAGTATGCGTTCTCGTCGACCAACTGGAACCACCGTCCGCTCGGCGTGCAGATCTGGGCCCTGGCCTACCGCTCCGGCGAAGCCTGGAACGAGTTCGGCTATGCCAACCCCGAGTTCGACGCCATCCTCGAACAGGCCTTGGCCACCGCGGATGTCGAGAAGCGCCGCGCGCTGATGGAAAAAGGCGAGAAGATCCTTCAGGACGACGCCGTCACCATTCAGCCCTACTGGCGTTCGCTCTACAACCACACCAAACCGGGCCTCGCAGGCTGTGCACACCACATCTCCTTCGAATACCGCCCGGCGGAAATCCACTGGACCTGATCCACGGATCTCACTTACTGAAAAGGGCCGCTCTCGGGCGGCCCTTTTTTATGACGGATAACTTGCGGGACAAAGATCAGATATGGACATGACCCTTCTTGCCCAAACCGTATCCCTCGCTCTGCCTGCCGCGTGGTTGACGCTTGGCGTGCGCGACAACATCCTGCACCCTTCCGTCAACGAAACCCTGACCGCGCAGGTCTTCACCTTCGCGCGCATGAAGGCCGATTATCCCGAAATATACGCACGTTTCATGCATCGCAGCATCCACAACCGCCGCAGTCAGCGCGCCGCCTTTGCCCTCGTGATCCTCGCCGAACTGGCAACAACTTTGGTGCTCTGGCTCGGCGTCGGCCTGCTCGCATCCGCTCTGCTTGGAATCGTCGCGATTGAAGTGGCACAGCCTGTCGCCCTTCTCGGCGCGCTGATGTTCACCGCGCTCTGGGGCATGTTTACCGTGGTGGGCAACCACTTCTCGTATTGGTGCTGCCACGAAGGCGCCCAGAGCATCCACTTTCAATTGATGCTCTGGGGCATGGCAAACCTGATCTTCCTCAGTCTTTGAGGCAGCCACCCTGACGGCCTTCTGCCCTATTCGGAAACGGGATGGGTCAGATCCGCATAGGCCCATGTCAAAGCGGTGACAGCGCTCCCTGTGGTCGCGATCGGTCGATGCACGATGACCCCTTCGCGCCTCGCCCCAGACTCCCTGTCCGCCGCCCAGCTTAGGCGCTCACCAGATGTCTCCACCTCAACATCTTCGACATCAAACAAGGTGCCGCGCGGCAAACGCTTGTCAGAAATGAAATATGCCTCGGCGGCCGTAGCCAATTCAGCAAAAGGTATTTCTGTGAACACGGAACACATGGAGAGATTGCCGTCATGGG
Source organism: Paracoccaceae bacterium (assembly GCA_018223085.1). Classification (GTDB taxonomy): domain Bacteria; phylum Pseudomonadota; class Alphaproteobacteria; order Rhodobacterales; family Rhodobacteraceae; genus Shimia. The sequence goes on from JAAEZB010000016.1 coordinate 44,252, forward strand.
TGATTTGCACCGACCCCGCGCCACCGGGCAAGCGGTAGGTTGCTGAGAAAATCCCATTGGAAACCGATTGCGTGGCGGCGTCGATTTCAAAGGTTTCATCTGCACGCCTTGCGAGATCGCCATCTGGAACCCAACAGCCGAGCACAAAGCGAAAAAGGATGCTATCTGCGGGCTCGACGCCCGTTGTTTTTTCCTCGCTCTTTCCAAGTATGCGCTGTTGAAGAAGCGGAAAAAACATCTGCCCCAAAAGGATCATCACGGTTAGAAGTATGGCGATCTTTGCCGTCTTCGGATTCATTTTCGTACCACCTACCATCAAATGGCTCGTTTGAACGAGACCCTATTCACGCCCTGCCCGCTGCGGGGCGAAACAGCTTTCAGCGATTTCCTTAGCGAAACAAGGGTATCTAATCCAACAAACGTGGCCTCCAACAGAACCGAAAAGCTTCATCAAAAAAGGGCCGCCCGCAGGCAGCCCTATCAATCTCGCAAAACCTTATCTTCCTCAGTCTTTGAGGCATTCCGTAAACGCCTCTGCGACGCCCTGCACAACCGCACCATAAAGGCCGGCCCCGGCCTCCTGCGTAACGCCAATCGGGTCAAGCTCGGCCACCTTAGCGTCGCCCGCGATGGTGCGGATGATCTTGGCGTTGAACTGCGGCTCCGAGAAGACACAGACCACGTTCCGCTCTTCCATCACATGCTCAATCTCCTTGAGCCGCGCCGCGCTCGGCGCTTCGGCATCACCTTTGAGAAGCGCGCCCGCCCCGGTCAGGCCAAACCGGTTCTCGAAATAATGATAGGCATCATGGAACACGATAAAGGAACGATCCTTGACCGGCTCAAGCTCGACCGACACGTCTGCAATCAACGCCGCCAGCTCACCACGCGCCGCCTCGGCATTGGCAAGATAGGTATCGGCATGGGCCGGGTCGATCTCCGACAGGGTCGCAGCAATCTCCGCAAGCATCGCGCGCCCGTTTTCCGGGTCAAGCCACACATGCGGGTCCATGCCGCCCTCGTGGTCATGTCCGTGATCGTCATGCCCATGCTCGGCATGATCCTCGTGATCGTCATGGTCGTCATGCCCGTCGTGGCCATGCTCTTCATGCGCGTCATGACCTTCATCTTCATGCGCGTCATGGTCGTGATCGTCATGACCGTTTTCCGCCATGTTAGAGCCTGTTTCAGTCTCTTCATGCGCCTCGAAAACCGCCTTCTCGCGGAACTCCAAAAGGGTCATCCCTTCCGCCTCGACAAGCTCAACCGTGAGAGCATCCGGCGCAAGCGTCTCGAACGTCTCATCAAGCCCCGGCGTGAGCATCGGCCCGATCCAGAACACCACATCCGCCGCCTGCAAGGCTCGCGCCTCGCTCGGACGCATGCTATAGCCATGCGGAGAAACCCCCTGCGGCACGAGGAGAGACGGTGTGCCCACACCCTTCATCACCTGCGCCACCAGCGACTGCACCGGGGCAATATCTGCAACAACCGCCGGACCTTCTGCCATCGCGGCACCCGCCATACTCATCGCGGCCACGCCGCTCAAAACCCAAGTCTTCACGTCTCGCTCCTTCATGCATCGCGCTTTCAGCTGGACGTAGACGATATGTTATAATATATCAACCCGCAATCGGAAGGACGTCACCCATGCACGATATCGGCTTTGCCAATCATGACCACGCAACCTGCGTGACGACCGCGCTCGCCACGGTTGAAACCGCCTGCGCCGCTCAGAAACTGCAACTGACCCCGACCCGCCGCCGCGTCCTCGAAATCCTGCTTGAGGAACACCGCGCCATGGGCGCCTATGACATCCTCGCCATTCTTGCCGCCGAAGGGCTCGGCTCACAGCCGCCAGTGGTCTACCGCGCCCTTGATTTCCTCGTATCCAACGGCTTTGCCCACAAGATCGAGAAACTGAACGCCTATCTCGCCTGCACCCATCCGGGCGAAAATCATTCGCCGGTGTTCCTGATCTGCCGCGCCTGCGAGACCGTCGCCGAGGCATCCATGCCCATGACCGACCTGCGCCGCGCCGCCGATGGTGCCGGGTTCCTGATCGAGAATACCGTGATCGAAGTCGAAGGCCTCTGCCCCGCCTGCCGCGAGGCCGCCTGATCCATGCGCCTCGTCACTCTTGAAGACCTGACCGTCCGCCTTGGCGGCCATACCGCCCTCTCCCATGTGGATTTCCATATCGACAAAGGCGAGATCGTGACCGTGGTCGGCCCCAATGGCTCGGGCAAGACCACGCTCCTCAAAACGGTCATCGGTGCCGTCAAACCTTCGCACGGCACCCTAAGCCGCGCCCCCGGCCTGCGCATCGGCTACGTGCCTCAACGCCTCGCCATCGACAACACCCTGCCCCTGACCGTCGGCCGCTTCCTGAGCCTGCCGCGCCGCCATTCCGCCGCCACCATGCAATCCGCGCTCGAAGACGCCGGGGCCGACGACCTGATGGACCGCCAGATGACCGCCCTCTCCGGTGGACAGTTTCAGCGCGTCCTCCTCGCCCGCGCCATCCTCGAAAAGCCGGACCTCCTGATTCTCGACGAACCCACAACCGGCCTCGACCAACCCGGCTCTGCCTCCCTCTATCGCCAGATCGAAAAAATCCGCCGCGATCTGGGAAGCGCCGTCCTCATGGTAAGCCACGAACTCCATGTCGTGATGAGCGCCTCTGACCGCGTGGTCTGCCTCAACGGCCATGTCTGCTGTCACGGCACGCCCGAAATCGTCGCCGACGCGCCCGAATACCGCGCCCTCTTCGGTTCCGGCACCCAAGGCGCATTGGCCCTCTACCGCCACGATCACGACCATCATCACCATGGCCACCCCGCCCATAGCCATGAACATGGGGACTGCGACCATGCTTGACGATTTCATGCTCCGCGCAACGCTGGCCGGAATCGGCGTCGCCATCGCCGCCGCGCCTCTTGGCTGTTTCGTGGTCTGGCGTCGCATGGCCTATTTCGGCGACGCCACTGCCCATGCCGCGATCCTCGGCGTGGCCCTGTCCCTGGCGCTCTCGACCTCGGTCTTCGCCGGGGCCATGGCCGTGGCGCTCGCCATGGCGCTGACCGTGACAACGCTCTCCGGGCGCGGTTTTGCCATGGATACGCTGCTCGGCGTATTGGCCCATTCGGCGCTGGCCTTCGGCCTCGTCGCAGTGTCCTTCCTGCAAGGCATCCGCCTCGACCTCGACGCCTACCTCTTCGGTGACATCCTCGCCGTGAGCAAAACCGACCTCGCGGTGATCTGGTCCGGTGCCGGGCTGGTACTTCTGCTGATGGCGTGGCGATGGGCACCACTTCTGACCGCAACGCTCAACCCCGACCTCGCCTATGCGTCTGGCATTGACCCACGGCGCGAACAACTTGTCCTGACGCTTGGCCTCGCCATCGTCGTGGCCGTGGCAATCAAGGTCATCGGTGCACTGCTGATTGTCGCCCTGCTCATCATCCCCGCTGCCGCCGCCCGCCCTCTGGCGCGCACCCCGGAACATATGGCGCTCTCCGCCGCCCTGATCGGCACCGCCGCCGCCGTGGGCGGGCTACGCCTGTCCTTCCTGTTCGATACACCCTCGGGGCCGACGATCGTCTGCACCGCGTCCATACTCTTTGCCGTGACAACGCTTTCGGCCCGCCTTCTGCCGCGTTAACGAAACGGTGGGGTAACGATTGCCCCACCACCGCGATACAGACGCAATACCGACGTGATACCGACGTGCGTTTTGCCGTTAACACTCTTCCTCTTGCCGAAAATATCCCGGGGTGAATTGGCCGCCTTCCGGCGGCCAAGAGGGGCTGGCCCCTAGCCCACCAACGCCCCATGCACGAGCGCCTTCATTTCGGCCCGCGCCGGATAGCTGCTCGACGGCGACAACTGGGTGAAAAACACCACGCTAAGCCCCGTCTTCCGGTCCACCCAGAAGAAGGTCGACGCCATCCCGCCCCAGCTGAAATCCCCGACCGATCCCGGAACCCGCGCCCGCGCCGGATCAAGCACCACCGCACCACCAAGACCAAAGCCCATGCCTTCCATGGGCTGCTCGGCAAAGCTCTGCGGCCCCATCTCGGCGATCTCACCACGAAGATGGTTTTGCATCATAAAATCAACGGTTTGCGGCGACAACAAGCGCACATCTCCCAGCGCTCCACCCTGCCGAAGCATCTCGGCAAAGCGCATGTAATCGTCGATCGTGCCCACAAGGCCACCCCCGCCCGAGAACATATCCGCATTGAGGAAGGGCGAGCCCTCCTTCTGGTCGAACCGGCGCAACGGATCACCCCCCGTCTGCGCCGCATTAAGCGCCATCGCGTCCCCCGCCAGCGGCGTATAGAGCGAGGCAAACCGATCCACCGCCTCTTTCGGCACGGAAAACGCGGTTTCCTTCATCCCCAGAGGCCCAAGGATTTCCGTCTCGAAAAACGCCTCAAGCGTCTTTCCCGAAACCACCTCAACAACCCGACCCAGCACATCAATCGCCACCGAGTATTCCCACCTTGCCCCCGGCTGAAACGCCAATGGCAAAGCCGCCACCTGATCGACCATTTCGGCCAAAGCCCCTTGGTTCGCGCGGAAGATCAAATCATCCTCTTCCATCGCCGCCGCGAGCACCCCAGGATTGAACGGATAACTCAAACCCGCCGTATGCGTCAGAAGATGATGCAACGTCGGCACCGCCGCCGGTTCAGTCTCTTCAATCGACATCGCGCCGGGGATAAGCGCCCGCATCTCTTTGAAAGATGGGATAAATTCGCTCACCGGCGTATCGAGCGTAAAAAGCCCACGCTCATAGAGCATCATAAGCGCAACCGAGGTCACCGGCTTGGTCATGGAATATATGCGCGCCACCGTATCGCGCTCGAACAGCGCGCCGCTCTCGATATCGCGATACCCGGTGGCGTGAAAATACGCCTCTTCGCCATGGCGTTTGATGAGCATGCTACTGCCGGGATATTTCCGTGCCGTGACATAGGACTCCATCCATGTCCCGATCCGGTCGAGCCGTTCAGGATCAAACCCAAGCCGTGCGGCGTCCCCCCTGTTCATGCGCAAAATCCCTGTCCTTGCGGGCCCGCCACAATGCGCGGCCCGTCTCCTCCATCCCTACCTTGCCGCCGCGACAAGGTCCGGGGCAAGCACGCAAAAATACGTAGGTTGATTTAAAGCCGGTCCTCGAAGCTCTCAATGAGCTTCGCCTTGAGGATTTTCCCTGTCGGCGCCGCCGGAAGATCGTCCGCTACAATGATCCGCTCCGGCCTCTTATAGGGCGCTAATCTCTCGCGCACATACGCCTTGAGAGCTGCCTCCGTAATCCCGCTTCCCGGCACCGCTTTGACAAAGGCAAGAACCTCCTCATTGCCCGCAACGGCACGGCCTACAACACCGGCGATAATGACGCACGGATGCTCCGTTAACACTGCCTCAATTTCTACCGGATACACATTGAACCCGGATCGAATAATGAGTTCCTTGGTGCGTCCCGCAATATGAAGGCGTCCCTGATCGTCGAACCGCCCAAGATCGCCCGTGCGCAGGAATCCATCCTCGGTCAGGGCCTTGGCGGTTTGCTCTGCGTCGCGGAAATAGCCCTTCATGATCTGCGGCCCGCCGACAAGAATCTCGCCGATCCCCTCATCCGGCGTCGCGCCCGGTGCCTCAAGGTCGATCCGTAGCGTGCTGCCAAGCATCGCTTCGCCAACGCTCGTGTCCGGGTCTCCCATGGCATTGCGCGTGGCGCAAATACCCGCCGCGCTTTCGGTCAGGCCATACCCGTTCTGGAGCGGCTGGCCATAAAACTCTTCCGCCTCGCGCTTCCATACCGGATCAAGCGGCGCGCCCCCAGATGAGACATAGCGCAACAGCCCCCGATCATAGCGCGGCATGTCATGGGCACGGGCATAATGGAACAAGTGCGCATGCATCTGCGGCACGGCTGGCAGAAGGGTCACATCTTCCTGCAACGCCTTGTAAAGACGGGCCACGTCAAAGGACGCCTCAAGCCGCGCCGACCCTTGCGCAAGGCAAATGGCGTGCACTGTCACGAGGCCAAAAATATGCGACATGGGCAGGGCAAGATAGGTCATATCCCCTTCCCGCATCCCCCGCACATCCGCCGAGGCCCGCCCCGCCGCGATCATATTGGCATGGGTAAGCATCGCCGCCTTCGGATGCCCCGTCGTCCCCGAGGTATAAAGCAAAAGAGCCACCTGCTCCTCACCGCCCTCAAAGACAGGCTCCGCCACGCTCCCCGCACGCGGCCAAACGGCGACCCGACCATATCTCCCCTGGCGCGCCTTGGCCCCGAATTCAAACGCATGCGCCTCTGCCGCTTCCGAAGACTCGATCGAAAACACCACGGCGCTCGGGTCTGAATGGGCGATGATCCGGTCCAACTCGGGCCGTGTCATCCGCGCATTGACCATCACCGCCGCCGCATCAAGGTGGCTCGCCGCGAAGTAAAAGGCCACGACCTCAATCGCGTTCTCGAACACCACCACAACGCGGTCTCCCGCCCCGACGCCAAGTGCCTCAAGGTCTCCCCGCGCATCCTCGGCCGCGCCCTGAAGCTCTCCCCATGTGATCTGCCGGTCATCATGGTCGATAAAGGCGAGGCCCTCCGGCTTGTCTGCCGCCGCCTTCGCGACTAGCTCATGTACCCGTTGCATCCCGTCTTCTCCCCCACCTGACCTACCGAAAAACCGGACGCGTCTTGTTCAGAAACGCCGCCATACCGATCTGCGCCTCCTCTCCTCCCAAGGCCCGCGCCATCGCGTCCCGCTCTGCGACCAACTGCTCCTCAAACGTCGCTGTTTCGGCGCTATTGAGCAGCGCCTTGATCGACGCCATGGCCTCCTCCGGCCCTGCGCCAACCTCCACGGCAAGGGCCCGTGCTGCCTCGTATACCGCGCCCTCGGCTACGATCTCCGTCACCGCGCCCATCTCGTAGAGCCGTGTCGCCTCAATGGGCGCCCCCAAAAGCGCCATCCGCGCCACGGTCGCCCGTGGCAGGGCCTGCATCAACGCA
>JAAEZB010000119.1 GCA_018223085.1 Paracoccaceae bacterium
ACAAGCTCGTTGACGGCCTTGGGGTTGGCCTTGCCGCCGGTGGCTTTCATCACCTGACCGACGAACCAGCCGGCGAGTTTGGGGTTCACCTTGGCTTTTTCGACCTGGGCCGGGTTGGCGGCGATGATCTCATCAAGGGCGGTCTCAATAGCGCCGGTGTCGGTCACCTGTTTCATGCCGCGTTCTTCAACGATCGCCTCGGGGTCGCCGCCTTCGGTATAGACGATCTCGAACAGGTCCTTGGCGATCTTGCCGGAGATGGCATCCGAGGAAATCAGGTCGATGATACCGCCAAGCTGAGCCGGAGATACCGGGCTCTCGGTGATGTCGTGATCTTCTTTCTTGAGGCGACCGAAGAGTTCGTTGATGACCCAGTTTGCTGAGAGCTTGCCGTTGCGGCCTTCGGCCACGGCCTCAAAGTAGGCGGCGGCTTCGGCTTCGGCGGTGAGCACCGAGGCGTCATAGTCCGACAGGCCGAAGCTTTCGATGAAGCGGGCCTTTTTGGCGTCGGGCAGTTCGGGGAGTTTCGATGCGAGATCGTCGACCCAATCCTGTTCGATCTCCAAGGGCAGGAGATCGGGGTCGGGGAAGTAGCGGTAGTCGTGGGCTTCTTCCTTGGACCGCATGGAGCGGGTTTCGTTCTTGTCCGGGTCGTAGAGGCGGGTTTCCTGATCGACCGTGCCGCCGCCTTCGACGATGGCGATCTGGCGGCGGGCCTCGACGTCGATGGCGGCCTGAATGAAGCGCATGGAGTTCATGTTCTTGATCTCGCAGCGGGTGCCGAGATGCGAGAAGTCCTGTGTTTCCATGTATTTCTCATACTGGCCGGGACGGCAGATCGAGACGTTCACATCAGCGCGCAGGTTGCCGTTTTGCATGTTGCCGTCGCATGTCCCGAGATAGCGCAGGATCTGGCGCAGTTTGACGATATAGGCGGCGGCCTCTTCGGGGCCGCGGATATCGGGGCGCGAGACGATTTCCATCAGCGCCACGCCGGTGCGGTTGAGATCGACGAAGGACATGTGCGGGTCCATGTCGTGGATGGATTTCCCGGCGTCCTGTTCAAGGTGGATGCGTTCGACGCGCACGTTGCGCGCGGTGCCGTCGCCCATTTCCACCAGCACTTCGCCCTCACCGACGATCGGGTGATAGAGCTGTGAAATCTGATAGCCCTGCGGCAGGTCGGGGTAGAAATAGTTTTTGCGGTCAAAGGCCGAGAAGAGGTTGATCTCGGCCTTGAGGCCGAGGCCGGTGCGCACGGCCTGGGCGATGCATTCCTCGTTGATGACGGGCAGCATGCCGGGCATGCCCGCGTCCACGAAGGCGACGTTGGAGTTTGGCTCGGCGCCGAATTTCGTCGAGGCGCCGGAGAAGAGTTTGGCCTTCGTGCTGACCTGGGCGTGGACCTCCATGCCGATGACAAGTTCCCAGTCATGCTTGGCGCCCGAGATTACCTTGGGCTTGGGGGCTTCATATGTCAGGTCGAGCATCTGCCGGACTCCTTTGAACGCGTATTGGCATGCGTTCTAGGACAGAGGCCCAAAAGGAGCAAGGGGCAGTAACTTTAGGAGGAGCCGTGGTGGATGCCGTCGGGGCCGAAGGTCACGGTCTGCCCATCTTGCAGGCTTTTGAGGAAGGGCATGGCGATGGCCGAGAGGGCGGTTTCGTGGCCCTTTTCGGCGAGGCGCTTGGGCGAGATGATGCGGGCGGTGTTTTCAAAGCCGATTTCAGCATGGCCCCAGATCAGGGGATGAATCTCGCGCAGGTGGTTTTCAACCACCCGCTCAAAGCCGCGGCGCAGGGCCGGGGGCAGGTCGGGGCGGTAGCCGGTTTCATTGTAGCGTTCGCGGGCGATCTGCCAGCAATGGTAGAGATGGGCGGCGACGAGGTTGGCGGTATGCTGGTCGCGGCAGATGTCGAGGATATCGTGGATGCCTTCGAGGAAGTATTCCGGTTCGACCACGGAAAGGCCCTCGGGATCGACGAGGAGGGCGTCGAACCAGACCCATGTATAGCCTGCGGCGCCCCAGTCCTCAAAGCTGCGTGCGGCGGTGCGGCGGGCTTCGAGGTCGAGGGCCTGAAAATCGCCATACCAGCGCGGCAGGAGGTAATTGCCAAGCGCGCGCATGTGGCGGGGATTGAGCGGGTCGAGGTCGATCAGGCGTTCGAATTCACGGATGATATGCAATTCGGGGGTCTGACGTCCGGGCAGGAGGGCACAGCGGGCCGCAGCCAAGGACGGCGATTGCAGGTCGATCGGGCAGAAGGCGTCGAGAATATCGGCGGCGCGGTCGAAATGGGCGTGGAAAGCCTCGCGGTTGGTGGCCTTGAGGGCGTCGGCGGCGGCCGCCCCGCGCCATGCCCAGCCGATGTCGATATGCATATTGGCCACGATGAGGGCGATCGGATAACTGTCGCGGGCGTCGTCGAGGACCATTTCGAGGGCTTCAATACCGGAAAAGAAATTCGCCTCTTTGGCGGCGCGGCCATGCAGGAGCGCGTGTTCGGCGGCCTGCACCACGTCGGCGCGCGCGCCATAGGCGAGGAGATCGGCGATGGGCTGGCCCGCGTCTGTGGTGCGGCGCTGGCGGTCGGCCTCGGCGATGATCTCGGCGAGCTCGTCCCAGCGATCCTGACGGGCGAGGAAGGTGCCGCGTTCGCGGGCGATGTCGGCCTCGGCCTGATCGGGGGGTGTTGTGTTGACGGCGATATGGAGCTGATCGAGGAGATTGCGGTAGGTTTCCCCGGTCAACCGTTGCGGTGCAGGAGATTGGCGCAGTGCGGCGAAGGGTTTTGACAGGGCCTTCAACGAAGGGGATAGGGGCTTTTTAAAAGGGGACTTGGGGGAAAAGACGGACATTCGCTACGTTGACTCCTTGAATTGGAGCCAATGTGGCGACGTATTCGGGCCGAAAGATGGCACCGTTTGGGAAAGTTGCGGACGCTTTCGGGAAGCTGCGGGGCCTCAGATGACGCGGAAATGGTGGCGCTCAACCGGGACGCCGCAGGCCTTGAAGGCGTCTTCGAGGGCTTTGTGGGGCGGCATGGCCTCTTGCGGGATGCGCAGTTTCTTGCCGTCATCAAGGATCAGTGTCACCCGCACGGAAAAATCCCAGCGCGTATCAAAGCGCGCCTTGGCAATGCGCGAGACGGGCAGGGAGGCCGAGAGGCGCGAGGTTTCCCATGTCAGGGTGGTGTTGGTCAGTTCAAAGCGACTCGTGGGGTTGCGCAGGAGATCAACTATTGCGGGCACCACGAAGAGGAGGAGCACCGCAAGGAGCCACAGGATCGTGCCGACGAGATAAAGCCCCACCAGCAAGGCCAGCGCGGCGGCGACGGCAAGGGCGGTACGCAGGGACCGCCCTTGGGTCTGATGGCGATAAGGCAGGGTCATGCGCCGAGGATGCGCGACACCATTTCATTTGTGTCGCGGCTGAGGTTGGGGGTGGCGAGGATGCGCTTGAGTTGCGATTTGATCGCGGCCTGACGCGGGGCGTCGTAGCGGCGCCATGTCTGAAACGCCGAACACATGCGCGCGGTGGTCTGGGGGTTGATCGGGTCGAGCCGGATCAGCCAATCGGCCAGAAGCGCATAGGCCGCGCCGCCCGTATGGTGGAACCCGGCGTGGCTCATGGCGAGCGCGCCAAAGACCGCGCGGAAGCGGTTGGGGTTCTTCATGTCGAAATCGGCATGGTCCGTGAGGCGCGCGGCGGTGGCGGCGGTGTCTTCGGGGGCGGCCTGCATGATCTGAAGGCCGAACCATTTGTCCAT
>JAAEZB010000017.1 GCA_018223085.1 Paracoccaceae bacterium
CGAGGCGGGCTATGTGGGCGAGGATGTGGAGAACATCATCCTCAAGCTGTTGCAGTCGTCTGAGTATAACGTCGAACGCGCACAGCGCGGCATCGTCTATATCGACGAGGTCGACAAGATCACCCGCAAGTCGGAAAACCCCTCGATCACCCGCGATGTTTCGGGCGAGGGCGTGCAGCAGGCGCTTTTGAAGCTGATGGAAGGCACTGTTGCTTCGGTGCCGCCGCAGGGCGGGCGCAAGCATCCGCAGCAGGAATTCCTTCAGGTCGACACGACCAATATCCTCTTTATCTGTGGCGGGGCCTTTGCCGGTCTTGACCGCATCATCGCACAGCGCGGCAAGGGCTCGGCCATGGGCTTTGGTGCCGATGTGCGCGACGAGGATGCCCGCGGTGTGGGCGAGATTTTCAAGGATCTCGAACCGGAGGATCTTCTGAAATTCGGGTTGATCCCGGAATTCGTCGGTCGTCTGCCGGTTCTGGCAACCCTCGAAGACCTTGATGAGGACGCGCTTGTCACCATCCTGACCGAGCCGAAAAACGCGCTGGTGAAACAGTATCAGCGCCTGTTCGAGCTGGAAGATGCCAAGCTGAGCTTTACCGATGATGCGCTTTCGGCCATCGCCAAACGCGCCATTCAGCGCAAGACCGGCGCGCGCGGGTTGCGTTCGATCCTTGAGGACATTCTCCTCGATACCATGTTCGAACTGCCGGGCATGGATAGCGTCGAGGAAGTGGTCGTCAACGAAGAGGCCGTGACCTCCGACGCCGCGCCCCTGATGATCCACGCCGAGGCCGAAAAGGAACCGGTGAGCGCGGGCTGAGGTCGGGGCCATATAGAATACTGGAAACGACGCGGCCCTGTCCGCGTCGTCTCTTTTTGAAGACCAGAGACATGAGGATAACAGGATGATCCGACGCATTTCTTCCGGGGGCGAATTCGAAGCCAAGATCGGTTACTGCCGCGCTGTTGTCGCGGGGGGCTTTGTCCATGTGGCGGGCACCGTGGGACAGGGCGACGATGTGGTCTCCCAATGCAAATCCGCGCTTGAGGTGATCGAGAACGCCTTGAAAGAGGCGGGTTCTTCTTTTGAGCAGGTCGTCCGGGTCAACTACTATCTCCCCGACGCGGCCGAGTTCGAACCCTGCTGGCCGGTCTTGGCCGAGGCCTTCGGTGCCAATCCCCCGGCGGCGACCATGGTGGAGTGCAACCTCATCGACCCGAAATTCCGTATCGAGATCGAACTGACCGCCCTCGCGCCAGCCTAAGGCCGATAACCGGGCGGTTTCGCGCCCGTCCGGCGGGGTAGCATCTGGACCTTGGCGGCAAATTGCGGCATATCGGACAAAGACCATCGGAGACGCACATGGGCATTCTGAGCACGATCAACGGACTCTTCACCTGGTGGAACGGGGCGACCCTCAACACCCTGCTTTATACCCGTCGCAAGGGCATCAAAGTGGGCGAAGACGATCAGGGCAACGTCTACTACCACAACAAGGATGATTCCAAACGCTGGGTCATCTTCAATGGCGAAGCCGAAGCAAGCCGGATCAGCGCCGATTGGCATGGCTGGATGCACCGGACCTTTGACGAGATTCCCTCGGACAAGCCCCTGCCGCACAAGGCCTGGGAAAAACCGCATGTGGAGAACCTGACCGGCACCGCGCTGGCCTATGCCCCTGCCGGCTCGATCCGCAAAGGCGCCCCCGCCAACCGCCAGGATTACGAAGCCTGGGTGCCGGAATAAGCAGGAACCGCGCCACATGTCCGCTCATCGCACCGAAGTGATCGTAGGCGCCGCCGTTGTTGCGGTGGCCGCCGGATTTCTCCTTTATGCAAGCCAGTTTACCGGCGTCTCCTCAGGAAGCGCGGGCTATCCGCTGAGCGCTTCTTTCCGCTCGCTTGAGGGCGTGACGGTGGGCACGGATGTGCGCCTTGCAGGGGTCAAGATCGGCTCGGTGACGGGGATTGACCTCAACCCCCAGACCTTCCGTGCCGACACGCAATTCACCATTCAAAACGGCATCGACCTGCCCGACGATAGCGCCGTGGTGATCTCTTCCGAAGGCCTTCTTGGCGGCAATTTCGTCGAAATCCTGCCCGGCGGCTCGCCTTTCAATCTCGAAGAAGGCGCCGAGATCGAAGACACCCAAAGCGCCGTAAGCCTTGTCGGCCTGCTGATGAAATTCGTCACCGGTGGGGAAGACGAGTGATCCGTTCCGCTGCTTGGGCCTGTCTTTCGCTGATCCTCTCTGCGCCCCTTTCGGCGCAGTCGATCACCGTCGAATCGCTCGATCCGACCGAACCTTCCGTGACCATCATCGACCCCGAAGCCGAGGTGTTTTCGCTCTCGCCCCTGCAAGAGCTGGGCACCGTCACCTCCGAAGAGGTCACACCGGTGGTCAAGGGCACCGGCGCCAAACTGCGCGGCCTTGATACGCTCAACGGCAAGGCCGTCGATTTCGACCTCGACAATGGCTATAGCGTGGTGTTCGGCGACCTACGGGTCGACCTCGCCGAATGTCGTCACCCCGAGGATAACCCGACGGGCGAGGCCTTTGCCTTCCTGACCATCTATGGCGATGAAGAGGCCACTGAAGCGCCCCTGTTTCAGGGGTGGATGATTGCCTCATCTCCGGCGCTCTCGGCGCTGGATCATCCGCGCTATGACGTCTGGGTGTTGCGCTGCAAAACGCCCGCCGCCGAATCCGGCGCGACCGAGTAAAAATCCGCATCCCCCTCAAGCGCCTCTGCCAGCGCCGCCCGATACCGGGCGCGTGGAATCTCGATTCCCCCGAGTGAGGCCAGATGATCCGTGATGAACTGCGTATCAAAAAGCACATAGCCACAGCGCCGAAGGTGATCGACCAACCACGCCAGCGCGATCTTTGATCCGTCCCGTTCGCGCGAAAACATGCTCTCGCCGAAGAACGCCCGGCCAAGCACCACGCCATAGACCCCGCCGATCAGCCGCCCCTCGCGCCAGACCTCAATGGAATGCGCCTGTCCGCGCGCATGAAGCGCCATATAGAGGCGGTGTATCTCGTCATTGATCCATGTCTCCGCCCGGTCCGCACAGGCGCGCAACACGCCTTCGAAATCACGGTCGAGCGTGACCTCATAATCCGCCCGCCGGAGCGCCTTGGCCAGCGAGCGTGAGATATGAAACCCATCCAGCGGAATAACCCCACGCCGCACCGGATCGACCCAGAAGATTTCTGGGTCGTCGCGGTGTTCGGACATGGGAAAAACGCCGCTGGCATAGGCGCGCATCAAAAGATCAGGCGTGATCTCCGTCTCCTGCGCGCCGTCGCTCATCAGCCCTCGGCAAGGTTGGCTTCAAGCCACTTTTCAAGCCAATGGATATTGTAATCCCCGGCATGGATTTCCGCCTCGGCCAAAAGCGCATGGAAGAGCGGCACCGTGGTATCCACGCCGTCCACGATCAACTCGCCAAGCGCCCGGTTAAGACGCGCGAGCGCCTCGGTCCGGTCGCGCCCATGCACGATGAGCTTGCCAATGAGGCTGTCGTAATAAGGCGGGATCGAATAGCCGTCATAGAGCGCCGAATCCATCCGCACCCCAAGCCCGCCGGGGGCGTGATACTGCGTGATCTTGCCCGGACAGGGCGAGAAATTCGGTAGCTTCTCGGCATTGATCCGCACTTCGATGGCATGGCCATTGATCGTCAGATCGTCCTGCGTGAACGACATCGGTAGCCCTTCGGCCACACGGATTTGTTCGCGCACAAGGTCGACGCCATAAATCGCTTCGGTGACCGGGTGTTCGACCTGAAGACGGGTGTTCATCTCGATGAAATAGAATTCGCCATTCTCATAGAGGAACTCGATCGTACCCGCGCCGATATAGTTGATCTTGGCCACCGCGTCGGCACAGGTTTTGCCGATCCGGTCACGCTCTTCCTGCGAGATGCAGGGGCCGGGGGCCTCCTCAAAGACCTTCTGGTGACGGCGCTGAAGCGAACAGTCACGCTCGCCAAGATGCACCGCGTTGCCCTTGCCATCGCCAAAGACCTGAATCTCGATATGGCGCGGCGTGGTGAGGTATTTCTCGATATAGACCTCGTCATTGCCAAAGTTCGCTTTGCCCTCGGCACGCGCGGTCTGGAACGCCGATTTCATTTCCTCGGCGCTGTTGGCAACCTTCATCCCCTTGCCGCCGCCGCCGGCGGTGGCCTTGATGATGACCGGATAGCCGAACTCTTCGCCAATCGCGAGCGCCGCCTCAAGGTCCGGCACGCCGCCCTCCGATCCGGGCACACAAGGCACGCCAAGCGCCTTCATCGTGTCCTTGGCGGTGATCTTGTCGCCCATGACGCGGATATGCTCTGCGGTCGGGCCGATGAAGGTCAGGCCGTGATCTTCGATGATCTGCACGAAATTGGCATTTTCCGACAGGAACCCATAGCCGGGATGGATCGCCTGCGCGCCGGTGATCTCGCAAGCGGCGATGATCGCAGCCATGTTGAGATAGCTCTCCGTGCTCGACGGCGGACCGATACAGACGCTCTCGTCGGCCATGCGCACATGCATGGCGTCGGTGTCTGCGGTCGAATGGACGGCAACACTCTGGATGCCCATTTCGCGACACGCACGGATCACGCGCAGGGCGATCTCTCCGCGGTTGGCGATCAGGATTTTGTCAAACATGCCCGCGCCCTTATTCGATGATGACCAGCGGCGCACCAAATTCAACCGAGTCGCCATCGCCCACGAGGATGCGCTTGACGGTGCCGGCCTTGGGAGCGGGGATGTGGTTCATGGTCTTCATCGCCTCAACGATGAGAAGCGTGTCACCCTCGGCAACCTGTGCCCCAACGCTGACAAAGGCCGGAGCACCCGGTTCGCCCTGAAGATAGACCGTGCCGACCATCGGCGAGGTCACCGCGCCGGGGTGGTTGGCCGGATCATCCTCGGCAGGCGCCGCAGCAGCGGCAGGTGCCGCAGCCGCAGCAGGTGCAGCCGCAACCGGAGCGGCAGCAGCAACCGGTGCCACGACGCTGGCGGCAACCTGCATCTGACGGCTCACGCGCACATTGAGGCTATCGTCCGAGCCATATTCGCGCATGACCTCAAGTTCGGTCAGGTCGTTCTCCCGCAGAAGCTCTGCAAGGGCCTGAATAAAGGCAACGTCGTTGTCGTGGTTTTTTTTGCTCATCTGTCTTGATCCTCTGCGGCGCCTCTTTGCGCGCGGGTTGAGTCTTTTTGGTTTCCCCTGAGGCAGCCTTATATGGCAGAACCGCGCAGGAGAAAAGCACAGGCGTTCACGATTACATGGGGGTTTGTGGGTATATTTCTAGGGGAAACATCCCTAGAGCGGCATCCCCGAAAGCTTCGCCACAAGTTCCGCAAGCTTGCGCGCCCCGAACTTGCGCAAAAGCCGGGCGCGGTATTCCTCCACCGTGCGATAACTAAGGCCAAGCTCAAGCCCCACTTCCTTGCTCGTCAGCCCCCGACAGGTCAGGATCGCCACCTCGCGCTCGCGCTGTGTCAGCTCGACAATGGGCCGCTCTTCCGAGAGATCCGCAAAGGACCAGATGCCGCGCTGAAACGGGTTCTCCGGCGTGAGGGATTGTCCCCGTACCCGGCACCAGAACAACGCCCCATCGCGCCGCCGCATGACACGTTCGTCATGATACCGCCCGGTTTCGCGCATGACCGCCAATCCGCGCTCGCCAATGGTCTGGAAATCTTCCTCGCTGGCATAAAACTCTCCGAGCGATACGCCCTCGCACGCCTCCGGAGCTTCGCGAAACATTTCGCCAAACGCCCGGTTACAGCGCCGAATGATCCGGTTTTCCAGCACGGCAAGCCCCACGGGCGCGAAATCAAAGGCGATGGCATCAAGCTCCATGCCCCCAACATGCACCGAAGTGCCGGGGAGGCCAAGGCCCGAGTATTTCTACCAATTGTGTCTTTGCCCCGCACTTGCTTAGCTCTGCGCCACGAATGGGGAGAGAGAACACATGAACCTTGCACTCTGGCTAGAGCGCGTGGCCAAAACCGCGCCCGAACGACCGGCGTTGTTTCACGGGCGCGACCTTGATGCGACCTACGGAGACTTTCATGCCCGCGTGATGGCCGTCGCGGGTTGGCTTGCGGCCCAAGGCGTCAAACCCGGTGATCGCGTCGGCCTTTTCATGAAGAACCTGCCGCATCACCTCGTGGCGCAATACGGCGTCTGGGCCATGGGCGCTGCCGTGGTTCCGATCAATGCCAAGCTCCACCCGCGCGAAGCGGCGTGGATTCTCGAAAACGCCGCCGCCACGCGCTGCTTTACCTCGCCGGGCCTCCACGAGGGCCTGCGCGCCGTAAGCGACATTCCCTGCCACGACGTGACCTGCACCGACTACACCGCCGCACTCGCCCACGCGCCGCTCGCCGCCATCGCCCCACGTGCCCCCGAAGACCTCGCCTGGCTCTTCTACACCTCCGGCACCACGGGCCGCCCCAAAGGCGTCACCATCACCAACCGCATGCTCCATGCCATGGCGCTCAGCTACTTCGCCGATGTGGACGAGGTGACGGGCGACGATACCGCCCTCTACGCCGCCCCGATGAGCCACGGCGCCGGCATCTACAACCTCATGCATGTCCTCAAGGGCGCACGCCACGTGACGCCCGTCTCCGGGGGCTTTGACGAGGCCGAGATTTTCGATCTCGCCCGCCATCACCGCCGCATCCACATGTTCGCCGCCCCCACCATGGTCAAACGTATGACCGAGGTCGCCAAAGACACCGGCGAAACCGGCGAGGGGCTGCGCACCATCGTCTATGGCGGCGGCCCCATGTATGTCGCCGACATTGTCGAGGCGGTGGATCATTTCGGCCCCATCTTCGTGCAAATCTACGGGCAGGGCGAATGCCCCATGTGCATTACCGCCCTGTCGCGCGCTGAGGTGGCCGACCGCTCCCATCCCGACTGGCAAACGCGGCTTGCCTCCGTCGGGCGCGCCCAATCCGTGGTCGAAATTGCCATCGGGGATGAAGACGGCACACCGCTCCCTCCCGGCGAAGTCGGCGAAATCATGGTGCGCGGCGATGCGATCATGCCGGGCTATTGGCAAAACCCCGAGGCCACGGCCAAAACCGTGGTCGATGGCTGGCTGATGACCGGCGACATGGGCACGCTCGATGCGGGCGGCTACCTGACGCTCAAGGACCGCTCCAAGGATGTCATCATCTCCGGCGGCACCAATATCTACCCCCGCGAGGTTGAAGAGGCGCTCCTCCTGCACCCGTCCGTGCGCGAGGTCTCGGTCATTGGCCGCCCACACCCCGAATGGGGCGAGGACGTGGTCGCCTTCGTGGTGAGCAACGGTCCCCTCGACGCGGCGGCGCTGGATGCCCATTGCCTCGACCACATCGCCCGGTTCAAACGCCCCAAAACCTATCTCCCTATCGAGGCCCTGCCCAAGAACAATTACGGCAAGGTTCTCAAAACCGCGCTGCGCACCCTTCTGGAGGACACCAAATGACCAACCTGACCGGAAAAACCGCCCTCGTGACCGGATCGGTCCAAGGCATCGGCCTCGCCATCGCAGAGGCTCTCGCCGGGGCCGGGGCCCGCATCGCCGTTCACGGCCTCGCCAGCGCCGAAGAGGGCGCCGCCACCTGCCGCGCGCTTGAGGCCAAAGGCGCTCCCGAGGCCCGCTTCTTTGATGCCGACATGCGCGACCCCGCCGCCATCACCGCCATGATGGAGGCCATCGCCGACTGGGGCGGGGCGGACATCCTCGTCAACAACGCAGGTATCCAACACACCGCCCCCCTGGCCGAGATGCCCTCCGCCACATGGGACGCCATCCTCGCCATCAATCTCTCTGCCGCCTTCCACACCATGCAGGCCGCCATGCCCGCCATGGCCGAGCGCGGCTTTGGCCGGGTCATCAATATCGCCTCGGTGCATGGCCTCGTCGCCTCCAAGGAAAAAGCGCCCTATTGCGCCGCCAAGTTCGGCCTCGTCGGGCTAAGCCGCGTCGCCGCCCTCGAATATGCCAATCAGGGCACCAAGGCCGCGGGGGGCGTGACGGTGAACTGTATCTGCCCCGGCTGGACCGAAACTGCGATCATCGAACCCCAGATCACGGCCCGCGCCGCCGCCCATGGCGGAGACCGCGACGCTGGCATCGCCGAGCTGCTCTCCGAGAAACAACCGTCCCAGCGCACCTCCGATCCGTCCGAGATCGGCGCGCTTGCGCTCTGGCTTTGCAACCCGGTCGCCCATAACATCACCGGGACCTCGATTCCGGTCGATGGCGGCTGGACGGCGCAGTAACATCGCCTTAACGCCGCGCGTTGCCTTAACCATGGGAAACCGCATGTCGATACCGACGCAATACCGACGTGATACCGACGCGATGCAACCGCGTTTTCGCGGCGTTAACCTTTCGGCATTCGAGGCGATTCGAGGCCGGTTTTACCCTGCCGCTCTGGCTTTTCTGGGCCTCGCCGGATGTAGCGGCGGGCTGCCCGATAAGGGCGCTTTTGCCCCTTATGTGTCGCAATATCCGGCCCCCATTTCGGTCACCATGCCCGCCTCTGCACCTACGATTACCCAACAATTTCGGGCCCCGGACGTGGGCTCTCTAAAAGGGCAAAAGTGGAGCGAACACAATGGGTTGGACGTGCATGCGCCGGTCGGAACCCCGGTCATCTCCGCCGCGCCCGGTCGGGTTACGCAATCCTATCTGGACCCGGCCTATGGTCATGTCATCCTGATCGAGCATGCAAAGGGACATCAGACCCGCTACGCCCATCTCTCCGAACGCATCGCCGCCAAAGGAGACAGTGTGGCCCGCGGCCAAAAAATCGGCACCCTAGGCCGCAGCGGCGCCCTCTCCGGCGGCTTCCCGCATCTGCATTTCGAATTCTGGAAAACAACACCAACAGGACGCCGCGCCACCGACCCGCATGAGGGTTGGATCGACGGCGTGGGGCAGGTCACCTGCTACACTCTCCGCCGCCGCGCACCGCGCACTTTCGGCCTCACATACCCCGTGCCCTGCCAGTAGAACATAAAAAAGCCCGGCACAAAGACCGGGCTTTTATCGTTATATTGTAGCTACTTAGACGATGGTCGCTTCGGTGGACGCTTCCATCTCTTCGCGGGTCACACCCTCGGCAAGCTCCACGATGTGAAGCCCCTTATGGGTCACGTCGAGCACGCCAAGGTTGGTGATGATGCGGTCCACGACGCCCTTACCGGTCAGCGGCAGGGTGCATTCGCGCAGCACCTTGGATTCACCCTTCTTGTTGGTGTGATCCATGACCACAACCACACGGCCCACGCCCGCCACAAGGTCCATCGCGCCGCCCATGCCCTTGACGAGCTTGCCGGGGATCATCCAGTTGGCGAGGTCGCCCTTTTCGCTCACTTCCATCGCGCCGAGGATCGCCATGGCGATCTTGCCGCCCCGGATCATCGCGAACGAGGTCGCACTGTCAAAATAGGCGGTCTGCGGCAGTTCGGTGATCGTCTGCTTGCCCGCGTTGATGAGGTCCGGGTCTTCTTCGCCCTCATAGGGGAAGGGGCCCATGCCCAGCATTCCGTTCTCGGATTGTAGTGTAACTTCAACACCTTCCGGGATGTAGTTCGACACGAGGGTCGGAATGCCGATCCCAAGGTTCACATACCAACCGTCCTGAAGCTCTTGCGCCGCACGTGCGGCCATCTGGTTACGATCCCAAGGCATTATGCTTCCTCCTTCTGACGGACGGTGCGCTGTTCGATGCGCTTTTCGTGATCGCCCTGGATCAGGCGATGGACATAGATGCCCGGCAGGTGGATCATGTCCGGATCAAGCGACCCGGTCGGCACGATTTCCTCAACCTCAGCGATGCAGATCTTGCCACAGGTCGCCGCCGGCTGGTTGAAGTTGCGCGCGGTCTTGCGGAAGACGAGGTTGCCCGTCTCATCGGCTTTCCATGCCTTGACGATCGAGAGATCGGCCACGATGCCTTCCTCAAGAATATAGGTTTCGCCGTTGAAATCCTTATGTTCTTTGCCCTCGGCGATCACCGTGCCCACACCGGTCTTGGTGTAGAAACCGGGGATGCCGGCCCCACCGGCGCGCATGCGCTCGGCCAGGGTGCCTTGCGGGTTGAACTCAAGCTCAAGCTCGCCCGAAAGATACTGACGCATGAATTCGGCGTTTTCGCCCACATAGGACGAAATCATCTTCTTCACCTGCTTGGTCTGCAGCAGGATGCCGATGCCGAAATCGTCAACACCCGCGTTGTTGGAGGCAAAAGTCAGGTTCTGCGCCCCGGCCTCCTTGATCGCGTCGAGCAGCAGCTCGGGAATACCGCAGAGGCCAAACCCTCCGGCGGCAATCAGCATGTCATCACGCAGGATGCCGTCGAGGGCCTCCTTGGCGTTTGCATAAACCTTCTTCATGGAACTCTCCCTATGATCCGGAATTGCAAGCGTTTTGACCGTGCGTCAGGAGAGAGTCAACGATACGGGTGCGAATACGTATTTCTACTGTCCGCCCCGGATTAGATAATCCGTACCTGTGTGCCCACCGGCGTGATCTCGAACAACTGGGCAATCGCCTCGTTATAAAGCCCGATACAGCCGTCCGAACTGCGCCGCCCGATCTTGCGCGTGTCATGGGTGCCATGGATGAGATAAGCGGGCCAGCCAAGATACATTGCGTGTGTTCCCAGAGGGTTATCCGGCCCCGGCGGCATGTATTTGAGGTCCGGGTTACGCTCGACCATCGACGCGGTGGGGGTCCAGTCCGGGCCGACCTTCTTGCGTATAACCTCCGTATAGCCGCGCTTGGTCAACTCGTCTGATGTGGGCACAGAGGTTGGGAAGATGCGATAGCTCGCCCCATCTCCGCTCCAGAAATGCAGCGCGCGCGATACTGTATCCGCCACGATGCTCGCCTTGCCAAGATCGTCGAAATGGTCACGCCAATCCTGTTCGCGAAAGCTCGATATAATGCGATTGACGGGTTCATCCTGCGATCGCCCTATCTCGGCCAAGGCCGCGCCGGGCGCAAGAGAGAGGGCAGGGAGCGAGGCCAGAAGGCTCCGCCGGGTGATATGGTGTTTGGACATGTGTTTACCTGTGCGCGTGCTCGTTTTGCCCGCAAATTGCGGGCTCTGAACGTCCGAGGCAAATCACATATCGGTGACGCCGCATGTGAGGCAGAAAATGGCCCACCGCCCGCCGCAAGGGCAGGCGAAAGGGTTACTTCTTGGGTGCCGCTTTTTTCTTGGCCGCGGGCTTGCGCTTGGTGCCCTTCTTGGCGGCCTTTTCGGCAATGAGGGCCACGGCCATCTCCATGGTCACGTCTTCGGGTTTTACATCCTTGGGAATGGTCGCGTTGACCTTTTCCCATTTCACATAAGGCCCATAGCGCCCGTCCATGATATTGATCGCGCCGCCATCCTCTGGATGATCCCCAAGCTCTTTCAACGGTTTGGCAGCCGTGCTCCCACGCCCGCGCGGGTTGTTGCGCTTGTCGGTCAAAAGCTCCACAGCGCGATTCATGCCGATCTCGAACACGTCTTCGGGGTCTTTGAGATTGGCGTAAACCGGCTTGGCCTCATCCGGCAGTTTGTGCATCACATAAGGCCCGAACCGGCCAAAGTTGGATGAGATCATGCCACCCTCGGGATGTTCCCCGATCTCGCGCGGCAGGCTGAGGAGAACCAGCGCCTTTTCAAGCGTCATCTCATCCTTGTTCCAGCCCTTGGGAAGCGATGCGCGCGGCGGCTTCTTGTTCTCCGGCGTCGGCTCGCCGCGTTGCACATAAGGGCCAAACCGGCCCGACTTGAGCCAGATTTCGTCGCCCGCATCCTCGCCGAGCACGCGTTCGTCGCCATCAGCCCCTTCGCCCGCGATCGGGCGGGTATAGGTGCATTCCGGATAGTTGCCACAGCCGACAAAGCCGCCGGTGCGCGAGGTTTTCAAGTGCAACTTGCCGGTGCCGCATTTGGGGCAGATGCGCGGGTCCGAGCCATCTTCGCGCGGCGGATAAAGCTGCGGCGCGAGCGCTTCGTCGAGCACGTCAAGCACCTCGGTGATGCGCAATTCTGAGGTTTCGGAAATCGCCGCCGAGAAATCCTTCCAGAACCGGGCAAGGACGTTCTTGTAGTCGCGGTTGCCCGCCGACACGTCATCAAGCTCTTCCTCAAGATCGGCGGTGAACTCATAGCCGACATATTTGCGGAAGAAGTTCAAAAGGAAGATCGTCACGATCCGTCCCTTGTCCTCGGGGAACAGGCGGTTCTTGTCCTTGCGGACATATTCGCGGTCCTGAATCGTGGTGATGACGCTGGCATAGGTCGAAGGCCGCCCGATACCAAGCTCTTCCATCTTTTTGACCAGCGTCGCCTCAGTATAGCGCGGCGGCGGCTGGGTGAAATGCTGTTCGGGGCTGATCTTGCGCTTTTCGGCGGCTTCGCCTTCCATGATCTGAGGCAGGCGCTTGTCATCGTCATCCACGACCTGATCGTCACGACCTTCTTCATAGACCCGCATGAAACCGTCAAATTGCACGACCTGACCAGTCGCGCGCAGTTCCACTTCGCCATCGGCGCTCGCAATATCGACCGTGGTGCGCTCAAGACGCGCGCCTTCCATTTGGCAGGCGAGCGTGCGCTTCCAGATCAGATCATAGAGCTTGCGCTGATCCGGTTCGGCGGCCTTGAGATCGTCGACCGTGCGGGTCATCTCGGTCGGTCGGATACATTCGTGCGCTTCTTGTGCGTTCTTGGCCTTGTTCTTGTAGATACGCGGGCTTGCGGGCACGTATTCAGCGCCATAGCGATCCTTGATTGCATCGCGCGCGGCGGTCACGGCCTCGGGGGCCATGTCGATGCCGTCGGTTCGCATATAGGTGATATAGCCCGCCTCGTAGAGCCGCTGCGCCGCGCTCATGGTCTGGCGCGCGCCCATGCCGAATTTGCGGCTGGCTTCCTGTTGCAGGGTCGAGGTCATAAAGGGCGGCGAGGGGTTGCGGCTTGCCGGTTTCGCTTCGACGCTCTTGATCGTGAGGGCGCGTGACGTGATTGCCTGCACGGCAATCTCCGCCGCCGTATCGGTCTCGATGCTGAACTTGTCGAGCTTCTGGCCACCGAGCACCGTGAGACGTGCCTCGAATTCCTGACCGCGTGGCGTGGCGAGCATGGCCTTCACCGACCAGTATTCGCGCGGATTGAAGGCTTCGATCTCCATTTCGCGCTCGACAATGAGCCGCAGGCAGACCGATTGCACGCGGCCCGCCGAACGCGCACCCGGCAGTTTGCGCCAGAGCACCGGCGAGAGATTGAACCCCACGAGATAGTCGAGCGCCCGGCGCGCCAGATAGGCATCGACCAGCGGCTGGTCGATGTCGCGCGGGTTCTGCATCGCCTCGGTGACGGCGGATTTGGTGATCGCGTTGAACACCACCCGGCTGACTGGCGTGTCCTTCTTGATAGCGCGCCGCTTGCGCAGCGCCTCTTCTAGGTGCCAGCTGATCGCCTCGCCTTCGCGGTCGGGGTCGGTTGCGAGAATAAGAGCATTGTCGTCTTTAAGGGCGTCGGCAATCGCCTTCACATGTTTGCGCGAATCGGCACCAACTTCCCAAGTCATCGCAAAGGCATCTTCGGTATCGACGCTGCCATCCTTGGGCGGCAAGTCCCGCACATGGCCATAGGAGGCGAGTACGGTGTAATCGGGGCCCAGATACTTGTTGATGGTTTTGGCTTTGGCCGGGGATTCGACGACGACAACGGGCATATAATTCCTACCGACTCTAATAACTGCTCTGGCGGCGGAAAATGTGGTCTTGAGGGGGGTGTTGTCAATGCACCCATTGTGCCGCAGCTGTTTTCGCGTCTTTTCGGACGCCATAAATCGCCCCATCCGAGGGCAGTGTCGTCGCTCGCGAAACGCGCTCCGGGGTCTGCCGAAAATCAGTTTCGGGCGAGGAACCCGCCCGCCTGTCGCCGGATGCGCCCCTCGATTTCAAGATCGATGAGGACGGGGGCAACCTCTGCGGCCGGGGCGGCCAGATCACGAATAAGCTGATCTTCGGCCAAAGGGGCGGGGCCGAGACGGTCGAGGATCTTTTGGTGCAGTTTCGCCACCTCGCGCAGGGGGCGCGGCTTTGATGAGGCCTCGGGCAGGGGCATTTCTATCTGCTCTGTCGGTTTGGGAGTCTCGTTCGTGGCAGCGTGCGCCGGACCAATCGCCTCAATCACGTCCTCGGCGCCGCGCACCAACGTTGCGCCATCGCGCAAGAGCATGTTGCACCCCGACGCGCGGGCGTCGAACGGATGGCCGGGCACGGCGAGCACATCACGTCCCTGATCGAGCGCTCCGTGCGCCGTCAGGAGGCTTCCGGAGCGCGCCGCCGCCTCGACAACAATCACGGCGCGGGCCAGCCCCGAGATAATCCGGTTGCGGGCTGGGAAATGGCGCGCCTGCGGTTGCGTGCCCATGGATTGTTCCGAAAGACGCAACCCGCGTGAGGCGATATCCTCGGCAAGTTTTGCGTTTTCCGCCGGATAGATCACATCGACTCCGCCCCCGAGAACCGCCATGGTCCCGGTGTCGAGTGTGGCCAGATGTGCCGCCGTATCGATGCCGCGCGCCATGCCTGAAACGATGGTAAAGCCAGCCTCGCCAAGGTCGCGGGCCAGTGCGCGGGCCATGCGGGTGCCAAGAGACGAGGCATTGCGCGCGCCGACAATGGCGACAAGGGGGCGGGTCAAAAGCTCTGTGCGCCCCATGGCCCAGAGGAGCGGCGGGGCGTCGGGAATTTCCTGAAGACTCGGAGGGTAGGGGGCGGTGCCATGCAGGATCAATTCTGCCCCGGCGCGATAGCCCGCTTCAAGCTCACGTTCTACAGTGGCGCGGTCACAGGTGCGGTATCTCTCTTCACCAGCCTCGCGCGCAATTTCAGGCAAGGCCTCAAGCGCGGCTTCGGCCGAGCCATATTCCTTAAGCAGGCGATGAAAGGTCGTTACGCCAACCCGGCGTGAGCGCAATAGACGGAGCCACGAAACCCGCTGTTCTTCCGTGGTGGGTGGGAGTTGGGGGTGAGTGGAAGAAGAGTTTGTTCCGGTCATCCGTGGCTCCGCCTGCTTGCAGAATCAGGTTTAACGCACATCTGGTTAACAGGGCGTAAACCACGCCCGCACTTTTCCACTTCCCCTCAAAATACCTCGTCAGGTGGCCGCGCCGCCGACGGTCAACCCGCCCATGAGCACCGTTGGCTGACCCACGCCAACCGGCACCCATTGGCCCGCCTTGCCGCAATTGCCCATGCCGGGGTCAAGTGCCATGTCATTACCTAGAGCACGGATTTGTTGCATCGCGGTGGGGCCGTCGCCGATCAGGGTTGCTCCCTTGACCGGCGCGCCGATCTTGCCGTCCTGAACCCGGTAGGCCTCGGTGCAGGAAAAGACGAATTTGCCATTGGTGATGTCCACCTGCCCGCCGCCAAAGCCTACAGCGTAGATCCCGTCCTTGAGGGACGCGACAAGGTCCGCCGGATCGGCGTTGCCACCTTCCATATAGGTATTGGTCATGCGCGGCATGGGTGGATGGGCATAGCTCTCGCGCCGCCCGTTGCCCGTCACGTCGACTCCCATGAGGCGGGCGTTCTGGCGGTCCTGCATATAACCAACAAGGACGCCATCCTCGATCAATACATTGCGCCCCGAGGGCGTGCCTTCGTCGTCTACAGTGATTGAGCCGCGCCGGTCGGGCAGGGTGCCATCGTCAATCACGGTGACGCCCTTGGACGCGACCTGATCGCCGATCCGCCCGGTAAAGCGCGACGAGCCTTTACGGTTGAAATCCCCTTCAAGCCCATGACCCACCGCTTCGTGCAACAGGATGCCGGGCCATCCCGGCCCAAGCACCACATCCATTGCTCCGGCGGGGGCAGGCACGGCCTCAAGGTTGACCCGCGCAATACGCAGCGCCTCGCGGGCCTTGCGTTGCCAGTCGGCCGGATCGAGCAACCCGTCGAGACCGATACGCCCTCCGCCTGAGGCGCTTCCGCTTTCACGCCGCCCGTCTTTTTCGACAATCACTGAAACATCGACGCGCGTCATCGGGCGGCTGTCGCTGACCATGGTGCCGTCGGGGCGCAGGATCACCACTTCTTGATGCGAGGCTGCAACCGAGGCCGTGACCTGCACCACCTGCGGGTCGAGATCACGGGTAAAGGCATCAATCTCGCGTAGGGTCTCAATCTTGACCGGGAAGGTGGCGTCCGCAATCGGGTCGCGGTCGGTATAAAGCTGTCGGTTGGTGCGTTTAGGGCCTTCCGCCAATGTGCCGCCGCCGTCGCCCACGGCAAGCCGCGCCGTCTCGACCGCGCGCCGCAGCGCCGATTCGGAGATTTCCGAACTATGGGCATAGCCCGACACTTCACCACGTACCGCTCGAAGCCCGAATCCTTCCGATGCATCATAGGATGCGTTGCGAAGTCGCCCGTCATCGAAGACGAGCACCTCGCCACGCCGTCTTTCAAGGAACAATTCGCCATCATCGGCCCCCTGCGTGGCCTTGCGTAGCTCTGCGAGGGCGGTTTCTTCGTCGATAAGTGTCTCGAAGGGCAAGAATTTGATCTGAGTCATATGGATTTTCCCTTCGGAATTTGATCTATATCAAAAAAAGCGTCCGTTTGCCGCGGCTCCGCTTCTTTATTTGGCAGATAGAATATGGTTTCTATCGTCGACACAAGCGCGGGATGCCATCGCATACGATGGTGTTTTGCATCGGAACAGAAATGAACAAGAACGCAACCGATCAGGGTGAACTATGCGAATTCAAACGAAAATCCTGAGCCTGATGGCAGCTCTTACCGCGTCCTCGGCGCTCGCACAGGACGTTGAGACGGTGGGTAAGCCGATTGAGCGCGGTCTCGGCTTCCAGCCGGCCGCAACCGAACTGGCCCGCGACCTACAGTCTCTGGACTACATGATTCTGGTCATCATCACCGGCATCGTGGCTCTGGTGGCCGGGCTGATGCTCTATATCTTCGTGCGCTTCAACAAGCGCGCCAACCCGACCCCGGCAAGCTTTACCCACAACACGCCGATCGAGATCGCCTGGACCATCGGGCCGATCATCATTCTGGTCTTCATTGGTGCCTTCTCGCTTCCGGTTCTGTTTAAACAGCAGGAAATTCCCGAGGGCGACATCACCATCAAGGTGACCGGCTACCAGTGGTACTGGGGTTATGAATATGTCGACCACGAATTCGGCTTTGATAGCTTCATGCTCGCCAAAGATGAGCTTGGCGATTACGGCTACAACAGCGATGAATACCTGCTCGCAACTGACACACAGGTCGTCGTGCCCGTGGGCAAGACCATTGTCATGCAGGTAACAGGTGCCGATGTGATCCACTCCTGGACCATCCCCGCTTTCGGCGTGAAACAAGACGCCGTGCCGGGCCGCCTTGCGGAGCTTTGGTTCAAAGCCGAGCGTGAAGGCATCTATTTCGGTCAGTGCTCCGAGCTTTGCGGCAAGGACCACGCCTATATGCCGATCACCGTCAAGGTCGTCTCGCAAGAGGCCTATGATGCATGGCTCGAAGGCGCGATCGAGGAATATGCCGGCGATCCGTCGACCCTTCCGAACCGTGTTCAGCTCGCTTCGGCAGACTGATCCGCACGGGTAACCAAGAACCGGGATGTGCCTCGCGGCGCATCCCAGCCAGGAAACCAAGGGGTTTCCAGCCAGGGAGGAAGCGCGCATGAGCGACGCAAGCGTTAACAGTCAGGCAGATTTCAACGAGGCCAGCTTCGGCGATTACTTCGCCCTGCTGAAGCCGCGGGTGATGTCGCTTGTGGTGTTTACCGCGCTTGTCGGGCTTCTCGCGGCGCCTGTGGATGTACATCCCTTCGTCGCCTTTGCCTCGATCCTGTTTATCGCTGTTGGCGGCGGTGCTTCCGGCGCGCTCAACATGTGGTGGGATAGTGATATCGACGCGGTGATGAAGCGGACCCAGAGCCGCCCCATCCCGGCGGGCAAAGTGACCCGTGATGAAGCCTTTGCCATCGGCATCACGCTTTCCGCCTTTGCCTGCATCATGCTGGCGCTGGCTGCGAATGTCGTTGCCGGGGCGCTTCTGGCCTTCACGATTTTCTTTTACGTGGTGATCTACACCATGTGGCTCAAGCGTTGGACGCCGCAGAACATCGTCATTGGCGGCGCTGCCGGGGCCTTCCCTCCGATGATCGGCTGGGCCGTGGCAACCGGTGGTGTCTCCATCGAATCCGTTCTGATGTTTACCTTGACCTTCATGTGGACCCCGCCGCATTTCTGGGCCCTCTGCCTGTTCATGAAATCGGATTACAAGGATGCGGGCGTGCCGATGCTGCACGTGACCCATGGTCGCCGTGTGACGCGTAATCATATCCTCGTCTACACGATCCTTCTCGCCATCGTCGCCATCGGTATGGGCTTTACCGGCGTTGGCGGACCGATCTACCTCACCACTGCGCTGATCCTGAACGGGTTGTTCCTTGCCGGGGCAATCTCGATCTGGCGCCGCGATGAAGAGGTGGCCGAGGCCGACAAATACAAGCGCGAGAAGAGCTTCTTCGGCCTTTCGCTGCTGTATCTCTTCCTGCACTTCGGTGCGATCCTCGCCGAGGCCACACTGGCCCCCTATGGCCTTGGAGGCTGGTAAGACCATGAGCTTTCGCGACGACCATGAACTGCACAAGCGCCGCCTTGGCCGCAATGTCGGCCTCGCGCTGGTGCTTGCAGGCTTTATCGCCATCGTCTTTGGCCTGACCGTGGTCAAGGTCACGCGCGGCGATTATGAGCCGGAAAACGCAAAGGTGAGCAACTGATGGCGATGGACCCCAAGACCAAGACTCTGGCCCAGACCCTCGGCGTTGTCGTGACCATGGGCGCGCTCGCCTGGGCCTCGGTGCCGTTCTACGACTGGTTCTGCCGGGTGACGGGCTTTGGTGGGACCACCGGCGTGGCCGATGCGGGCTCTAGCGAAATTCTGGACCAGACCGTCAAGGTCCGCTTCGATGCGAGCAAAGAACGTGGCTTTGGCTGGGAATTCAAACCGCTCCAGCGCACCATGGAAATCCGCATCGGTGAAACCGGGCTGGCCTTTTACGAAGCCTACAACCCGACCGACCGCCCCATTGCAGGGCAGGCGAGCTACAACGTCTTCCCCTACGAGGCCGGCGGCTATTTCACCAAGATCGACTGTTTCTGCTTTGAAGAGCAAGTGCTGCAACCCGGTGAACGGGTGACGATGCCGGTCTCTTTCTACGTAGACCCCGAGATGGTTGAGGACCGGGACGCGAAATACGTGACCCATATCACCCTGTCCTACACCTTCCACGAAATCGACCTGCCCGAGACCACTGCGGCGCTCGCGCGGGAAAACGAAACCGAAGTAAACTAAGAAGCCTTCCAACGAGGGAATAACGAAAATGGCGCACGCTAAGAACCACGACTACCACATCCTGCCGCCGTCGATCTGGCCCCTTCTGGGTTCGGTCGGGGCGTTCATCATGCTCTTCGGGGCAGTGCTCTGGATGGCCAACGACATGCCCTGGATGTTCCTGGCCGGGCTGGTGCTTGTTCTCTATACCATGTTCGGCTGGTGGTCGGACGTTGTGGCCGAGGGCAACAATGGTGTTGACCATACCCCGGTCGTCCAGATCGGCCTGCGATATGGCTTTATCCTGTTCATCATGTCCGAAGTCATGTTCTTCGCGGCTTGGTTCTGGAGCTTTTTCAAGCACGCCATCTACCCGATGCACCCCGAGGGCCTCAGCCCCGGTATCGATGGCGTCTGGCCGCCCGCAGGGATCGAAACCTTCGATCCGTGGCACCTGCCGCTCATCAACACGCTGATCCTGCTCTGCTCGGGCATGGCAGCGACCTGGGCGCACCACGCTCTGGCGCACGAAGATAACCGTGAAGACATGAAATGGGGTCTTGTGATCGCCATTGGCCTCGGCATCATCTTCACCATCTTCCAGGCCTATGAATATAGCCACGCGGCCTTCGGCTTCTCGGGCAACATCTATGGCGCGAACTTCTTCATGGCGACGGGCTTCCACGGCTTCCACGTGGTCGTTGGCACGATCTTCCTCTTCGTCTGCCTGCTCCGCCTGATGAAGGGCCACTTCACCCGCGAAAACCACGTCGGCTTTGAGGCCGCTGCCTGGTACTGGCACTTCGTGGACGTTGTCTGGCTCTTCCTCTTCGCCGCAGTCTATATCTGGGGCGGCTAAGCGCCGGGAACGGGGTTTGCGGTTGAAACACGCGCCCCAAAACGCATAAAGCAGATCGCGGGTGACCTATGTCGCCCGCGATTTTCGTTGCAAGGAACCCTGTCTTGTCCCGCCTGATCTTGCCCATTGTCTTTGGTATTGTCGGCACCGCGATCCTCGTGTCGCTGGGCAATTGGCAGGTGCGCCGCCTGGCCGAGAAAGAAACCTACCTTGCCGCCATCGACGCCCGTATCGCCGATGCGCCGGTGGACTTGCCCATCACGCCAGACCCCGAGGTAGATCGCTTCCGGCCCGTGACCGCGACCGGCACCATGACGAGCGACGAGCTGCACGTGCTTGTCTCGACGAAAAAGCTTGGGGCGGGCTATCGCATCATCGCCGCTTTTGAGACCGACGAGGGGCGGCGTATTATGGTCGACCGGGGCTTTGTCCCGATCCCGGCCAAGGAGGCAACGCGTCTCACCGGCCCGATGAGCGTGACCGGCAATCTCCACTGGCCCGCTGAAATCGACGGCTTTACCCCCGAGACGGACCTTGTCGCCAATATCCGATTTGCCCGTGAAGTGCCCGACATGGCCATTGCGCTCGGCACCGAGCCGATTCTCGTTATCGCGCGCGATAGCACTCCGAATGACCCCAGTGTGACCCCGTTGCCCGTCGATACCTCGGGCATTCCCAACGATCACCTCGAATATATCGTCACCTGGTATGGACTGGCGATTGTCTGGGTGCTGATGACGCTTTATTACCTCCTGCGCATGCGCAAACCGAAAAAGGCCTGAGTCTCGTGAAATATATCTCTACCCGTGGTAATGCCCCCGAACTCACCTTCGAAGACGCGATGCTGACCGGCCTCGCGCGCGATGGCGGGCTTTACGTGCCCGAAACCATCCCGACCATGAGCGCGGAAGACATCGCCGCGCTGGCCGGGCTGCCCTATGAAGAGATCGCTTTCCGGGTGATGAAACCCTTCATCGGCGAGAGCTTCACCGATGAAGAATTCAAAGGCATCATCGCCCGCGCCTATGCCGGTTTCCGCCACGATGCTCGCGCTCCACTGGTGCAACTCGGCCCCAACCATTTCCTGATGGAGCTGTTCCACGGCCCGACGCTCGCCTTCAAAGACTTCGCGATGCAGCTCATCGGCCAGCTGTTTCAGTTCTCTCTCGCCCGTCGCAACGAACGCGTGACCATTGTCGGCGCGACCTCGGGCGATACAGGCTCTGCCGCGATCGAGGCCTTCCGCGGCCTCGATAACGTGGATGTCTTCATCCTCTTCCCGCATGGCCGCGTCTCCGACATTCAACGCAAGCAGATGACGACGCCGGATGATGCCAATGTCCACGCCCTCGCGCTCGACGGCGATTTCGACGACTGCCAAGCCCGCCTCAAG
Organism: Paracoccaceae bacterium; assembly: GCA_018223085.1. GTDB lineage: Bacteria > Pseudomonadota > Alphaproteobacteria > Rhodobacterales > Rhodobacteraceae > Shimia. The sequence continues at coordinate 21,655 of JAAEZB010000017.1, forward strand.
GACATGTTCAACGATTTCGATTTCCGCGATGGCGTGCGCCTCGCCGGGGTGAACTCGATCAACTGGGCCCGCGTGTTGGCGCAGGTTGTATATTATTTCTCCACCGCGACCTCCCTCGGTGCGCCGCATCGCAAAGTGTCCTTCACCGTGCCGACCGGCAATTTCGGCGACATCTTTGCAGGCTACATCGCCAAGAAAATGGGCTTGCCCATTGATCGCCTCGTGATCGCTACGAACCAGAACGACATCCTGCATCGCACGATGGAAACCTCAGCCTATACCAAGGAAGGCGTGGTCCCCTCGATCTCACCTTCGATGGATATTCAGGTCTCGTCGAATTTCGAACGCGCGCTGTTTGACGCCTATGGCCGTGATGGCAATGCTGTGGCCCAACTCATGGATGAGTTGAAATCCGGCGCCTTCACCGTGAGCCAAGGCGCCATGCAGACTCTGCGCGAGCATTTCTCTTCGGGCCGCGCTTCCGAAGACGAAACCCGCGCCACGATCAAATGGGGTTTTGAGCATTGCGAGGAAGTGCTTTGCCCCCATTCCGCCATTGGGGTAAAGGTCGCCAACGAGAATCTGGGCGACACCCCGATGATTACGCTGGCAACGGCGCACCCGGCCAAATTCCCCGACGCAGTGGAAGAGGCTATGGGGGCGCGTCCCGCTCTGCCGCCGCACATGGTGGACATGATGGACAAGCCCGAGCGCGTGACACGGGTGCCCAATGACCTCGCCCATCTGACAACCCTGATCAAAGATCGGATCGCATCCCGTTGACCACACAACTGCACACCCTCACCAATGGTTTCCGCATCGTGACCGAGCATATGCCCGGTCTCGAATCCGCCTCCATCGGCATCTGGGTCAATGCCGGCGGGCGCCATGAGCGGCGCGCGCAAAACGGCATTGCCCATTTCCTCGAACATATGGCCTTCAAGGGCACCAAACGGCGCAGCGCGCTCGACATTGCCGAGGCGATCGAGGATGTGGGCGGCTATATCAACGCCTATACCAGCCGCGAAGTGACAGCCTATTACGCCCGTGTCCTCAAGGATGACGTGGCGCTGGCGCTCGACGTGATCGGCGATATCGTCCTCAACCCGGTGTTCGACGCCAACGAGATCGAGGTCGAACGCGGCGTGATCCTTCAGGAGATCGGCCAGGCCCTCGATACCCCCGATGACGTGATCTTTGACTGGCTTCAGGAACGCGCCTACCCGAATCAACCCATCGGCCGCACCATCCTCGGCGCGGAAGAGCGCGTGCGGGCCTTCGGACGTGAAGACCTTGCCGGGTTCGTCTCCGAACATTATCGCCCTGAAAACATGATCCTCGCCGCCACCGGCGCGGTCGATCACGATATGATCGTGCGCATGGCCGAAGAGATGTTCGGCCATCTATCTGGCGGCCCCACCATGCCGCTTGATCCGGCGCGCTTTGTCGGCGGCGAATACCGCACCGAGAAAACCCTCGAACAGGCACATGTGGCGATCGGCTTTGAAAGCCCCGATTACTGTGATCCGAATATCTACACCGCCCAGATTTACGCCACCGCCCTTGGCGGCGGTATGTCCTCGCGTCTGTTTCAGGAAATCCGCGAACGCCGGGGTCTATGCTACACGATCTATTCTCAGGCGGGCGCCTATGCCGACACCGGCATGATGACGATCTATGCTGGCACCTCCGGCGACCAGATCGACGAACTGTGCCGCATGACCATTCAGGAACTGAAGCGCGCCGCCGATGGCATGAACCCCGAAGAAATCGCCCGTTCCCGGATTCAGATGAAGGCTGGCCTTCTGATGGGGCTCGAAAGCCCGTCGAGCCGCGCCGAACGTCTGGCACGTCTTCTGGCAATCTGGGGCTATGTGCCCTCGCTTCAGGAAACGGTCGAGCGGATCGATTCGATCACCGATGCCGATGTGCGCCGCTTTGCCGAACATATGGCGGTTGAGGCGCGCCCCGCGCTTGCCCTCTATGGTCCGGTGTCGAGCGCGCCTGATCTGGCGTCTCTGCAACAGTTGCGGTCTGCGGCCTGATGCGACTGGGGCGGCGCAAAGTCCGTATCGAGACGGAGCGCCTGACCCTGCGCCCGCCTTTGCACGGGGATTTTCGCGCTTGGTCGGTTTTGCGCAGTGAAAGCGCCGAGTTCCTCATTCCGTGGGAACCCGCATGGTCCGCCGACCACCTAAGCCGCAAGAGCTTTACCAACCGCGTCTACTGGTCCCAGCGGGCGATCAACGCGGGCAATGCCATGCCGTTGTTTTTGATCCGGCGCTCTGACGAGACGCTTCTCGGCGCGATCACCCTCGACAATATCCGCCGTGGTCCCTCGCAGGCGGGCACGCTCGGCTACTGGATCGGTGAACGCCACACCCGTCAGGGCTATATGCGCGAAACCATTGAGGCCGTGGTGCACCACGCCTTTACCCAGATGGATATGAGCCGGATTGAGGCCGCCTGCCTGCCTGAGAATGCCGCCTCGCGTGGGGTGCTCGAAAAATCGGGTTTCAAATACGAGGGCGTCGCCCAGAGCTATCTGCAGATCAATGGCCGCTGGCGGACCCATGTGCTCTATGCTGCACTGCGCAATGACCGGCGCGGGCGCACGTTGGTCGGCCAAGCCTGAATTTTACCGGCGATCGCACGCTTCCATGCTATCCTTTCCCCTGAAAGGAGCCCGCCATGATCCGCCTGATCCTTCTTGTCCTCATTCTGGTCGGCACAGCACAGGCCGAAACCCGCCGCCCGAGCCACTGTATCGCGCTCGCCGATACGGGCGGCATGGCCTACCTGCACAAGGCCGCTTTCCGCGATCCCCTCGATAAACACCACGTCCGGCTGAGCTATATCGCCCATGCGTCCTTCCTGATCCAGACCCATGACGGCCTCTCGGCGGTGACCGACTATACGGGCTTTATCGGCAATACCGATCTGGTCCCCGACGTCGTGACCATGAACCATGCCCATGACACGCATTGGACCGAATTTCCCGATCCCGACATTCCCCATGTCCTTGAAGGTTGGGGGCAGGGGGGACAGGTGGCCGATCATCACCTCGATCTCGGCTCTCTCCTCGTGCGCAATGTGACGACCGATATCCGACGCGGCGGCGGTGTCGAACCAGACGGAAATTCGATCTTCGTCTTTGAGGCGGGCGGGCTCTGCATTGCCCATCTCGGCCACCTGCATCACGAACCGACCCCCGCCCAATATGCCGCGCTTGGCCGGATGGACGTGGTCATGGCCGCCGTCGATGGGAGCCTGACCCTCGACTTGCCCTCGATGATCCGCCTCCTGCAAAAGATGAAAGCGCGTATCGTCATTCCCATGCATTGGTTCGAGGGGTGGACGCTCAACGCCTTTCTCGATGGCATGTCGCGCGATTACGCCATCGTCAATGACGGCGCGAGCGAGTTGGTCATCTCTCTACGTAGCCTGCCGGACCGCCCGACAATCCATGTCCTCGCCCCGCGCTTCCTGCGTGACCCCTGAACCCGGCCCGTGCTAGGGAAGGGCCATGAGCCTCAATTCCGTTTCGCCCGCCTTCCTCGATGATCTCGCTTCCCGCCTGCCAGCCGATACCCTGCGCAGTCCCGAACCACGCTACCTTGAAGAACCGCGCGGCCGCTATGCGGGGCAACCCGAAGCTGCGCTTGCCCTACCGCGCAGCACCGAAGATGTGGCGACCATTGTCTCCGCCTGCAACGCCGCCCGCGTGCCTGTCGTGCCCTATGGCGGCGGCACGGGCCTTGTCGGTGGCCAAGTCATGCCCGACGGCCCCGAGCCGCTGATCCTGTCGCTCGAACGCATGAACAAGATCCGTTCGGTTCACCCTCTGGAAAACGTTCTCGTCGCCGAGGCGGGCGCGATCCTCGCCGATGTGCAAGCCGCTGCCGAAGAGGCTGACCGCCTCTTCCCGCTGTCCCTCGCTGCCGAAGGCACCGCGCGCATCGGTGGCAACCTCGCGACCAATGCCGGGGGCGTCAACGTGCTGCGCTATGGCAACACGCGCGACCTCTGCCTCGGCCTCGAAGCGGTTCTGCCCACGGGTGAAGTCTGGAGCGGCCTGACCCGTCTGCGCAAAGACAATACGGGCTATGATCTGCGCGGCCTGCTCATCGGCGCCGAAGGCTCCCTTGGCGTCATCACCGCCGCCGCGCTCAAGCTCGCTCCACGCCCGGCCTCTCTCGGCACCGCACTTATGGTTGTGACCGATCCCGCCGCCGCCCTGCGCCTTCTCGAACTGGCTCGTGACAACGTGGGCGAGGCCGTTTCCGCCTTCGAGATCATGCATCGCCAAGGCCCCGCTTTCGTCGCCGAAACCCTTCCCGACATCCGCCAGCCCTTTGCGACGCTTCCCGAATGGATGGTCCTGATTGAGTTGGGCATGGCCCGCGACGCCGAAACTGCGCTAGAGGCGCTTTTTGCGGCGGCGCTCGATGCCGGATTGGTGAGTGATGGCCTCATCGCCCAAAGCGAAGCGCAGCGCGCCGATTTCTGGTCCCTGCGCGAACATATCCCGATCGCCAACAAGCGTATCGGTTCGATCAGCAGCCATGACATCTCCCTGCCGCTCACCGCTCTGCCAGAGTTCATTCAGGAAGCAGGCGACAAGCTCGCCGCCCTCGGTGATTTCCGCATCAACTGTTTCGGCCATCTCGGCGACGGTAACCTGCATTACAACGTCTTCCCCGCCAAAGGTCGCGACCGGTCCGACTATGAAAATCAACGCGACGCGGTGAAAACCCTCGTCCATGATCTTGTTGCCGCTTATGACGGCTCTTTCAGCGCCGAACACGGCGTCGGGCGGTTCAAGACGGGCGATTTGCAACGCTATGGCGATCCCGCCAAGCTTGTCGCGATGCGCGCGATCAAATCGGCGCTTGATCCCAATGGGATCATGAATCCCGGCGTCGTCCTGCCTTTCTAACGGAAAATGCCCCGCCCTTCGGGTAAAGGACGGGGCGCGATCACCATGATCGTGCAAGCATGCGTCGGCTCCCGACCGACAGGTGCATTTGGCACGAAAAAGATTTCAGAAGTGTTTACAACCCATCGAATTCGCACAGAACCGAGAGATTGACGCCCATATCTTCGAGCTTTTTGCGTCCGCCAAGCTCGGGCAGGTCGATGATAAAGGAACAGGCAACGATTTCGCCGCCCAACCGCTCGATGAGCTTGATTCCCGCTTCGGCCGTGCCGCCAGTGGCAAGAAGGTCATCAACGACAAGGATTTTCTCGCCCGCCTCGATGGCATCATCGTGAATCTCGACGATCGCTTCGCCGTATTCGAGCTTGTAATCCTGAGAGATCGTCGTGCCGGGGAGCTTGCCCTTCTTGCGGATCGGCACGAATCCAACCGAAAGCTGATGCGCAATTGCCCCACCAAGGATGAACCCCCGCGCTTCAAGCCCCACAACCTTGTCGATACGCTCGCCCGCGAACGGGTGGAGCATCTGGTCGATCGCCATGCGGAACCCGCGCGGATCAGCAAAGAGCGTGGTCACATCACGAAACATGATCCCTTCATGCGGAAAGTCCACGATGGTGCGGATATAGTCCCTGACGTCGTTGCTCTTGGTGCCCATGATCTGTCCCCTTTATTGATCGGGAACAGCTATTACCCAAGCCACCCATACGCGCAAGAGGCGCATCGGCGCAGGGTGTGCTTACTGGCTGCGACGGCGCAGGAAGCGATAAACAGAGTTCGACATCCAGTTCAGATGCGGTTTGTGCCAATCCATGCGGTCCTGCACGAGCATGGTTTTTGCGGTCAACAAGTTCATTTTTTCTTTCCTTTCGAGAACTGCCTCGTTAGAAACGTGTAGCTCTTGTATATGGGATGTATATACATACGCTTTACAATTCGTCAACCACTCGGACGTGAAATATTCAATATGGGCAAGAAAGACGGCAAGAAAGCCGCCAAAAAGGACAGCCAACTGGTCCTGCGCCTCGACAAGGCCGAGCGCGACGCGTTTGTGGATCTGTGCAAGGACATGGATACGAGCGCAGCGCGCGAAATCCGCCGGTTTATCCGCGATTTCATGAAAGAAAACGGCGCGGAGTGATCCGCGCCGTTGTTTTTGTGGGGGTCAGGCTGCCCGCTTGAGGCTCGCCGTCAAAATCCCCATCCCCATCAGAGTGATACCGCCCATCCGGGTCAGGTTGCGAATGACCGACGGGCGCGCAATCTTCTGACGTAGCTTGTCGGCCAAAAGCGCATAGGCCAGCGCGTTAAGCGCTGCGAGCCCCACGAAGGTTGCAATCATCACCGCAAATTGCGGCAGCATGGCGCGCGTGGGATCAAGGAACTGCGGCACAAAGGCGATGAAGAACCCGATGCTCTTGGGGTTGAGCGCCGTGACCGCCGCCGCATGGCCGAAAATGCCCCGCGCCGCGCGTTTAGGCGCGGCAAGAAGCTCCGGCGCATCCGCATGGCTCGCACCGCGCAGCATCTTGAAGCCAAGCCAGATTAGATAGGCCGCCCCGACCCATTTGAGCACCGTGAACGCCGTGGCCGAGGCCATGACAATCGCCCCAAGCCCCAAAAGCGAGGCCGTCATCGCGATCAGATCGCCAAGCGCGACCCCCGCCGCCGTCGCAAGCGCCACAGGCCGCCCCTGGCTCAGAGCATATGACAACACGAGAAGGATCGTCGGCCCCGGAATGATAAGAAGCACCGTCGATGCGGCAACGAAAGTAAGCCAGATTTCGAAACTCATGAAAGAACCCTTCCTGCAATCGGTTTCAAACGTTCGACCACCTGCGGATCGCGGGCTTCCGGGGCGGTCAGGATAGCAAATTCAAGCGCCCGGTCACAGCCACAGGGGCAGGGCGCCCGCTCCCCACCCAAAAGCCCCGGCAGGCGGCGCACAAGATCGCGCCCCTTTTCCGCATTGCCGGTGAGCGTCTTGATGATCTCGGTCACATCGACCTCGCCGTGATCGGGATGCCAACTATCGTAATCCGTCACCATGGCAACCGAGGTATAGCAAAGCTCCGCCTCGCGGGCGAGCTTGGCCTCGGGCATATTGGTCATCCCAATCACGTCACAGCCCCAGCTCTCGCGATACATCTTCGATTCCGCCAGCGACGAAAACTGCGGCCCCTCCATGACAAGATAGGTGCCACCCTTATGAACCTTGATCCCCGCGTCTTTGGCTGCCGAGTAACAAGCCTCGCCAAGCCGCTCACAGGTCGGATGCGCCACGCTCACATGTGCGACGAGACCGGGTTCGAAAAAGCTTTTCTCGCGAGCAAAGGTGCGGTCGATATACTGATCGACCACGACAAAATCGCCCGGTGCCATTTCTTCACGGAACGACCCGACCGCCGAGACCGAGATCACATCCGTAACCCCCATCTGTTTCAGCGCCGCGATATTGGCGCGATAGGGCACAGAGGTCGGCGTATGCACATGTCCGCGCCCATGCCGGGGCAGAAAGGCCATCTTTACCCCATTGAGCACCCCGGTCAGGATCGCATCCGATGGCGGTCCCCAGGCGGTTTCGACCTGCTGCCACTTGGCATTTTCCAAACCATCAATGTCATAAATGCCCGAGCCGCCAATGACGGCGATCATGGTCTCGCTCATGAGATACTCCTGTAGGTTGTTGCGCCCATTCTTGGCGCGGGCCGCTGCCCTTGGCAACGCCCCCTTGCATAAAAGCCGATCCTCCGGGCGCGATGGTGCATAAATTCTTAACCAGACGCCCGCTGCGTCGCCATATCGCCCCTGTTGATCGGTCACGCGCCTTGCACCGAAGGGCGAGTTCCGGTAGGGCCAAAGCCGCGAACCCATCCCGAAAATGACAGGTCCCCCATATGAGACGCGCCGCGCTGGCCCTTCTGGCCAAGAACATTTCCCCGCCCAACCTCTCCCTGATGCAGGACGAAGGCTTTACCGCCGGCCGCATCAAGACCGAGGTTCTGTCGGGCCTGACCGTGGCGCTGGCGCTTGTGCCCGAGGCGGTGGCCTTCGCCTTCGTCGCCGGGGTGCACCCGCTTGTGGGTCTCTACGCGGCCTTCCTTGTCGGGCTCGTGACCGCGCTCATCGGTGGACGTCCGGGCATGATCTCCGGTGCAACCGGCGCGCTGGCCGTTGTCATGGTGGCTCTGGTTGCGCAACATGGCGTGGAATATCTCTTTGCGACCGTGGTCCTCATGGGCATCCTTCAGGTCATCGCCGGAGCCATGCATTGGGGTAAGTTCATCCGCCTCGTGCCGCATCCCGTGATGCTTGGCTTTGTGAACGGCCTCGCCATCGTGATTTTCCTTGCCCAGATGACTCAGTTTAAAGTGCCGGGCAGCATGGTCAGCGATGGCCATGGTATGTCGGGCGGTGAATGGCTCTCGGGGATGCAGCTTTATACCATGCTTGGCCTTGTCGTGCTCACTATGGCGATCATCTGGCTTCTTCCCAAACTGACAAAAATCATCCCCGCGCCGCTGGCCGGGATCGGCGTCACGGCGCTGGTGGTGATCGGCTTTGGCATCGACGTGCCAACTGTGGGCGACATGGCTTCGATCAAGGGCGGCCTGCCGTCCTTCCACATCCCCGCAGTGCCCTTCAACTTTGAAACCTTCGAAATCATCCTGCCCTACGCGGTGATCCTCGCCGCCATCGGCCTGATCGAAAGCCTGCTGACCCTCAACCTCGTGGGCGAAATGACCGGCAAGCGTGGCGGCGCAAGCCAGGAATGTATTGCCCAAGGCTCGGCCAATATCCTGACCGGGTTCTTCGGCGGCATGGGCGGCTGCGCCATGATCGGCCAGTCGATGATTAACGTGAAATCCGGCGGTCGCACCCGGATCGCCGGCATCGCGGCCGCGCTGTTCCTCCTGCTCTTCATCGTCGCGGCAAGCCCGCTGATTGAGAGCATTCCGCTCGCCGCGCTTGTCGGGGTGATGTTCATGGTGGTGATCGGCACCTTCGCCTGGAACTCTTTCAAGATCATGTCCAAGGTGCCGCTGACGGATGCCTTCGTCATCGTCCTTGTGACCGTTGTCACTGTGATGGAAGACCTTGCCGTCGCCGTGGTTGTCGGGGTGATCGTTTCGGCATTGGCCTACGCCTGGCAGAACGCCCGCCGCATCCATGCCAAAAGCTATACCACTCCCGAAGGTGCCAAGGTCTATCAGGTGCAAGGGCCGCTGTTCTTTGGCTCTTCCGAAGGTTTCCTTGAGCTTTTCGATATTGAGGGCGACCCGAGCACGGTTGTCGTCGATTTCGCCGATAGCCGCGTCGCCGACCAATCCGCGCTGCAAGCCATTGAGGCCCTTTCCGCACGATACGAAGAGGCCGGCAAGACTGTGCAACTGCGCCACCTGAGCCGCGATTGCCATGAACTTCTGACCAAGGCGGGTCATCTTATGGTCGATAGCGACGATGACCCCGAATACGAGATCGCAGTGGATTACTCGGTCAAAACCGGCATCCTCGGCGGTCACTGAATTGTGCGCCCCGCACGGCGGGGCGCGCATTATATCTCGTCAGCAGCCCCAAAGGGGCCGCTGTCTGCGGGATCGCCTCCGGCGGGGATATTTTTAGCAAGAGGAAGAGGCTTAGTCGTCGGGACGCGCTAGCGTGAACATGTTGTCGACGACCGAATAATCCCGATACCCAAGCCTTGCCAGCGGGCGGAAGGTCGAGATGTCGAAAATCCCGTCTTTCAGGCAATCATCGCGTAGGTGAATACCCACGACCTCGCCATGGACCACATGGTTGAACTCGCCCTTGATCTTGACGATCTCCGTCACCCGGCACTCAAGGCTCGCGGGCGCGCCGACAAGGCGGGGACAGTCGATGGTCTCGCACGCAGCGGCCTCAAGCCCGGCGCGTTCAAACTCGTCCACCTCTTTGGCAAAGCCCGTGGTTGAGACATTCATCGCATCGCGCATCGCCTCTTCGACCACATTGATACAGAACACACCCGTGGCCCGGATATTGGCCAGCGTGTCCTTGGTGCCGTCCTGATCCGGCTTGGCACCGGTGGTGGCGAACATGACTTGCGGTGGCACATAGGCCGTGCCGTTGAAGAAGGAATAGGGTGCGAGGTTGCGCACTCCATCGCCATCCTGCGTCGAAATCCATGCGATCGGGCGGGGCGTGATGAGGGCATTGAACGGGTTATGCGGCAGGCCGTGGCCGTCTTCGGGTTTGTAGAACATTTCTCGCGCTTTCCTATAGGTTTGCCCAAGACCTAACCGCGTGCTAGGCGAAGAACCACGAAAAAATGCGGAGCAGGGCGGGTGTTGCGTCTGACAACAGAAAGCACGGAGGATTGGTGGGAGGTCGAGGGCCTCTACGATCTTTGTTTTGCACCCGGGCGTGAGGCGCTGTCGTCCTATCGTCTCCGTGATGGGGTGCCCCCGGTCCCCGAGCTTTGCCTTGTTGCACGTGATGACGACAATATTGTCGGCGGTGCAATCCGTTTCTGGCCGGTGCGCATTGGTGCCTATGACGCGCTCCTCCTTGGCCCCGTTGCCGTGCACCCGACCCGACAGGGCGAAGGGGTTGGCGGGTTTCTGATCCGCGAAAGCCTTGCCAAGGCCGCCGATCTTGGTTGGGCGCGAGTCATGCTTGTGGGCGATGAACCTTATTATAGCCGCTTCGGCTTTGCCCGCCTTGAGGGGGTCGAGATGCCGCCCCCGACCAACCCCGACCGTGTCCTCGGTCAGGCGCTTGTGACAGGGGGCTGGGACGGGGTGCGGGGCAAGGTGCGCTCTGTGCGCGATACCGAAGGTGCTTGACGGATGGCCTTGCCGTCCCAATCTCTAAGGGCATGACAGAGCTTTACCCCAATCTCTCCGCGCCACATCCGGTGCTTGATCCCGAGGCCGAACTGGACCGGCTTGTCGCGCGCCATGCACAGGCGGGCTCCTTTGGTCTCGATCTTCTCAATGCGCTGGGCCTTCAGGCCGAAACAGTGCTCCAGCGCCTCCCGTCGAGCCTGCGTGACAGGCTCGATAGCGCCACGGAACGCGCCCTGCGCGAAGCGATGCGCGCGGCCCACGCCTCGCGCCGCGCGACCCATTGGGAGCCGGACTGGTTTAATAAGGTGCTGGCGGGGGCTTTGGGCGCTGTTGGTGGCATAGGTGGCGCCCCCACGGCGCTGGCTGAGGTGCCGGTGACGGTTGTTGTCCTGCTACGGGAAATCCAAAGCGAGGCGGCGCGCCTCGGCTTTGATCCGGCCTCGGAGAATGTGCACTTCGACTGTGTGCAGGTCTTTGGCGTCGCAGGGCCCCTGGCCCAGGATGACGGGGCGGACCTGTCGTTTCTCGGCGCGCGTATGGCTCTGAGTAGCGGCTCCATGCAGGCCCTGATCGCTCGCGTTGCGCCGCGTCTGGCAACTGTGCTGGGCCAGAAGCTCGCAACACAGGCTGTGCCGCTTCTTGGGGCCGCAACCGGCGCCGCAATCAATAGCGCCTATCTGGGCTATTACCGTGACATGGCGCATGTGCATTTCGGATTACGCAAGCTGGCCATCGAGGCGGATTTCCCCCATGACCAGCTTGTCGAGGATTTTCGCCAGCGGATCCTGCCCGCCGGCGAAAAAGGCTGAGGCGCGCTTAGCGGCGCAGGGTCTCATAGGTCTCGGTGCCGTCGAACTGCGACACAGTGATCGTGGCTGTGCCGATCTGGCTGCGGTCTTCGCCGGTCAGGTAGCCGTTGACGGCAATCGAGGCAATGTTGCCCGACTGGCCTTCGGTCACCACGCCATAGGCGCTGTCACGGGCGGTGGTGTCGGCGTCGGTGTGGATCATGGCGCTTGCTTGGGTGGCCAGAACGGTCAGGGCGGCGAGGGCGGTCAGAGTGCGTTTCATAGGTCTTTCCTTTCATTGGGTTGGTTGGGATCGTGTTCGATCTGACCTCAATCTGCGCCTTGTTGGCCCCGGTTTCAAAACACGCTGGCTCACCGATCTGTGCACCTTTGAGAGCCATGTTGTGGATGTGAGAGGGCGACTGAAACACTTCAAAAATACACTTTAAAAAGAGTGGGTTAGATGGGTCAGTTTCCGTCAAGACCTCGCGCTTCACAGGTCTCTCACAGGCGCTTGTGCTCAATGTGATGGGATATGTGAACTCGACCGGGCTTATCTCGCGCAAAAGCACAGGCATGCCCCCGGATCGGACGCCTGCTACAGGCGTTCCGTGATCTATGTTACAGGAATTCGGGACGATTTTGGCGCTTTAGATGATGATGCCCTGCGTCGCGAGGTAGTCCTTGACCGGCTTGCGCACCGATTGCTCGCCATTCTCGCGGGCGTCTAGGATCACTTGACGTACCTCACCGAGCTTGATCCGATGCAGGATGTTCTTGACCGGCCCGATCGACGCCGGCCGCATCGAGAGCGACCGAAGCCCCACCGCCGCCAGACAGATCGCCTCAAGCGGACGTCCCGCATCCTCGCCGCAAAAACTGAGCGGCGTGGCGTTGTGATTACAACGCGCCACAATCCCTTCAAGGAAGGTCAGGAAGCTCACGTTGAGCGTATCATAGCGCTTGCGCACCCGCTCATTCTCGCGGTCGGCGGCAAAGAAGAACTGCTTGAGGTCATTGCCGCCAATCGACAGGAACCCAACCTCGTCAAAGAATTTCTGCGGCGCAAAGCCAAGGCTCGGCGTCTCAAGCATCGCCCCCAGTTCGAGCTTTTCAGGCAGGGGATGGCCAAGCTTGCGCTCGCGCTCCTTGGCCTTCTCCATCTCCCAGACGGCGCGGGTATATTCCTCATACTGCGCCACGAACGGGAACATGACCGACAAGGGCCGCCCATTCGCCGCCCGCAATAGCGCCTGAAGCTGCATCCGCATCACGCCGGGCTTATCAAGTCCGACCCTGATCGCCCGCCAACCAAGCGCCGGATTCGGCTCGTCTTCGGGCTTCATATAGGGCAGGACCTTATCCGACCCGATATCAAGCGTGCGGAACACCACGGGCTTGCCCTTGGCCGCATCCATCACCCGCGTATAAAGTGCCGACAATTCCGACCGTTTTGGCATCTGGCTGCGCACAAGGAATTGAAGCTCGGTGCGGAAAAGACCAACCCCTTCCGCGCCCGAACTTTCAAGGCTCGGCAAATCTGCCATCAACCCGGCATTCATCGTGAGCGAGATCGTGACCCCGTCCAGCGTCGTGGCTGGCTTGTCGCGGATCGAGGCATAGCGCTCCTGCGCCTGCGCCTGCATGGCGATCTTATCGCGGAATGCGGCGACCACCGTTTCGTCGGGACGCAAATGCACGACCCCCTGATCGCCATCAACCATGACGTGATCGCCGTTGAGCGCCTCAGTGGTGATGCGGTCGGCATGAATGATGAGCGGGATTGCCAGTGCGCGCGCCACAATGGCCGCGTGCGATCCGACAGATCCTTCCTCAAGGATGATCCCGCGCAGCGACCGGCCATATTCAAGCAATTCCCCGGGGCCGATATTGCGCGCAACAAGGATCGGATCGGGCGGCAATTCGGCCCCGGTTTGCGCGCCTTGCCCAGTCAGAATCCGCAAAAGACGGTTCGATACGTCATCTAGGTCATGCAACCGCTCGCGCAGATAGGCATCGGTGACCTGCTCCATACGTGCCCGTGCGGTGCTCTGTTCCTTCTCCACCGCCGCTTCTGCCGAAAGGCCGCGGTCGATGTCGCGCTCCATACGCTTCATCCAGCCCTTTGAATTGGCGAACATCCGATAGGCTTCGAGAACCTGAAGCTGTTCCTTGTCGCCGCCTGCCGCGCCCTCAAGCATCTTGTCGACGCCGACGCGCAGTGCATCAACCGCCTCCTCAAGGCGTTTCAATTCGACCTCCGGGTCGTCGGCAATCGGGTTGGTCACGACAACGCGCGGCTCATGTAGCCAGACATGCCCCTCCGCCGTGCCCTCCTGCGCGCTGCCCGCCTTGATAAGAACCGACTGACGATGGCGCGCCTGCATGGCATCATGTTCGCCAAGAAAGGCGCCAAGTTCGGTCATTTCCGCCAGAACCATGGCGACAACCTCAAGCGCATAGGTCTCATCGGCCGAGAAATTGCGCGCATCCTTGGACTGCACCACAAGCACACCAAGGTTTTCGCCAAGCCGCTGGATTGGCACGCCACAGAACGAGGAATAAATCTCTTCCCCCGTCTCCGGCATATAGCGGAACCCTTTTTCCTTGGGGGCGTCGGGGGTGTTGACGATATGCGATGATTTGGCCACGCGCCCGACAAGCCCCTCACCAACCCGTAGCCGGGTCTGGTGTACAGATTCTGCCTTGAGGCCCTCGGTGGCACATAGCTCAAGGGTTTCGGGATCGCGGAAAAGATAGATCGAACATACCTCCGTCCGCATGGACGAGGCGATCAAATGCGTGATCTTGTCGAGCCGCTCCTGGCCGGCGCTGTCCTCCGCCAACGCTTCGCGCAGGCGGCCAAGGAGCTTTCGGCTCTCGCTTTCGGTGCTATCAGACATGTGCGCCCATCAGTTGTAAATCGAACGGACGGGGGCGCATGGTAAAACCGTGCTGCCCTCAGGCCGCCTTCTCAAGTTCGAAAGCATCATGCAGGGCTTGCACCGCAAGTTCCATGTATTTTCGATCAATGAGCACGGAAATCTTGATTTCCGACGTGGTGATGACCTTGATGTTGATGCCTTCATCGCTAAGCACCTTGAACATCTTGGCTGCAACCCCCGATTGTGAGCGCATGCCGATTCCCACCACCGAGACTTTGGCCACGTCAAGCTCGGTATCCAGCTCGGCAAAGTTCAGCCCGCCCGAGGTCTTCAACTCGCCAAGCGCCTTTTCGGCGCGGCTGACCTGATCGGTCGGCAGCGAGAAGGTCATATCCGTGCGTCCCTCTTCCGAGATATTCTGCACGATCATATCCACATTGACGCCCGCCTCGGAGAGGCAACCGAAAATGATCGAAGCAATACCCGGACGGTCGGCGACCGAAATGAGGGTCATCTTGGCTTCGTCGCGGCTAAAGGCGACACCGGCAACAACATTGGATTCCATGATTTCCTCCTCATCGCAAACGAGCGTACCTGCCTCGTCGGATTGTTCCTCAAAAGAGCTGAGCACCCGCAGGCGCACCTTATAGCGCATAGCCAGTTCAACCGAGCGCGTCTGCAACACCTTGGCCCCAAGAGAGGCCAGTTCGAGCATCTCTTCAAAGGCGATTTTATCAAGCTTGCGCGCCTTGTCCGACACGCGCGGATCGGTGGTATAGACCCCGTCCACATCGGTATAGATATCGCAACGCTCGGCGCCGAACGCTGCGGCAAAGGCCACGGCGGTGGTGTCCGATCCGCCCCGGCCAAGCGTGGTAATGCGGCCTTCGGGGCTCACGCCTTGGAAGCCTGCAACCACGGCCACGCGCATGCCTTCGTTGAATTTCGCGGTGATGTTCTCCGGCGGAATCTCTTCGATCCGGGCGGCACTATGGGCGCTGGTGGTCTTGACCGGCACCTGCCAGCCCTGCCAGCTCCGCGCCGGCACGTCCATTTCCTGAAGCGTAAGCGCCATGAGGCCCGCCGTCACGTTCTCACCCGACGACACAACCGCATCATATTCGCGCGCATCAAAAAGCGGCGAGGTCTCGTTGACCCATCCCACCAATTCGTTGGTTTTGCCCGACATGGCCGAGACGATGACGATCACGTCATAGCCTTTCGCCACTTCGACGCCCACACGTTTGGCGGCGCGCCGGATACGGTCGAGGTTCGCGACGGAGGTGCCTCCGAATTTCATCACGAGAACGGGCATGGGTCTTCCTTGGCCTTTGATTGACGCGCGGTTTACGCGCAAGCCGCGCCTGAGGCAAGCGGGCAAGCGGGGCAGGGGCGTATGATTGCGCTAAAAGTCGCGTCAAATAGGCCGTGTCGGGATCAGAAGGCGATCGGCGTGCCATCATAAGACAGGAAACAGCCCGTCTCGGCGAGGCTGAGCGCGTCAAACCGTTCGACAAGCCCATCCGCGCTCTCGTCGACACCAATATCCGCCGCCGCGCCGCCCATGTCGGTGGTGACCCATCCGGGATGATAAATGCCCACGGCAATGCCGATATGCTCAAGATCGGCTGCAAGGTTGCGCCCAAGGTTGAGCACCGCCGCCTTGGAGGCGCGATAGATATAAGACCCGCCCGGCGCGCGTTCGTCCGAGGCCATGATGCTTGAGATAATGGCGACCTTCGGCGCTTCGGCCAGCTGCAGGTTCGGCAACAGCTTCTGCACGGTGAGGAACACCCCGGTGACATTCACCGCCATCGTATCGGCCCACATCTGCGCCGGATAGCCATCGGCGAGGCTTTCGCCCTTGTCGAGGTAAACCCCGGCATTACACACCAGAAGGTCCACCGGACGACTATCAAGCGCCCCGGTCAGCGCATCGAAGCTCTCCGGGCGCGCCACGTCGAGCGGCGTGAACTCCCCGCCACTGCGCGCCGTTGCGGTGACAGTATTGCCGCGAGCCCGAAACCGGCTGTCGAGCGCCTGACCGATGCCACGATTGGCGCCCGTGATGACCACATGCATAGGGTCTCTCCCTCTTAGTTGGATTTGCGTGTCGCGCGGAAGGGCAGGGGCGCCACAGGCACCCCGTCCTCAATCAACGCCTTGGCGTCTTCAAGTTTCGCCTCGCCATAAATCGCGCGCTCGGGCTTGTCGCCGTCATGAATGGCGCGCGCTTCCTTGGCAAAGTTCATGCCCACATAGTCGGAATTGTCCTCGACCTTCTTTTTCAGCTCCGCCAGAGCCTTCTCTGCATCGCTCATCGGGGCCGCAAGGGGACGTTCCTCTTTGGTCTCGGCGCTTTCGCGCGCCGGGCGCACCCGTGGCGCCATCATCGCCTTCTCAACCTCGGTATCACCGCAAACCGCGCAGGCGACCATCCCCGTGGCCCGGAGCTTGTCATAGGCGTCCGCCGACTGAAACCAGCTGTCAAAGCGATGGTCGTGGCTGCATTTGAGCGTGTATTGGATCATCTGTTATATCCTGCGCCGGATCCATCCCCGGCTGTGCCGGATAAGATAGGTCGCGCCCGCATCCCGTTCAAGCCAAAGCGCCTTAGCGCAGCATCCGCGCATCAAAGTCGCGCAGCATTTTGGCAAGGGGCTTTTCGCGCACCAGCGTTGCCGCCTTCTTCGGGCTCATCCATTTTTGCCGCCGCTGCCCGGCCTCCGGGAAATCGGCCACGCATTTGCGCGCCTTCACCGGATAGACCGTAACCAGAACCGGCATCGGCATGACGCCGCCACGGGTCTTGATCTCCTTGGTGTAGGAATAGAACCCCAGCGGCAGATCATGCACCTTGCCGCGCACCCCGGCCTCTTCCCAAGCCTCCTGCGCCGCCGCTTGCGGCGCGGTCATGCCCGACATGGGCCAGCCCTTGGGGATGATCCAGCGTTTGGTCTTGCGCGAAGTAATGAGAAGGACCTGCGTCTTGCCGTTACGCACGCGATAAACAAGCGCGCCAAATTGCGATCGCAGATCGGTCTTGCGCGCCGTCTTGAGGTTGATCGGATGCTGTTTCGGAATGTGAATCGTCATGTCCCGCCACGCGTGCCTGTCTGCTGAGTGTGGTTTTGTTTTATCGCAAGGATACGACAGCTTGGCGTCGAGGCCAAAGGATTTGTCGCTCTTGGGGGTGGGGAAATGCGCATGGGAAAACATGGGTGAAGCGTGGGATTGGGGTGAAAGCTTGCGAATCACCTGCGCTTGAATGCATGGGAAATCGAGGAAATTTGGCCCGAACTTGACTGATTTGTGCCAGGTATCTGCTAGAATAGATAAAAATTTGGGAAATCATGGGGCAATCTGATTGTTGCTGTGGTTTTCCAATATGTCGCGCAAGCTGGGTTCCTTGATAACCATATGTAGTTGTTTTGGTGGTTAACGTGGCCACATTATCTTGTTCTCGCGCTCCCTTGAAAACAATATATAGTCCTTATTAACCCATATTTTTGTTGTTTCCCAAAAAATCCCATGTCATACCTATTCATACGATGAGGACGGGAACACAAAGGGGCGACAAAGACCCCGAATAAGAACTCCCAAAGTCAGGTTTCATACAGGCCCCGCTTTCATCGAAACAAGAGATCCGGCGCGCGAGCGAGCAGACATCCCCCCAGGTGGCGCGCGCAGTCGGACACCCCGCAACGCGGGACGAGGGCGGCGGATAGGGCAGTGGCAGCAGCTCTATCCGCCGTTTCGTTTCCGGGGCGCGAAATGTGAGGGGCAGGAAAGGCCGTACCGTGGCGCTGATGTTCATAGGCGAGAGCCGCAACAAGGTGGATACGAAAGGTCGGGTGTCAATCCCGGCCAAGTTCCGTCGTGTGCTCGAAGCTGGTGATCCAGAGTGGAAAAGTGGCGATAACCCCAATCTCTATATCGTCTATGGCGGCCCGAGCCGCGATTACCTCGAATGCTTTACTGTCGAGGCAATGAACGATGTTTACGATCGCATTACCAAGATGGGCCGCGGCACTAAACGCCGTATCGCGCTCTCTCAGCTTTATATGACCCAGACCACCGAGGCGAGCGTCGACGAGACCGGCCGCCTCGTGTTGCCCAAGGATCTGCGCGACAAGGTAAGCCTCGACGGCATGGCCTTTTTCGCCGGCAAGGGCGACACGTTCGAAATCTGGAACCCCGAAACCTACGATGCCCATCAGACGGAGCAGCTTGAGGCCGACGAGGAGTTCGACCCCGATGTTGATCCCTCCATCTATCTCGGCGGGGACGAGGGGATCTAAGCGATGTCGAACCGGCCCGACGCCCCCGCATCTGCACCTCATATTCCTGTTCTTCTTGCGCCGCTTCTCAAGGCGGTCTCGC
This sequence comes from Paracoccaceae bacterium, assembly GCA_018223085.1. Classification (GTDB taxonomy): domain Bacteria; phylum Pseudomonadota; class Alphaproteobacteria; order Rhodobacterales; family Rhodobacteraceae; genus Shimia. The sequence goes on from JAAEZB010000017.1 coordinate 40,478, forward strand.
CCGTGCATGGCACATGGCTTGACGGTACATTCGGGGCAGGGGGCTATACCAAGGGGCTTCTTGAGGCTGGAGCCGACAAGGTCATCGGCGTGGATCGCGATCCGCTGGCCTTTGAAATGGCCGCCGATTGGGTGCGCGACTATGGTGACCGGATTGAACTGGTCGAAGGCGTGTTTTCCCGCATGGATGAATACGCGACCGGCCTTGACGGCGTGGTGCTCGATCTCGGCGTAAGCTCGATGCAGCTCGACCTTGCCGAGCGCGGCTTTTCCTTCCTGCGTGATGGCCCGCTCGACATGCGTATGTCACAAAACGGCCCCTCCGCGGCTGATCTCGTCAACGAAGCGGACGAGGCCGAACTGGCCGACATCCTTTTCCTCTATGGAGAAGAACGCGCCAGCCGCCGCATTGCCCGCGCCATTGTGCGTGCCCGCGCCGAGGCACCGATCACCACAACGCTGGCTCTGGCCGAGATCGTGGAATCCTGCCTGCCGCGTCCCAAACCGAACCAATCCCATCCAGCGACCCGCACCTTTCAGGCCCTGCGCATCGCGGTGAATGATGAATACGGCGAACTCTATCGCGGCCTTCAGGCCGCCGAACGCGCGCTTGCGCCGGGCGGGCTTTTGGCGGTTGTGACCTTCCATTCCATCGAGGACCGCATGGTCAAACGCTTCCTGCAATCACGGGCTGGTCGCATGGGGAACGTCAACCGCTATGCCCCTGAAGTTGAACATGAAAAACCCGCGTTTGAGCTTTTGACCCGCAAGGCGGTTGGCCCGGATGACGATGAACTTGCCATCAATCCGCGCTCCCGCTCGGCCAAACTGCGTGTGGCGCGTCGCACCGATGCCCCCGCAGGCGAGATTGCCGCGCGCGAAATCGGCATGCCACAGGCCAAACCCGCCAACCAAAGGCCCCACAAAACGAAAGGACGACCCTGATGCGCTCAATGATCTTCCTTTTGACCGCTCTTGCGGTGATCGGCCTTGCCGTCTGGGCCTACCGTGAAAACTACCAGACTCAGGCCGCCATCAACGAAACCGAGCGCCTGCAACAGCAGATCGGCACCGCCCGCGCACGTCTTTCGGTGCTGCGCGCCGAATGGGCCTATCTCAACCGCCCCGAGCGCCTGCGCGATCTGGCTGAGGTTAACTATGACCGCCTGAAGCTCCTGCCGCTGAGCCCGGATCAGTTCGGCCGCGTCGATCAGGTCGTCTACCCGCCGCTCAATATCGACTTTGAAGGCGCTGTGGATGTCTCTTCGGACGGAGACGATCAATGACCCGCATCCCCCTGCGCCCACTTGCTCGTATCCTGCCCGCCCGTGAAACTGGCGAGAACCCCGACGCCATCGAACGCGAGAATATCCGCCTGCGCCACGAAGCCATGCGCCAGACCTCGCGCCTGCGCGCCGAGGGCCGTCTTCTGGTGTTGTCCGTCGTCTTCCTGTCGCTCTTTACCGTCGTGGGCGCGCGTATGGCGATGCTCTCCTTCTCCGAAGCGCAGGAACCCCGCGCCTCCGTCTCCGGTTCCATGATTACCTCCCAGCGCGCCGATATCGTCGACCGCAAGGGCCGTATCCTCGCCACCAACCTTGAGACGCACTCCCTCTACGCCCAACCCCACCACATGATCGACAAGGCCCACGTGGCCCGCGAATTGGTCAAGATCTTCCCCGATCTTGACGAGGAAAAGCTGCTCGAACGCTTTTCTGGCAAGCGCAAATTCATGTGGATTCGCAAGAAGCTCAGCCCCGAACAGAAACAGGCCGTGCACGACATCGGCGATCCCGGCCTGATGTTTGGCCCGCGCGAGATGCGCCTTTATCCCAACGGTCACCTCGCCGCGCATGTGCTTGGCGGGACGAGCTTCCGCAAGGAAGACGTGCGCGCCGCCGAACTCGTCGGTGTCGCCGGGATCGAACGTCAGCTTGACGAGGCACTGCGCGATCCGGCCAATGGCGACAAGGCCCTGACCCTCTCGCTTGATCTGACCGTGCAGGCCGCCGCCGAGCGCGTCCTCTACGGCGGTATGAAACTGATGAACGCCAAGGGCGCCGCCGCGGTGCTCATGGACGCCCATACCGGCGAGGTGATCTCGCTGGTGAGCCTACCTGATTTCGATCCCAACGACCGCCCCCGCCCGCCGACCAAGGGCAACGCCTCCGATAGCCCGCTCTTCAACCGCGCGGTGCAGGGGGTCTACGAACTCGGCTCGACCTTCAAGATTTTCACCGCCGCTCAGGCCATGGACCTCGGCCTCGCCAACCCGGAAACCACGATCAAGACCCAAGGCCCCCTGCGCTGGGGCAAGTTCAAGATCCGTGATTTCCATGATTACGGCGCCGAACTCTCCCTGACCAAGGTCATCGTGAAATCGTCCAACATCGGCACCGCCCGCCTGGCTCAGGCCATCGGGGCCGAACGCCAACAGGACTTCCTGCGCGGCCTTGGTTTCCTTGAGCAAACCCCGCTTGAAATCGTCGAAGCCAGCGGCGGCAAACCGCTCCTGCCCAAGAACTGGTCCGAGCTTTCGGCGATGACGATCTCCTATGGCCACGGCCTGTCCTCAAGCCCGCTGCACCTCGCCGCTGGCTATGCCGCAATTGCCAATGGCGGCACCGCGATCAAACCAACGCTTCTCAAACGCGATACGCCCCAGAATGGCCCGCGCATCATGTCCGAAGAGGCGGCCCGCGCCTCGCGCACCATGCTGCGCAAGGTGGTGACCGAGGGCACCGCCTCCTTTGGGGAGGTGCCCGGATATGCCGTGGGCGGCAAGACCGGCACCGCCGACAAACCCAAGGAACAGGGCGGCGGTTATTACGAGGACAAGGTGATCGCCACCTTCGCCTCGATCTTCCCGGCCCATGATCCCAAATACGTGCTGGTGGTGACGCTGGACGAGCCGATTGAAACCTCCGGTGCTGAACCGCGTCGCACCGCTGGTTGGACCGCCGTGCCCGTCGCCGCCGAGATGATCCGCCGCGTTGCACCGCTCCTTGGCCTGCGCCCCGAGATTGAACCCACCCCGCTGGCTGGTATAACCCTGACATCGAACTAAGCCGAAAAGGGCAGCACGGGATGGCAGGCGAGTCACGACCACTTCACGAACTGGGGCTGACCGCCGCTGCGGGCCGCGATCCCCTCATCACCGGCCTTGCCGTCGATAGCCGCGAGGTCCGTGACGGCTTCCTCTTTGCCGCCTTGCCCGGCACCCGCGTTCATGGCGGCGAATTTATCCAATATGCCCTGCGCATGGGCGCGAGCGCGATCCTGACGGATGCCGAAGGCGCCCGCATCGCCGAGGCCGAGCTGGCCGCGTCCGACGCCGCGCTCGTGGTGGCGGAAGACCCGCGCCAGACTCTCGCCTATACTGCCGCGCTCTGGTTCGGGGAGCAGCCCGGCATCATGGCCGCCGTCACCGGCACCAACGGCAAAACCTCTGTCTCGACCTTCCTTCGTATGATCTGGCAGGAACTTGGCCTAGAGGCCGTCAACCTTGGCACAACCGGGGTCGAGGGCGATTTTACCGCCCCCCTCAACCATACCACTCCCGAACCGATCACCCTCCACCGCACCTTGGCCGCTGCCTGTGCCGCCGGGGTCGAATTTGCCGCGATGGAGGCCTCTTCACACGGCCTCGCCCAACGCCGCCTCGACGGGGTGCAGCTGACCGCCGCTGGCTTTACCAACTTCACTCAGGACCATCTCGACTATCATCATAGCTTTGATGAGTATTTCGATGCCAAGGCCGGTCTTTTCGCCCGCGTCCTCCCCGAGGATGGCACCGCCGTTATCAATACCGACGATCCGCGTGGCGTCGACATGGCCGCCATCGCCCGCGCCCGTGGGCAGGAGGTTCTGACCGTGGGCCGTGACGGGGCCGACCTGTCGCTCGACGCGCAACGCTTTGACGCCACCGGACAGGACATTCGCTTTACTTTCCGGGGCCGTGCCTACATGACGCGCCTCAATCTCATCGGCGGGTTTCAGGCCGAAAACGTCCTCCTTGCCGCTGGTCTCGCCATTGCCTGCGGTGCCGCACCCGAGCGCGTCTTCGAAGTTCTGCATGAACTCAAAACCGTGCGTGGCCGTATGCAGCTCGCCGCCACGCGCCAGAACGGGGCCGCCGTCTTTGTCGACTACGCGCATACCCCCGATGCCGTGGAAACCGCACTTCACGCCATGCGCCCGCATGTCATGGGCCGCCTGATCGCCATTGTGGGCGCGGGTGGGGATCGCGACGCGGGTAAACGCCCCCTGATGGGGGCCGCCGCCGCCGCCAATGCCGATGTGGTTTTTGTCACCGACGACAATCCCCGCTCCGAAGATCCCGCAACCATCCGCACCGCAGTCATGCTCGGCGCGCCCGACGCGATCGAGGTCGGTGACCGCGCCGAAGCCATCCTGCGCGCCGTGGATGCCCTGCAACCGGGAGACGCGCTCCTTATCGCGGGCAAGGGCCATGAAACCGGACAGATCGTCGGCGATGATATTCTCCCCTTTGACGACTGCGAACAGGCCAGCGTCGCCGTCGCCGCCCTTGATGGAGGGTTCGCATGAGCCTCTGGACCTTTTCAGACGTCGCCGCCGCAACCGGTGGGCACGCGACTGCCGACTGGGAGGCCAATGGCGTCTCTATCGACACACGCACGTTGGAACCCGGTGATCTCTTCGTTGCGCTCAAGGCTGCTCGCGATGGCCATGACTTCGTGGCGCAGGCCCTTGAGAAAGGTGCCGCCGCCGCCCTCGTGACCCATATCCCCGAAGGCGTCGCCCCCGACGCACCGCTTCTCATCGTCGATGATGTACTTGAAGGGCTCGAAGCCCTCGGCCGCGCCGCCCGTGCCCGCACAGAGGCCCGTATCGTCGCCGTGACGGGCTCTGTCGGCAAAACTTCGACCAAGGAAATGCTGCGCGCCATGCTTTCGGGGCAGGGGACGACCCACGCTTCCGTGGCAAGCTACAACAACCACTGGGGCGTGCCCCTGACACTCGCCCGGATGCCCGCCGCGACGGACTATGCCGTGATTGAGATCGGCATGAACCATCCCGGCGAAATCGCACCGCTCGCCCGAATGGCCCGGCCCCATGTCGCCATGGTCACCACCGTCGCCGCCGTCCACCTCGAAGCCTTCGAGAATGTCGAAGCCATCGCCGCCGAAAAAGCCGCGATCCTCGATGGGTTGGAACCCTCCGGTACGGCCATTCTCCCCGCCGACATTGACACCGCCGCGATCCTGACCGCCCACGCCGCCGCACTTGGCGTCACCGCGATCCCCTTCGGCGCGACGGCCCCCGACTGGACCCTTGGCGACGTGACCCTCTCCGGCGACCGCACCATTGCCCGCGCCACAGTCCACGGCGCCCCCCTCGCCTTCAAGATCAACAGCGCAGGCCGCCACTTCGCCATGAACGCCCTCGGTGCCCTCGCCGCCGCGGACGCCCTTGGCGCTGACCTCGCCATCGCCACCGGCGACCTTGGCCGCTGGACCCCCTACACAGGCCGTGGCGCCCGCGAAACGATCTACCTCGACCCGGTCGAACCCGACCTGACCCTCGACCTGATCGACGACGCCTATAACGCCAATCCAACCTCCCTTGCCGCTGCCCTCGACGTGCTCGCCGCCGCGACACCGAAACACGGCATCGGCCGCATCGGCAAAGGCCGCCGCATTGCCTTTGTTGGCGACATGAAAGAACTCGGCCCCCAAGAGGCCGCCATGCACGCCGCAATTGCCGATCTCCCCGCCATTGCCGAGATCGACACTATCCACTGCATCGGCCCCCTTATGCGCCACCTCTACGAGGCCCTCCCGCCTCACAAACGTGGCCAATGGACCGAAACCAGCGCCGAAATGGCCGAAACCATCCGCCATCACGTCGACGCAGGCGATTCCCTGCTCGCCAAGGGCTCTTTGTCCATGGGATTGGCGCAAATTGTTGACGCCATCCGCAAATTGGGCCATCCCGCCCCGCAATCCAATGATGAGGACGACTAAATGCTCTATTGGCTGACCGAGTTTTCGGACGGCGGGGACTTCTTCAACCTGTTCCGCTACATCACCTTCCGCGCTGGCGGTGCCTTCATGACGGCGCTGATCTTCGGCTTCCTCTTCGGCCCGCCGCTCATCAACGTGCTGCGCAAACGTCAGGGCAAAGGCCAGCCGATCCGCGAAGACGGCCCCGAAAGCCATTTCGTCAAGGCCGGCACCCCAACCATGGGTGGCCTCCTCATCGTGGGCGCGCTGATGACATCAACGCTCCTCTGGGCGCGGCTTGATAACGGCTTTGTCTGGGTCGTCCTCTTCGTGACCCTTGCCTATGGCCTCATCGGCTTTGCCGACGACTACGCCAAAGTCTCCAAACAGAACACAGCAGGCGTCTCCGGCAAAGTCCGCCTTGGCCTTGGCTTTGTGATTGCCCTCATCGCGTCCTACTGGGCGACGATGCTGCACCCCGAAGCGCTGCAATGGGGCCTCGCCCTGCCGTTCTTCAAGGATACGCTCCTGAACCTCGGCCTGTTTTTCCTGCCCTTTGCCATGATCGTCATCGTCGGGGCCGCCAACGCGGTGAACCTGACCGATGGCCTTGACGGTCTCGCCATCATGCCGGTGATGATCGCTATCGGCACGCTCGGCATCATCGCCTACGCCGTGGGCCGTGTCGACTTTACCGAATACCTCGACGTCCACTACGTTCCCGGCACCGGCGAAATCCTCATCTTCGCCGCTGGTGTAATCGGAGGCGGCCTCGGGTTCCTATGGTATAACGCCCCCCCCGCAGCCGTCTTCATGGGCGACACAGGCTCGCTGGCCCTCGGCGGTGCCCTCGGCGCCATCGCCGTCGCGACGAAACACGAGCTTGTTCTTGGCATTGTCGGTGGCCTCTTCGTGGTCGAGGCGCTCTCTGTCATCATTCAGGTGCTCTACTTCAAACGCACCGGCAAACGCGTCTTCCTCATGGCCCCGATCCATCACCACTACGAGAAAAAGGGCTGGTCCGAACCCCAGATCGTGATCCGCTTCTGGATCATCGCCCTCATCCTCGCCATGATCGGCCTCGCGACCCTAAAGGTCCGCTAAGACCGCAGCGGGCAGGGGGCTATGCGCCCCTTGCCCCAAGCGATTTCGAAATCTCTTACCCCCTTCACAGCTCCCCTCCATCCGCTATGCTGACGCCAAGGGGTATCAGTGAGGTGGGGCATGGTGGAGTGGTTTGTCGAATTCGGAATAATGGTGTGGGACTGGTTCGGGGAGGAAGATCATCAGAACCGCGTGACGGCCATATTCGCGGCGCTCGCCGTCATCGTGCCAGTCATTGGTGCAACTCTTGGTGTTCTTTGGTATTTGCTGAAATACATCTTCGGAAAATCAGACCAAACGCCTGAGCCAATTCCAGAACCTATCCTTCCAACCGGCGACCTCTTGTCGATGGACCAGCACCTCGCCATTCTGGAAAAGCGCGAGGAACGGCTCAAGGCGCAACTCGCCTCCGCCCATAACGAAGAAAAGGCGCAACTCACCGCGCAGATTAATGAATTGCGATCTCAGATCAGCAATCCTGAAAAATCTCTGGCTGAAGCCCAAAAACGCATCGCTCACCTCGAAATTCTGCTTGCCCGCGCAGGAAACGAAATCAGCGCCGAACGGTTGGCCGAAGCCCGTATCGCTCTTGAACGAGGAGACTTCTCCAAGGCCGACGCTATCTTCGCCGAGATTGAGGCTCGCGAAGAAATTGCCGTCCAAAATGCTGCTCGCGCTGCCTATGGCCGTGGTGAGATTGCAGAAGGCGAAGTGCGTTGGGCGGATGCTGCCGTGCACTACCAAAGAGCAGCTCGTCTCAATCCCTGTTACGAAACACTTAGTAAAGCGCATGAGTTCACTCATTGGAGCGGTGATTTTCAGTTGGCTGAGATATTAGGCCGGAAGAATATCGACGCATCAGAAGAGGAGGGTATCCCCGAAAACTTGGCCATGGCCAAAAATGATTATGCGCTAACGCTGTATGAACTTGGGCGGCTTGATGAGGCCGAGACTCTTTTCCATGAGGCGCTTGAGATTGACTGCACCACGATTGGGGATCAACACCCTGATTTCGCAATTCACCTTAATAGCCTTGTCGTTGTGCTTCATGCTCAAGGCCGGCTGAAAGAGGCGGAGAAGCTTTACCGTCAGGCGATTAAGATCGACCGGGGCACAATTGGTGAGAGGCATCCGGACTATGCAATCCACCTCAACAATCTTTCTGGCATTGTACAGGCACAAGGCCGTTTTGAAGAAGCAGAGGAGCTCTGCAACCAATCGCTCGATATTGGTCGCGCCACGATCGGAGAGGCGCATCCGCATTATGCCATACGGCTCCACAATCTCGCACTCGTTGTTAAGGCAAGAGGACGGATTGACGAAGCGGAGGAACTTTTCAAGCAGGCGCTAAGCATATTCAGAGCCGCGTTACCCCCAGAGCACCCACATATTTCTAGTGTGGAAAAACACCTCGCCGCCCTCCCAAATTAACCATCGCACGCCCAAGGTTAACGCCAAAACCCTCTCCAAACCCTGCACCACCGCGATACAGACGCAATACCGACGTGATACCGACGTGCGTTTTCGCGTTAACTTTTGTCTCAAAAAGGGGGCCTCTCTTGCGTCATCCGGTGGGGGCGGGCATTGTCGCGGCAAGCTGAATTT
>JAAEZB010000018.1:0-17779 GCA_018223085.1 Paracoccaceae bacterium
TCCTTGGAATAGGCCAGCGGCAGCCCCTTCATCACCGTCATCAGCGCCACATTGGCCCCGAAGATGCGCCCTATCTTTGCACGGATGAGTTCGGCCGCATCCGGGTTTTTCTTCTGCGGCATGATCGACGATCCGGTCGAGAAACGATCCGAAAGCGTCACGAACCGGAACTGTGCCGAGGACCAGATCACAAGCTCTTCGGCAAAGCGCGACAGATGCATGGCACAGATCGACGACGCCGCGAGGAATTCCAGCGCAAAATCACGATCCGATACCGCATCGAGCGAGTTCGCCGCAGGCCGATCAAAGCCCAGCGCCTCTGCTGTCATGTGGCGGTCAATCGGGAAGGACGTACCCGCAAGCGCCGCTGCGCCAAGGGGCGATTCATTCATCCGGCGACGCGCATCCTCAAAGCGGGATTTATCGCGCCCGAACATCTCCACATAAGCCATCATGTGATGGCCCCATGTCACAGGCTGCGCCGTCTGAAGGTGGGTAAAGCCCGGCATGACCCATTCCGCGCCCGCCTCGGCCTGCGTCAGAAGCGCGCGCATCAGTGCCTCAAGCCCCGAAATTGCCGCGTCGATCTGATCGCGCACCCAGAGTTTGAAATCGGTCGCCACCTGGTCATTGCGGCTCCGCCCCGTGTGTAGACGCCCCGCAGGTTCGCCAATAACCTCCTTGAGACGCGCCTCGACATTCATGTGAATATCTTCAAGCGCGGTCGAAAACTGGAACGTTCCGCCTTCGATTTCTGACAACACCGTGAGAAGCCCTTCCCGAATGGCCGTCACATCGCTATCTGTCAGGATGCCTGTCGCGCCGAGCATCGCCGCATGGGCCCGCGAGCCGGCAATGTCCTGCGCCGCCATCCGCTGATCGAACCCGATCGAGGCATTGATCGCCTCCATGATCGCGTCCGGCCCGGCGGCAAAGCGGCCGCCCCACATCTGGTTCGAGGAATCGTTGGTCATGGGTTTCCCTTCGGAGGGGTTATGAAAATGTCAAAGTCCGCGCTGGTTTACATGGCCCTTGCGCTTGGTGCAATTGCAGCGATCGCCTTTGTGGTTCTGCGCGATCCGGCAACCATCGGAGGGGGCGCCGATATGAGCGCCGCTGCCGCCCTGCGCGATGGGGATATGAAGAAGCTGAACTTCCATCCCGAGCCGCGTCCGACCTCTGCAAAACCCTTTGTGACTCCTGATGGAAGCAACGTCTCGCTGGCCGATTACCGGGGCAAGGTGGTGCTGGTGAACTTCTGGGCCACATGGTGCGCGCCATGCCGCAAAGAAATGCCAATGCTCGAAGAGATCGCACGCGAACTTGGCGGCGACGACTTCGCCGTGGTGACCCTCGCGACCGGGCGCAACGCCCCGCCCGCCATTGCCGCCTTCTTTGAAGAAATTGGCGTCGAGGCCCTGCCACAATATCGCGACCCGAAACAGGAAATCGCCCGCGAGATGGCCGTGCTTGGCCTACCCGTCACCGTGCTAATCGACCGTCAGGGGCGCGAAATCGCCCGCATGACCGGCGATGCGGATTGGTCGAGCGACTCGGCCCGCGCCATCCTGACCGAAGTCATCGCCGCAACACGCTAGCCCCGCTTACGTAAGGACCGCTTTGACAGCTGCGCCTGCCCTCTGGCTTAATCGCCATCAGGGAGGACACCATGCCGCTGAGCGTGCTGATACCGATTGTTGTGATCGGGATCGCGGGGATTGCCGTGATCCTGCATCTGCTTGGGCTGACCGCGCCGCGCCGTCTTTCCGATACGGCCGAGGCGCTTGCCGCATGGGCCCGTGAATTTCCCGAAACCCCGGCCCTCGCCGCCCGGCTTAGCGCCGATCAACGCGCCGCTCTGATCGAACTGGCCGATGGTGAAACCGGGCTGGTCTGGTGCATCGGCGCCGATACCGTGGCCCGCCCGCTTATGGGGGCTGATGTGATCGACACCGAGGCCGGACTTGATTTTCATCTACACGACATGGCCGCGCCACACGTCTCTGTCGCCCTCTCCGCCGACGAACGAATCCGCTGGAAGGAGTTCATCCTCGCATGACCGACATCACATATCCCGACGTCGTAAACTACGCCGTCCCCTTCTTCATCGCCGCGATCCTGATCGAACTCCTGTGGATTCAGATCAAGGGCCGTGGCGGGCGCTATGAAACCCGTGATGCCGTGACTTCCCTTATCATGGGGGCGGGCAATGTCGCCTCGGGCGTTCTCCTTGGCTTTATCGCCTGGGGCTTTTTCATGATGCTCTGGGAGGTGACGCCGCTCGACCTTGGCACCTCGTGGTGGGTCGTGGCACTCTGCTTTGTGCTTGATGACCTGCGCTATTACTGGGTGCATCGCTTTGGCCATCGCGTCCGCTGGGTCTGGGCGAGCCACGTGAACCACCACTCCTCGCAGCATTACAACCTGACCACGGCCCTGCGCCAAACCTGGACCTATACCTTCACCTTCATGATGGTGGTGCGCGCCCCCCTCGTCCTCCTTGGCTTTCACCCGGCGATGATCTTCTTTGTCGGTGGGCTCAACCTCATCTACCAGTTTTGGATTCATACCGAGGCCATTGGCCGAATGCCCCGCTGGTTCGAAGCGGTGATGAACACGCCTTCGCATCACCGCGTGCATCATGGCCGCAACCCGCGCTACCTCGATTGCAACTATGCCGGGGTGTTCATTATCTGGGACAAGATGTTTGGCACTTTCGTCCCCGAACAGGACGACGAAAAGGTCGACTTCGGCCTCGTCCACAACCTCGGCACGTTCAATCCCCTGCGCGTGGCCTTTCATGAATGGGTGGCGATCTTCCGTGATATGATCCAACCCGGCCTGACCCTGCGCGAACGCCTCATGTATGCCGTCGCCCCTCCGGGCTGGAGCCACGATGGCAGCCGCCTGACCTCGGACGAAATCAAGGCGCATCACCTTGCCCAACGACCGGAAGACCGCGACACCCCCGGCTTTGAAACGCCCTAGCCCAGCTCGCCGAAACGTCCCGGCAATTTTGTGCGATGCGTTGGTTTGAACACCTGCGCCCGCACCAGAGAATGCCGCTCGATCCGCGCCGGTTCTTCTGACAGGCGGCTATACGCTTTGGCCACAGCCTTGTCCCAGGGGCGTTTGGGCAAGGCGTCAAACGCCTCAAGATACGCTGCCTCTTCCTCGCTGGCCTCGCCTGTCCGATTGGCATGTGTCAAATCCGCAAGATAGAGCCCCTGCGGCATCCGAAACGGAAAAGAGCCAAGCTTTTCCGCCGCAACCTCGATCCCGTGGCGCCGGAACTTCTGCGGTCGCCGCGCCGCCACCGCCTTGGACACATGCCCGGAAAAGACAAGGTTGCGCCGCTGGCCCAAAACCGGCCCGCGCATCATCGGCTTGTTGCGCTCCACCTCGACAATATCCAGACCAAGCGCCGTCAGAACCGGCGCCTGCTCCTGTTCAAATACAGCAGCAAGACTGTGATGCTCCTGAGGATCATGGAAAAGGATTTCCTGCACCTCCGTGCGGATCACCCAATCGTAATGCCGGGCCAGTTCAGAATGAAACCGGTCAAGAATGCGCGCCCGCGTGCGGTCGTTCACGGCGAGTATATCGCGCTCAACGGGAATAACCTGCGCCCCCGGACAGGTTCCTGCAACCTTTGAAAGGTCATCGGCATGCAGGATATAAAGGTTCTGCGCCCCAAGCTCGGCCCCGTGATGCGCATACCACCGCGACAGCGCCCAATCGTGGTGGTCCACCATCGTCAGGGCACAGATTTTCAATCCCATATTCCGCGGCTCCTTACGCCTGCCTGTCCCCGCCTTCGATCCTAGGCCGGGGCGCTAGGCGCTCCAACCCTCAATCTTGCCGCAGCGCTAGAACGGCGTGTGCCGCCCCTCTTCTGCACAGGGACCATGCGCCGGACAGGTCACAAGATGGTCATTGACCATCCCGACCGCCTGCATAAAGGCATACACAATCGTCGGCCCACAAAACCGAAAGCCCGCTTTCTTCAAATCCTTGGAAATTTGTTGCGATAATTCGGTCTGGGCAGGCACATCGGAAAGGCTCTCCCAACAGGTCTGAAGCGGGGCAAAATCGACGTATTTCCAAAGGAACCGATCAAACCCTTCCCCGGCCTCAATCGCCTGCCAGGCACGGGCATTTCCAATGGTCGCCTCGATCTTGCCCCGATGGCGGATAATACCCGGATTGGCCAAAAGGCGAAGCACATCCTCTTCGCCCCATTCCGCGATCACATCAGGATCAAACCCCTGAAATGCTTCGCGAAAGTTATCGCGTTTCTTGAGGATCGTGATCCAACTCAGCCCTGCCTGAAACCCGTCGAGGATGAGCTTTTCCCAAAGCGCCCGACTGTCATATTCGGGACGGCCCCATTCCTCGTCATGATAGTCGCGATAGATCTGCTCCGACCCGACCCAGCCACATCTTTCGCCCATCCTGCACCTCTTTCTATTGGGTTTTTATCAAATGCTTCCTTTAGCACCTCGTTTACGAATTTGGCGACATTCTGACCCCAACTGCAACAGCAAGCCTTGGAAAACCTTCGATGGGACATCTGCGCAAACGCGATCTGGCCGGCCTCGCTCCGGGCGAAGACTCGCCGCTCGGTGCCGCCGTGACATCGCGCGATTCCCGCACCCTCGATATGGTGCGCGAGGCGGTGCGCCACAAACAAGTGCTCCTCGCGTTTCAGCCGGTGGTCTCGGCCACGCCGCCAAACAAACCCGTCTTTCATGAGGCCCTCATCCGGGTTCTTGACGAGACCGGCCGCGTCATCCCCGCCAAGGATTTCATGGGCGCGGTAGAAGAAGACGAACTCGGCCGTATGCTTGACTGCCTCGCCCTCGAAAAGAGCCTCGCCGCATTGTTCAAAACGCCCGAGCTTCGGCTGTCGGTCAACATGTCGGCGCGCTCCATCGGTTACCCCCGATGGAAAGAAACGCTGATGCGTGGCCTGTCCCGACGCGCCGACATTTCGGGGCGGCTGATTCTGGAACTCTCCGAATCCTCGGTCCTGCATGTGCCGGAACTGGTGCGCGGCTTCATGGACGATTTGCAACCGCGCGGCATTGCCTTTGCCATTGACGATTTCGGCGCACGTCAGGGGGCCCTGCGCACGTTCAAGGACTTCTTCTTTGATATGCTCAAACTCGACGGAAGCCTGATCCGCGATGTGCAATCCGACATCGAATCACAGGCCATCGCCGGGGGCACCGCTGCCATCGCCCGTAGCCTCGGCATGGTGACGGTCGCCGGGCGGGTGGAACATCCCGAAGCGGCCCGGATGCTGGCCTCGCTTGGCATTGATTGCTTTCAGGGCTTCCTGTTCGGTGCGCCCACGATCACGCCGCCATGGGAAGAGACGTCCAAATCCAGACGTCGCAAAAATCGCAAAAATAACCAAGACGCCGCGTAACGACGCAATATCCTTTCGTGAGCCTCAGGATAACCGTTGCCGCACTGCGGCAAATCCGTTATGCACGCGCTCGAAGGCGCGGGTGATTGCTTGCATTCCCGGCAACATCCGACAACCTTTGACCAAGTCATTCGGTAGAGGAACATAGACATGACCAACGTAGTGATCGCCTCCGCGGCCCGGACCGCCGTCGGCAGCTTTGGCGGCTCCTTCGCGAACACCCCCGCCCACGATCTCGGTGCCACCGTTCTCAAGGCACTGGTAGAACGTGCCGGTGTCGACGCCAGCGAGGTGTCCGAAACCATCCTCGGTCAGGTTCTGACCAGTGGTCAGGGTCAAAACCCCGCGCGTCAGGCCCACATCAACGCTGGCTTCCCACAGGAATCCTCTGCCTGGAGCATTAACCAGGTTTGCGGCTCCGGTCTGCGCGCCGTGGCCCTCGCGGCCCAGCATATTCAACTTGGCGACGCCGCCATCATCGCCGCTGGCGGTCAGGAAAACATGACCCTGTCGCCCCACGTTGCGCATCTGCGCGCAGGCGTCAAAATGGGCGACGTCAAATATATCGACTCGATGATCCGCGACGGCCTTTGGGATGCCTTCAACGGCTACCACATGGGCCAGACCGCCGAGAACGTCGCCGAGCAATGGCAGATTTCCCGCGACATGCAGGACGAATTCGCCGTCTCGTCGCAGAACAAAGCCGAAGCCGCCCAGAAGGCTGGCAAGTTCGTGGATGAAATCACACCCTTCATCGTCAAGACCCGCAAGGGCGACATCACTGTCGATGCTGATGAATACATCCGCCACGGCGCCAACATCGAAGCCATGGCCAAGATGCGCCCCGCCTTTACCAAAGACGGCTCCGTCACCGCGGCCAACGCTTCGGGCCTCAACGATGGTGCCGCTGGCGCCCTCCTGATGACCGCCGATGAAGCCGAAAAGCGCGGCATCGAGCCGCTCGCGCGTATCGCCTCCTATGCGACCGCAGGCCTCGACCCGTCGATCATGGGCGTCGGCCCGATCTATGCTTCGCGCAAGGCCCTCGACAAGGCTGGCTGGTCCGCCGAGGAACTCGACCTCGTTGAGGCCAACGAAGCCTTCGCCGCACAGGCTTGTGCCGTTAACAAGGACATGGGCTGGGATCCGGCGATCGTCAACGTGAACGGCGGCGCTATCGCCATCGGCCACCCGATCGGCGCCTCCGGTGCACGTATCCTCAACACCCTGCTGTTCGAGATGAAGCGCCGCGACGCCAAGAAAGGCCTCGCCACGCTCTGCATCGGCGGCGGCATGGGCGTGGCCATGTGCCTTGAGCGCCCCTGATACGCGCCCTGCGCTATACGAATCATGACAAGGGCGCCCATCGTGGCGCCCTTTCTTTTTATCCGTGACACCCTGTTTTTACATTGAAATGTCAGAAATAGCTGCGCTGCGGCAAATTATTCACGCAATAATGTTGCACGTGCGGCAAATTCTGCGTAACAGAATTACTTGAAGATTTACGCCAGATTGGAGGAAGACCATGGCACGAGTAGCACTAGTCACCGGCGGATCGCGCGGCATCGGCGCGGCCATTTCGAAAGCCCTGCAAGCCGACGGTTGCACCGTCGCAGCCACCTATGCCGGCAATGACGAGGCCGCGGCCAAGTTCACCGAAGAGACCGGCATCAAGACCTACAAATGGAATGTCGGCGACTACGAAAGCTCCGCTGCCGGAATTGCCAAGGTCGAAGAAGAGCTGGGCCCGATCGACATCGTGGTCGCCAACGCAGGCATCACCCGCGACGCCCCCTTCCACAAGATGACCCCGCAGCAATGGCAGGAAGTCATCGACACCAACCTCACCGGCGTGTTCAACACCATTCACCCGATCTGGCCCGGCATGCGCGAGCGCAAATTCGGCCGCATCGTCGTGATCTCCTCGATCAACGGCCAGAAGGGCCAGTTCGCCCAGGTGAACTATGCCGCAACCAAAGCGGGCGACCTTGGCATCGTCAAATCCCTCGCTCAGGAAGGCGCGCGCGCAGGCATCACCGCCAACGCCATCTGCCCCGGCTATATCGCAACCGAAATGGTCATGGCCGTGCCGGAAAAAGTCCGCGAATCGATCATCGGCCAGATCCCGACCGGTCGCCTTGGCGAGCCCGAAGAAATCGCACGCTGCGTGTCCTTCCTCGCCTCCGACGACGCCGGCTTCATCAACGGTTCGACCATCTCGGCCAACGGTGGTCAGTTCTTCGTCTAAGACGAACGCACCACGACATTAAAAAGGGCCGGTCCTCGCGACCGGCCCTTCTCTTTTGGTGCCGTAAGATCCTGTCACAAGGATCAGCGGCACGGCTCCGTAAGGCAGTCCCCTGCCAGCGGTGCATCCTCGGATTTAAAAAGCCACCGCAGCACGGATTTCAGCGCCTCTCCGCGGGCCTCGTGGGCCGCGGCAAAACCGGCGCGGGTCTGGGCGGATGTGGTCGCTTCGATCATCTGGTGACCTCCTTGGTCAAACATTTCTAAACTGCATCCAATATGGGACACGCATACCAAGGCGACAAACGAGACTTTCCAATGCTTCAGATAAGTATTACTTAACTGATATGCCTGATCGTCTCCCTCCTCTGACCGCCCTGCGCGCCTTCGAGGCTGCCGCGCGCCATATGTCCTTTGCCAAAGCCGCCGAGGAACTCGCCGTCACCCCCGCCGCCCTCTCGTTTCAGATCAAATCCCTTGAAGACCACCTCGGCCAGCCGCTCTTCATCCGCCTCAACCGCGCGGTAAAGCTGACCGAGGCAGGCCGCACCCTCGCCCCCGGCACAACCGAAGGGTTTGACCGCCTGACCGCCGCCTGGCGCGCCGCGCGCCGCCTTCAGGATTCCACAACCCTCAACGTGACCGCCGGCCCTGCCTTTACGGCCAAATGGCTCGCCCCGCGCCTCTATGAATTTGCCCGCGCCTACCCCGATATCGACCTGCGCTTTTCGGCAACGCTGCGCATCCTCGATTTCGACGTGGACGAGGTCGACGTGGCAATCCGCTTTGGCTATGGTCCGGATCCGGGCTACTGGTCCATTCCGCTCAATCCCGGCGAATGGGTCACGCCCGTCATGACCCCAGACCTCGCCGCACAATATCCAACGCCCGAGTCCTTGCGCGACGCCCCGCTGATGTTCGACGATTCCACAAACTTCATGCGCCCACCCTGTGACTGGCCGACATGGTTCCGCGCCGTTGGCATCGACTATACCCCAACCCACGGCCCGCGCTTTTCACAGGCCGACCACGCCGTCGATGCCGCCCTCAGCGGCGCAGGTATCGTCCTTGGCCGCCGCGCCATCGTGGTCAAGGAACTACACGAGGGCCGCCTCGTCGCCCCCTACAAGATCGCCATCGAGAGCAAGGCACATTTCCGCTTCCTTTGTCGGCTCGGGACGGAAAATCGCCCCCAGATCGCCGCCTTCCGCGATTGGATCCTTGCAGAGATTGACAAAACCGCATCAGTTCACGACCAACTGACCATTATCCCAGTCGAGGACATCCCCGCCCCATGACCCGCACCCGCGCGACCGCCATCGGCTTTATCGCTGTCCTCCTCTGGGCGCTTCTGGCGCTCTTTACTGTCGGCACCGCTCCCGCGCCGCCGCTCCTGCTCAATGCAATCTGCTTTTCCATCGGTGGTGCCATCGGCCTGATCTGGACCGCACGCACCGGAGGTTTGCGCAGCCTCGCCGGGGTGAGCTGGAAGGTCTACGCCTTCGGCACGCTCGGCCTCTTTGGCTATCACGCGCTCTATTTCTCCGCCCTGCGCCTCGCCCCTGCCGCCGAAGCCGGACTCATCGCCTATCTCTGGCCTCTGCTGATCGTGCTGTTCTCCGGCCTCCTGCCCGGCGAACGCCTGAAAACCGGCCACCTTATCGGCGCATTCTGCGGCTTTGCCGGGGCCGCACTGATCGTCGGGGGCGGCGGCACTGGCTTCAATGCCGACGCCCTGCCGGGCTACCTCCTCGCGCTCGCCTGCGCGCTCACATGGTCGGGCTATTCCGTCCTCTCCCGCCGCCTCGGCAGCGCCCCAACGGAAACCGTCGCCGTGTTCTGCATCGCCACCGCAATCTTATCCGGCGCCATGCATCTCGCCTTCGAAGAAACCGTCTGGCCCGTCGGCACCTTGGGTTGGGGATCGGCTATCGCGCTCGGCCTCGGCCCTGTGGGCCTTGCCTTCTATGTCTGGGACATCGGCGTCAAACGCGGCGACATCCAACTTCTCGGCACCGCCTCTTACGCTGCGCCGCTCTTGTCGACGCTGGTCCTCGTGGCGGTCGGCATCGCCGAGCCGAGCTGGATGTTAGGCCTTGCAACGCTGCTGATTACCGGCGGCGCGGCCATCGCCGCCCGCAGCAGCTTTCGCAACTGACAAAAGAAAGGCCCAAGCCACGTCACCGCAGCTTGGGCCTTCATGATCTGTCTCGCGGCGCTTAGACTGTAAGACGCTCGATCTCTTCCTTGAGGCGAAGCTTTTCTTTTTTCATCTCAGCGATATCAAGGTCGCTCGACCCCGGCGCGCGCTGTTCCGTCTCGACTTTATCGGAGAGGGCTTCGTGTTTCCGTTTCAGTTCTTCCAAATGCGAGCTCACGCTCATGGCAGTCCTCCTCTCAAGATGATTGTTCAACACCTCAAGTGCACCACACTTTTACAATTCTGTCACGCGACAACCGCGCAAAATTGTATCGGCAAAACGGGTTTTGGCAGGAACTTGCCGCCAACATCCTGATTCATCAGTATTTTGGAAAAAGTCTTCGAAAAGGGCATTCACAGGCCCTAATCGAAAATCCCCATCACCCGGCCCAAAAGCATGAAAGCCCGCGCTGTGCGAGTCTCTGAAAGAGCCGCGATATCCGCGTCCGATGCCGTCTCTTCGAACTCGACAAAGGTCTTGTCGAACCGGCGCAGGAAATGATGTGCCGTGTCGCGGAAAACCGGGTCCTGCTTCATCCGCCCTGCGGTAAGGGCAAGCGAAGACCGGTCATGTATCCCGCCAAGCTGCGCCACGACCCGCCCGCGTTCCCCGGCCGCAAAACGCCGCCAGATCTCGGGCCGCGCCAGATCCGGGCGCAGATCGTCCATGTAAATTCCGTCCTGACTCATCAAGGTCAAAACATCCTGCGCCGCCTGAATGAGCTGCGATGCCTGCCGATCCTTGAGAGCCCGGCGCAGCGCAACAAAACCTTCCTTGTCCTCTGCCGTCTCCGGAAAGTTCAGCGCCCGGATGAAATCCGCCCGCTCAAGCGGCGGTGAAAGCGCCTCTGCCGGGGTGCCAAGCGCAAGCAATCCCTGATCCTCGCCGCTCTCCACGACCGGGGCCGGTTCCGGTGCCTTGCGAATACCGTTGTCCCGCTCCCGGCTCGACGTAAAAGTGGCCAGCGTGGTTTCCGTCTTCCTCTGCGCGGCGGCAATCTCGTCGAGCTTGCGTTGCACCGACGGCTCCATGTGACCGGCCCCGCCTTTGCCCTGCTGTTGAGCAAGGTAGCTGCGACGCATGGCATCAATCGCCGCCTGAAGCCGCTCGCTCTCTTCGCGCATGACCCGACTTGACCGAGCCGCCGCTGCCGCGACCCAGATCATCGCCACCGGCATGAACACCGCCAGAAGCGTCATCACGAAACGAAGCGAATCCACCTCCGCTTCGCCCGGCCCAAGCACGAGAAAGAACAGCGCCGATCCCCCGAGCCAAAGAAGGCTCAGCACCAACGCCACGATCTCCGCCCCGTTCACACGCGGGCGCACGGGCCTGCGATTGATGTCCAGGCTGGTCGCGAATTGGTCCTTGGCGTCCTCGGTCATGACTGTCCCCCGCCGCTGGCCGCCTTAGACAAAGGCGACCGACAGCACCTCATAGCTCTTTTCCCCGCCGGGCGTGCGTACTTCGACGCTATCGCCCTCTTCCTTGCCAATCAGGGCGCGCGCGATCGGCGACTTGATGTTGAGAAGCCCTTTCTCAATATTCGCCTCGTGCTCGCCCACGATCTGCCAGGTCTTTTCCTCGTCCGTGTCCTCATCGACAAGCGTCACCGTGGCGCCAAACTTGATCGCCCCCGAGAGCTTGGTCGGGTCAATCACATCGGCAAGCGAAATCGCCCCTTCGAGTTCCTTGATACGGCCCTCGATAAAGCCCTGCTTTTCGCGCGCCGAATGGTACTCGGCGTTCTCCTTGAGGTCGCCAAGCTCGCGCGCCGAGGCAATCGCCTCAATGATCGCGGGGCGTTCCACACTCTTCAACTGCTTCAATTCTGCTTCCAGCGCCGTGAAACCGGCGCGCGTCATCGGGAATTTTTCCATGAGTCTGTTGCTCTCTTTCGTCTTTTTGTCTGCCTTGGCGCGCAACGCGTTGGAGAAATGCAGTTGCGGTATCTGACCCAATCATGCAAGCAAATACAAGCGAAACCGCTGTTTTTGCACCCCTTTGAGGCCCAGACCTCGCCCCCCGCACACCCCGCGCGCCCGCTCCCCACCGGCGCGCGCACCTCCCAAAGCCACCACCCGGCGTCCCGACACCTTGCCGAACCCGGATTTCGCCCCGAATTCAGGCAGAATCGACCGGATAACGTTGTGTCGCAATTGACGCGCAATGCTGCGGCGCGGTAATCACATGCGGTAATAATCTTGCGCGCCAAAACCCTAAGGAGCCAGCATGTCCGAGATCGAACGCGAAGCCATGGAATATGACGTTGTCATCGTCGGCGCAGGTCCTGCTGGCCTGTCGGCGGCGATCCGTCTCAAACAGATCGACCCGGACCTCGATGTCGTGGTCCTCGAAAAAGGCTCCGAAGTCGGGGCCCATATCCTGTCGGGTGCCGTTCTCGACCCCTGCGGTCTGGATAAACTGATCCCCGACTGGAAGGAAAAGGGCGCCCCGCTCAATACCCCGGTCAAAGAAGACAACTTCTACATGCTCGGCGAAGGCGGCGAAATCCGCGTGCCGAACTGGCCGATGCCGCCCTTGATGAACAACCACGGCAACTACATCGTCTCGATGGGCAATGTCTGCCGCTGGATGGCCGAACAGGCCGAGGAACTCGGCGTTGAAATCTTCCCCGGCATGGCCTGCTCGGAACTCGTCTATGGCGACAATGGCGAAGTCAAAGGCGTGGTCGCCGGTGTCTTTGGCCTCGAAGAAGACGGCTCCTACGGCCCCAACACCGAACCGGGCATGGAACTGCACGGCAAATACGTCTTCCTCTCCGAAGGCGTGCGCGGTTCGCTCGCCAAGGAAGTGATCGCCAAATACGACCTCCAGAAAGGCCGCTGCCCGCAGAAATTCGGCGTCGGCATGAAGGAAATCTGGGAAATCGACCCGGCCAAGCACAAAGAAGGCACCGTCACCCATACCATGGGCTGGCCCCTTGGCTCGAACGCGGGCGGCGGTTCGTTCATCTATCACCTGGAAAACAATCAGGTCTATGTCGGCTTCGTGGTGCACCTGAACTACAAGAACCCGCACCTCTACCCCTACATGGAATTCCAGCGTTTCAAGCATCACCCGATGGTGGCCGAGCTTCTCGAAGGCGGCAAACGCGTCGCTTATGGCGCCCGCGCCATCTCCGAAGGCGGCTATCAGTCGATGCCGAAAATGGTCGCGCCCGGCGTGGCGCTCCTCGGCTGCTCGGTCGGCATGGTCAACGTGCCGCGCATCAAAGGCAACCATAACGCCATGCTCTCGGGTATGGCCGCCGCCGAGGCTGCCGCAGCCGCAATCAAGGCCGATCGCGCGTCGGACGAGCTAAGCGATTACGAGGAAGACGTCCGCAAGGGCGCCATCGGCAAAGACCTCAAGAAGGTGCGCAACGTCAAACCGATGTGGTCGAAATGGGGCATGCTGCCCTCGCTCGCCCTCGGTGGTCTCGACATGTGGACCAACACGCTCGGCTTCTCGCTCTTCGGCACACTGGGCCACGGCAAATCCGACGCCGAAGCCACCGGCGAAGCCTCCAAGTTCAAGAAGATCGACTATCCAAAACCCGATGGCAAACTGTCCTTCGACCGCCTGACCAACGTCTCCTTCGCGATGACCAACCACGAAGAGAGCCAGCCCTGTCACCTGCGCCTCAAGGACGCCAGCATCCCGCTTTCGGTCAACCTGCCGAAATATGATGAACCGGCCCAGCGCTACTGCCCGGCCGGCGTCTATGAGGTGGTCGAGGAAGAAGGCAAAGAGCCTCGCTTCGTCATCAACTTCCAGAACTGCGTGCATTGCAAAACCTGCGACATCAAAGACCCGAGCCAGAACATCAACTGGGTCACCCCGCAGGGCGGCGACGGCCCGAACTATCCCAACATGTGATCCACCTCGGATCGCACCTCACGGGTCGCCTTCGGGCGGCCCGTTTCCGTTTCAGGGGTAGCGTTTTCTTTGAAAGGCAACATATTCCGCTTGCCCTTGCCCGCCCCTGCGGCAACCCTCGCGCCATGATCCGCTCCCGCTTCCTCCTCGACAATGCGCCCTTCCTCGCCGTCGGCGCGCTGCTGACTTTCCTGTCGAGCTTTGGACAGACGTTCTTCATCTCGATCTTCGCCGGGGAAATCCGCGAAACCTTTGGTCTCAGCCACGGCCAATGGGGCGGCCTCTACATGCTCGGCACCTCGGCCTCCGCCGTTGTCATGATCTGGGCCGGAAGCCTTACGGATCATTTCCGCGTCCGCACCCTTGGCCCGGTGATCCTTCTCGGCCTCGCCTGTGCCTGTGTCGCCATGGCCCTGAATCCCTATGCCGCGCTCCTGCCGGTGGT
Organism: Paracoccaceae bacterium; assembly: GCA_018223085.1. Taxonomy (GTDB): domain Bacteria; phylum Pseudomonadota; class Alphaproteobacteria; order Rhodobacterales; family Rhodobacteraceae; genus Shimia. The sequence goes on from JAAEZB010000018.1 coordinate 14,210, forward strand.
GATCTTCGCCCTACGTTTCTTTGGTCAGGGCATGACAAGCCACATCGCCGTCATTGCCATGGCCCGTTGGTTCGTCGCCCAACGGGGCCGCGCACTGGCCATCGCGGGACTTGGCTTTTCCGTGGGCGAGGCGCTCCTGCCACTGGCCTTCGTCTCCCTGATGACGGTGATCGACTGGCATCTCCTGTGGATCGTCGGCGCGGGCTTCTGCCTGCTTGGCGGCCCGCTCCTGTTCTGGCTTCTGGGCAAAGAACGCACCCCGCAATCCCTCGCTCAAAGCCAGAGTAACACCGGCATGGAGGCCCGCCACTGGCGCCGCTCTGACGCCCTGCGCCATCCGCTCTTCTGGTGTATGGTGCCCGCGATCCTCGGTCCCTCGGCCTTCATCACCGCCTTCTTCTTCCATCAGGTCCATCTTGCCGGGATCAAAGGCTGGAGCCATGTGGAATTCGTCGCCTTCTTCCCGCTCTATACCGGCACCTCCATCGCCGCGATGATCGCCGCGGGCTGGGCACTGGACCGGCTCGGCACCGCGCGGCTCATGCCATTTTACCAACTGCCCCTCGCCGCCGGTTTCCTGACCCTCGCCCTTTCGACAACGCCCCTTGGCCTTGCGCTGGCAATCCTGCTCCTTGGCCTTGCCACCGGCGCCAACGCCACCCTGCCCAATGCCTTCTGGGCCGAGTTTTACGGCACTGCCCATATCGGCGCGATCAAGGCCTTGGCGGCGGCGGTCATGGTGCTCGGCTCCGCCATAGGTCCGGGCCTGACCGGGTTCTTGATCGACATCGGCCTTGGTCTTGAAAATCAATTCTTCGGCGTGGCCGCATTTTTCGTCGCGACATCCGCCCTCATGGGCTGGGCCGTGCGCCGCGCAGCCCGCGCCCTTGCCTGAAATCCGCACCACCGCGATGCATACGCAATACAGACGCGATGCATATGTGCGATTTTCGCGCCTTTTCGCCGCCCCGGTTCAAATCTGCGTGCGCCCATTGCCCTTCGCGCGCCGAGGTCATACCCTCCTCAGGACGTCCATCTCAGGAGCCGCCCGTGGCCAAATCTCTTCTCCGTTCCCTGACCCTTTCGGCGCTCCTTGCCGCAACCGCCCTGCCCGCCTTTGCCGAGGCCAATGCCGGTGCCTATCTCGCCGCCCGTCAGGCCAGTTTCGATAGCGATTACGCCACCGCCGCGCGCTATTATTCCCAAGCCATCGCTCGTGATCCGTCAAACCCGGCCCTGCTTGAAAATGCGATGCTCTCCTACTTGTCCCTCGGACGCCTCGACACCGCCTTGCCCATTGCGCGCAAGATGGTCGCCGACGAAATCCCAAGCCAGCTCGCCAATCTCGTGATCGCTACGGGCAACGCAAAGAAAGGGGATTTTTCAAATATCCTCAAAGACTTGGATGAGATGCGCACCATTGGCCCGCTCGTCGATGGCCTTCTGCGCGCCTGGGCCCATCTCGGCGCGGGCGACATGTCCGCCGCGCTCACCGCCTTTGACAAGGTCGCCGAAGAACCCGGCCTCGCTGGCTTTGCCGCCTATCACAAGGCGCTCGCCCTGGCTTCTGTTGGCGACTATGAAAGCGCCGAAGCGATCTATGCCGACAAGTCCAAAGGCGCGATCCAGATGACCCGCCGTGGCGTGCTAACCCTCGTGGAAATCCTGAGCCAGCTTGACCGGAACGACGACGCCATCGAAGTGCTGAACGACATGTTCGGGATTGGCCTTGACCCCGATCTCGCCGCAACCCGCGATGCCCTCGCCGCTGGGGCCAAACTGCCCTTTACCCAAGTGCACAATACCACCGACGGCATCGCCGAAGTCTTCTATTCCCTCGCCAGCGCCCTGCGCAACGAAGCCACCCCCGACTACACCCTCCTCTACGCCCGCGCCGCGCAATACCTGCGCCCGGATCATTTCGAGGCCCTGCTCCTGACCGCAGAACTCCTTGAAACCCTTGGACGTTTTACCCTCGCCTCCGAAGCCTACAAACAAGTGCCCGCCGATCACCCCTCCTATCACGCCGCCGAATTGGGCCGCGCCGAGGCCCTGCGCCTTGAGGGGAAAATCGATGCCGCCATTGAAGTTCTCGAACAACTCGCCCGAAGCCATGGCGACCTCTCCGTTGTCCATTCCTCGCTCGGCGATCTCCTGCGTCAGGTAAAAGATTTCGAAGGCGCCGCCAAAGCCTACGACCGCGCCCTTGATCTCTCTCCGCCCGAAGACCGCACGCGCTGGTTCCTGCTCTACACCCGCGGTATCTGCCACGAACGCCTTGGCGACTGGCGCACCGCAGAGGCCGATTTCCGCGCCGCGCTGGAGCTGCGCCCGGAACAGCCGCAAGTCCTCAATTACCTCGGCTATACTCTTGTTGAAAAACAAAAAAACCTAGACGAGGCGCTCGACATGATTGAACGCGCCGTCGCCGCCCGCCCCGATTCCGGCTACATCATGGATAGCCTCGGCTGGGTGCTCTACCGCCTTGGTCGCTACGATGAGGCTGTTGGCCATATGGAGCGCGCCGCCGAACTCGAACCGATTGACCCGGTGGTGAATGACCATCTTGGCGATGTTTACTGGGCCGTGGGCCGCTTTATCGAGGCCGAATTCCAATGGAAACGCGCCCTCTCCTTCGTCGACGAAGAAAGCGCCCCCGAGGCCAAGCCCGACCGCATCCGCCGCAAGCTCGAAGTCGGCCTTGATGTGGTCCTTGCCGAAGAAGGCGCCCCGCCCCTGAAGGTGGCCAATGAAGACTGAGGCTTTCGCCCCGGCCAAGATCAACCTGACCCTGCATGTCACCGGCCAGCGCGCCGATGGCTACCACCTGCTCGACTCTCTCGTGGTCTTTGCCGATATCGGCGACCGGCTTACCGCGACACCCGCCACCGAACCGTCCCTGACGGTTACCGGCCCGCTTTCTGATGGCGTGCCAACCGGCCCCGAGAACCTCGTCCTGCGCGCCGCCGCCCTGATACAGACCCCGGCCGCGCTCAGCCTCGAAAAACACCTGCCCGCCGCCGCCGGAATCGGCGGAGGCTCTTCCGACGCGGCCGCAACCCTGCGCGCCCTCTCGGCGCTGACCGGTGTACCTCTGCCTGATGACAAGGGCCTCTCCCTTGGGGCTGACCTCCCCGTTTGCACCCTCGCCCGCGCCGCAACCATGCGCGGCATCGGTGAGGACATCGCACCTGTCGACGGGCTGCCGCCGCTCCCTGCTGTCCTCGTCAACCCCCGCGTCGATGTGCCAACGCCCTCAGTCTTCCGCGCCCTGACCTCGAAAACCAACGCCCCCATGGACCCTATCCCGCAAGGCGCCGATTTTAATACATTCTGCAACTGGCTCGCCACACAGCGTAACGACCTCGAACCACCCGCCCGCACCCTTGCACCGGAAATCGACGCCACGCTCGCCGCCCTCTCGGATGCCCGTCTCGCGCGCATGTCCGGCTCCGGCGCAACCTGCTTTGGCCTCTACCCAACCCAAGCCGCCGCAGAAGACGCCGCCGCCCGCATCCGCAAGGCACAGCCCGACTGGTGGGTCGCCGCAACGACCCTTTCCTGATCTTC
>JAAEZB010000018.1:18018-40513 GCA_018223085.1 Paracoccaceae bacterium
TCGCCCTCATCCTGCTTGCCCTTCTCGATCGTTTTAACCCAGAAGGCGCGCTCGTCCGCGTCCGCCTTGGCCACCGCCTTGATAACCGGCAGGGTAAGTTTCCGCTCGCGGAAATCATCGCCGACATTCTTGCCGGTCGCTTTGCTATCCCCTTGATAATCCAAAAGATCATCTACGATCTGGAACGCAATCCCAAGCGCATCGCCATAATCAAACAACGCCTGAACATGCGCCGGATCGGCCCCGGCGATCACCCCGCCAACTTCCGTCGCCGCCGAGAAAAGCGCCGCCGTCTTGCCGCGCACCACCTGAAGGTAGATCCCCTCATCCGTGCGCAAATCCTGCGCCGCCGTGAGCTGCAAAACCTCGCCCTCGGCAATCGTCGCCGAAGCGTTCGATAGGATACGCAGCACGTCAAGATTGCCAGTCTCCGTCATCAACTGGAACGACCGTGAAAACAGGTAATCACCGACCAGAACCGAAGACTTGTTGTCCCAGAGAAGGTTCGCCGTCGGCCGCCCCCGACGCTGTGCGCTCTCGTCAACCACATCGTCATGCAGGAGCGTCGCCGTATGGATAAATTCCACCGTCGCCGCGAGATGTACGTGATACGGACCCTCATAGCCGCAAATCTGTGCCGCCGCGAGGGTAAGCATCGGGCGCAACCGCTTGCCTCCCGCCCCCACAAGATGCGCCGTCACCTCCGGAATACGCGGCGCGTGTTCGCTCGCCATGCGCTCGGCAATGAGGGCGTTCACCGCCTCCATATCCTCGGCCAAAACGGCGGCAAGCGCCTCATGCGGTTTGGTAGCAGCTTGGTCCAGACCCATCACATCCCCGTCACAGGTCTCGACAACCGTCCCGACCTGCCTTTACATCCCCAGTCATGAAAGAACTTCTGCGCAGCAACGACCCCACGATCATCGCCTTCGCCTCGGCTCTCCTTAGAGGCGAGGGTATAGCCTGCTTTGAAATGGACGTAAATATGAGCGTGCTCGAAGGCTCCATCGGCATCATGCCGCGCCGCCTCATGGTGCGCGAAGATGATCTCGACGAGGCCGAAACCGTGATGCGCGATAACGAGATACCACTCGGGCGATGACCGGGATCACCGAAAACGCCTATCTCGGCGGGCGTCTGAGCATCCGCCAACCGGCACACGGTTACCGCGCCGGGGTTGATCCGGTGCTTCTCGCCGCCGCCGTTCCCGCGCGGGCCGGGGACACGGTGCTTGATCTTGGTTGTGGCGTTGGCACTGCGGCGCTCTGCCTTGCGGCGCGTGTCTCTGACCTCTCGATCATCGGTGTAGAACTGCAACCTGCCTATGCCGCGCTTGCCCGCGAAAATGCTGCTGCCAATGCCCTGCCGCTTGACGTGATTACCGCTGACCTTTCCGCCCTGCCTGCGAACCTGCGCCAGCGTCAATTTACCCACGTCATCGCCAATCCGCCTTGGTTTGACCGCTCCGCCGGGAATCCATCGCAAGATGCGAGCCGCGAGACCGGACGGGGCGAGGCGCTGCCGCTTGAGGCTTGGGTCGATATCGCCGCACGTCGCCTTGCGCCCAAGGGCATCGCAACATTCATCCACCGCGCCGAACGCCTGCCCGACCTCCTCGCCGCGATGCAGCCCCGCCTCGGCTCCGTTGAATGCCTGCCCCTGCAACCACGCCTCGGGCGCGCCGCTAAACTTGTCCTTGTGCGCGGTCGCAAAAACGGACGTGCCGCCTTTCGCCTGCATGCGCCCGTGTTGATGCATGACGGGGCCGAACATAAGAAGGATGGCGACGACTACACCGCCCAGATTAGTGCCGTTCTGCGTGACGGGGCCGCGCTAGCCTTCCCAGACTAAAGCCCGAACCCCGCATAAGGGATGAATGTCACCGGTGTACCAACCTCGATCTCCATCGCCCCATCCGGCAGTTCGACAAGCCCCTCGGCCCAGCTCAGTCCGCTAATCCGCCCGGACCCTTCCGAAGCAAAAACTTCGACCCGCCCGTCGCGCAACCGCGCCCGCAGATATTCGCGCCGACCGGCTTTTTTCGACTTGGAAAACCCGGCGGGCACGGCAATCCGCCCCGGCTCCTGCCAGCCCTGCCCCGCCATAAGCCCCATCGCCGGACCCGCAAAGACCAATGTGCAAACCATCGCTGCCACCGGATTCCCCGGCAAGCCAAAGACCGGCACCCCCTGCCACATCCCCAAGGCCAAAGGCCGTCCCGGCTTGATCGCGATCCGCCAGAGGCTCATCGCCCCCGCCTCGCGCAAAAGGGCCGACATATGGTCCTCATCCCCCGCCGAGGCCCCGCCCGACGTCAGGATCGCATCCGCCTGCTCTGCGGCCTTGTCGAGCATCACAGCAAGCGCCGCGCGATCATCCGGCGCACGCCCCATATCCACCGGCTCAAACCCGAACCGCCGCAGCATCGCGATAAGCATCGGACGGTTCGCATCATAGACCTGATCCGCCCGCGCCGCCTCTCCCGGCTCGGCCAATTCATCTCCCGTCGACAAAACCGCCACCCGAAGCCGTTTGCGCACAGAAACCTGCGCCTGACCCGTCGCCACCAAAAGCGCGATCTCCGCTGGCCCAAGCACACGCCCGGCCTCGAAAAGCATTTCGCCCTCGGCGACATCTTCACCCGCACGCCGCGTATTCGCCCCCTTCTTCAACGGCCCGTGAAAGGCAATCACCGCCTCGTCGGTCGTCACATCCTCCTGAAGGATCACCGTATCGACCCCCTCGGGCAACGCCGCCCCGGTCAACACGCGCACCGCATGGCCGGGAGATAATACGCCATCGTATGGCACTCCCGCCGCCGCACGCCCCGCCACAAGCGGCAAGCTCTGAGGTCCATCAGCCACATCCGCATGGCGCAACCCATAACCATCCACCGCTGTGTTCGCCACCGGCGGATTGGCCCGTCTGGCATGCATATCCTCGGCCAACACCCGGTCCAGCGCCTTGGCAAGCGGCACAGTCTCCACGCCCGTCACCGGCCCCAACCGCTCCCGCAGCAAAGCCAAAGCCTCATCCACCGGTGTCCAGTGCGTCCCGGCAGGCAAGGCAAAACAATCATCTCGCAAGGGCGGCGGCGTCAGGCTCACAACCCAACCTCCCCAAGAATGAAATCGGCAATCGCGCCGGTGTCATTCAAGTCAAATACCGGGCGATCAGTCTCAATCGGGCAATCGGCAGCCACGGCCCGGATCGTCGGGTCCTCGGGGGCAATGAGCGGGTTACCCGTCTCTTGCCGAAACGCCTCGACCTTTGGATGGCGGTCCCGCTTATATCCTTCCACAAGAACCAGATCGACCGGCGACAGATGCGCCAAAAGCGCCTCAAGCGACGGCTCTTCCTCATCCCGCAACTCATGCATCAAGGCCCAGCGATTCCCTGACGCCAAGAGAACCTCCGACGCCCCCGCAACCCGGTGACGATGGCTATCCTTGCCGGGCTGATCGACATCGAATCTGTGATGGGCGTGTTTGACCGTCGAGACGGAAAACCCCCGCCCCGTGATCTCCGCCACAAGCCGCTCCATCAGGCCCGTTTTGCCCGCATTCTTCCAACCGGTCACGCCGTAAATCCGCATGCGCCTATCCTTGCACAAGACCCTGCGCCGTGGCGAGGTCCTCAGGGGTGTTGATGTTGAAAAACGGATCATACCCCGCGCTCTCAAAAACCGCCTCGCGCCCGCCATGCTGATCCGTCCAGAGGACGACCTTACGCAAGCCCCCCTCTAGCGCCGCGCGCAAATCCTCCCGCAACGCCACGGGCCAAAGACCAAAGGTCGGCTGCCGCCAGACCTTCTCCCCCTCCCGGCTCGCCGCGAGAACCAGAGGCGCCTCCATCCCCACGGCCTCCTGCTCCAATCGCGCCACAAGGTCGGTCGGGAAAAACGGCGTATCGGCGGCGGCGGTGACGATCCGGTCCGCCCCCTGCTCTGCGGCCCAATCCAACCCGGCCAAGACCCCCGCCAATGGCCCCGGATGATCCGGCAAACTATCCGCCAACACCGGCAGCCCCAAATCCGCAAACCGCGCTGCATCGCCATTGGCATTCATCGCCATCCCTGCGACCTGCGGCCCAAGCCGCGCCATCACGCGCTCCAAAAGGCTCTGCCCCCCAATCTCAAGCCGCCCCTTATCGCCGCCCCCCATCCGCGTCGCCTTACCACCGGCAAGGATGATCCCCAAAGGGAGTGTCATGGCTTGCTGATCCGAGCAGCATCAAACCATCCCTGCATGTCCCCGACCAATTTTTTCGGATCAATACCGGCTTCTTCGACGAGGCGAAAAGGCACCACAAGCATGCAACTGTGCAAAACCGCAACCACCATGTTCTTGCGCACTACCAGTGTGGGAATATCCCGCCAATCAACAACATTTTGGCTTCTTCGGTTTCCAAGAACGATGTGCTTAGGTCCGATGCTCAGAGATGCCCCTTGCAGCATGGGAGACTCAACGTAGATTTGCGCCAATCTAGTGTTAAACGCCCAGGCAATTAACACCCCGACAACACCCCCTCCCAAAAGCGCGAGATAGTAAAAGTTTACAGCAGATCGCAGGTCCACACCCAACGCCCTCAGAATACTCTGCAGGACGATCACGCCTACCACCATGGCGCCCAAAGCGAGAAACATGCCTAAAACCATCGACAGCACCCGCCATACACCACGATAGATTTGCCTTCTTCCGAGCGCCATCGCCTGCCGAATTTCGCGAGTCGTGGGCTGATATGCAAACTCATAAATCTGTTCGGTCATACCTTGCTTCCCTGCTCAACGTCAGAAGAGGTCCAACGCAAAACATCATCCCAAAACGCCTGCTTTTCCGCCTCGGGTATAGTTGTTACTTGAATAACATAAACGAAAGGACCGACATAAAGACATATGCCATCCCCAAACTTTCTGACCTGCTGAACCGCGTTCCATCCCACTATCCATTTCAATGAACCATTATGTATGGAAAAACGCTCTTCATCCGCTTCAAAAGTCATGTTCCCCAAGTATGGGGGCGATTGCAGCATATCGTCGACATGCCATTTAAGCGCAGCCCTCGGGGCGCCCTTCATAACCGCGAGTCCAAGAGAGCACCCCAACAGAGAGACGAGCAGCGCAAAAGTCTGGGGCGACCCGACATAAGGGGCCAAAAGGTGGTGTACAATCGCCATGCCGCCCGCCGCATGAATACCCCCTTGGACAAGTGGCCAAAATACCGTGGAAAACGTCAGTTTCTTCCATGAGAACGTTCGCCTGCGCCCGGTTATCGCGCGCATCATCAATTTGGCACCGACTGTTTCAACCTCGGAAAATTGATATTTCATTCAAAACACTCACCCTAAAGTTCAATAATCACTCGTCAGTTCCACTCGCCGACTTACGTCGATGTTTCCTGTCCTCCTGCGGAATCTCGGCCGGGTCCACATCCCGCACCAGCCGATGATCGCCACTCAGACAGGTAAACCGATGCCCCCGAAGCCGCCCGATCAGGGTCAGGCCGACCTCCTGCGCGATCTCCACGCCCCAAGCGGTAAAGCCCGAACGTGAGGCAAGAATAGGAATTCCCATGAGCGCCGTCTTGATGACCATTTCCGAGGTGAGCCGCCCGGTCGTATAGAGCACCTTGTCGCCCGCCGTCGCCCCTGTGTGCGTCATCCATCCCGCGACCTTATCGACCGCATTATGCCGCCCCACATCCTCCATGTAGACAAGCGGTCTATCCCCCTGGCAAAGCACCGTGCCATGGATTGCCCCCGCCTCAAGATAGAGAGACGGCGTGCGATTAATCTTCTGCGCCAGAGCATAAAGCTCCGAGGTCCGCAGGCGCGCCTCCGGCAGCGTCAGTCCCTCAAGCCCCTCCATCATGTCGCCAAACACCGTCCCCACCGCACAGCCCGAGGTGCGCGTTTTCTTGGCAAGCTTGGCCTCGTGATCCGTCTCCTGCGCCGTGCGCACAACGACGGTCTCAAGCTCCTCATCATAATCGATACCGGTGACCTCATCCGCCCCCGATAGCATCCCCTGATTGCGCAGGAACCCAAGCGCAAGGTATTCCGGGTAATCCCCAATCGTCATCGCCGTTACAATTTCGCGGCTGTTAAGAAAAATGGTCAGCGGGCGTTCTTCCACAACCTGAACCGAGACCTCTTCCCCCGACTGATCTCGCCCCACGACGGCACGCTGCAAACGCGCCGCAGCAGGGTCAGGCGCGATGAGATAGTCGTCGGTCTCTCGTGACGTAGCCAATTGCATCTCCTTCGCGGGCGGGTTAGGCGGTTGTGGTATACATCAATCTAGGGGCAAGTCATGGCCGCCTCCAGCACCAATTCCGCCTATTGGAAAGGCTTTCGCGACGGGATTCCCTTTATCCTCGTGGTGACGCCCTTCGCGCTCCTCTTTGGGGTCGTAGCAACCGAATCCGGTCTCAACCTCATGGAAACCATGGGGTTTTCCATCGTGGTCATCGCCGGCGCGTCGCAGTTCACGGCACTGCAACTGATGAATGAGAACGCGCCGACTCTGATTGTGATCCTCTCGGCGCTGGCCGTAAACCTGCGCATGGCGATGTATTCCGCCTCGCTCGCCCCTTATATCGGCAAGGCTCCGCTCTGGAAACGCGCCTTTATCGCCTATCTCATGGTCGATCAGGCCTACGCCATGTCCATCGTGACCTATGAAACCCGGCCCGAAATGACGGTGCCCGAGCGGGTCGCCTATTACTTTGGCGTAATTACCCCCATCGTGCCCCTCTGGTATCTCTTTACCCTGATCGGCGCCATGGTGGGCCAGTCGATCCCGCCCGAGATGGCGCTCGACTTTGCCGTGCCGATTACCTTCATCGCCATGATCGGCCCCATGCTGCGCACCCTGCCACATATCTTGGCTGCGGCGGCATCCATCGCGCTGGCGCTCGGCTTTGCCTGGGTGCCCTATAACCTTGGCCTGATGATAGCGGCCCTCGGCGCAATGATTATCGGCGCTCAGGCTGAACTCTGGTTTGAGAGAAAGGCCCGGACATGAGCGAGACAGCCACCACCTGGTTCATCATCTTCGCCCTTGGCATCGGCACATTCGTGCTGCGCTTTGTGTTCATTGGTATGATCGGCGACCGCGAATTGCCGCCCTGGATCCTGCGCCACCTGCGTTATACCGCCGTGGCGGTCCTGCCCGGCCTCGTCGCGCCCTTGGTGCTCTGGCCCTCGGGCACAGGGGGGCAGACAGATCCCGCCCGCCTCGTGGCGGCTCTGATGACACTCGCAATCGGCTACCTGACCAAGAACGTGATCTACGCCATCCTCGGCGGCGCAGCGACGCTCTATCTTGGGCTTTACCTCGTCGGGTAAAGCTTATTCCGCCGTTGCAACAACCGCTTCGGCCTCAGCCCGGCGACGTGCGCGCGTCTCTGCCACACGCTCGGCGTTGAACGCGGCCAAAACCTTGGTCTTGTCGTCGCCATCATATTCGAACAACTCGCGCGTGCGTGGACCTTTCTTCGCAAAGGCCTCCATGAGCTTGTTCGGATAATATGTTACCGGAACATCCTCGAACCCCGGCACACCCTTGAGAAGCTTGCCAGTGCTAAGCGCGCATTGCGATTGCGCAACCGCACCAAAGCTCTGCGCCCGGCGCAACGCGATCTCCGCCACCTCGGGCGACACATCCAGTTCTTGAATGATGACGTGGTAGGTCTCACGCGCATGAAAGCGCGTGTAGACATCAACCATCTTCGGCGTCATGCCATAGACCACATCGCCCCGTGCCACGATGCTCTCGGCGCGGAAGCTCCCCGCCGGATCCCAGGCCACGCGCTGCGATCCATTGATAAGAAGCGATGTATGGGCACCCGCGCCCGTATCGTTGCTGACCATCGTATAGAGGGTCAGACGAGGCGGGCCGTCATGACTATAGACAACCTGCCGAATATCTTCGTCCGAGGCGCTGTCCTCGTTGACCGCACAAGCGGCCACAGACACGACCATGATAAGAGCCAAACAAAGGCGAAACACACGCATCACTGGGACACTCCCCCGGACAAAGTAGAAATGGTTTAGCTGTTGACCAGCGCCATGAAGATCAAAATACCAATCGACGCCGCTGCGACGTAAATGGATGCCTTGATGAACCCGGCAAAGGTCTTTTCCTGAACCGACGTGTCCATAGTTCCGTGCTTGTGATCAGCCATAAGTGCGTTTCCTTCCGTAAATCCTGCCCCCTGATTAGCGGATTCGAAAACGCCTGTCACCACGTCAATCGGGCGCGATTGCCCCGATCACTCCCCCGCCTTCTCAAGATCAGCAGCAAGACGAAACCCGATCCGCGTCGGTGCGGCCTCGTCCGTCATCTTTGGCAGCGCCCGAAGCATCACCGAAAGCTGGCTCACATGCTGGACAAGCTGCGTCTTGATGCCGTTCGAATCGGTGCCATAAAAGGTAATCATGTCGGGATCGAAAAAACCCATCCCCTCGATCCGAAGCACACCCGCATCGCCACCGGTAAACCCCATGGCGACCTCGTGCTCGTTGTCGAGCTGTTCCTCGAAATCCTGGATATAGAGGATAAGCCGCTCATAGGCCCATTCCGCTGGGCTTTTCTCGGTCACCGGGCGTTCGTTGAGAGCTTGCGGCATTTCCTCGCCACAGGGCGCATCCGGGTCGGCATGGGCCTCATGACGCCGCGGCAAAATCGCCGCTTCTGCGACTTCTACAGAGGTCTCGATTCCGTTGCCCATGGCCCTACTCCACCCGTTGCCAGAGCCACGCCCCGTCATCGCGCAGGGTGCGGCTTACCTTACCAACATGGTAGAGATGGTTAAGATGGGCAAGCGCCTCGACAAGCGCCAGCCCATAGGCCGCCCCGCCGATCTGGCGCTTGAAGATCGGCAGGAAACACTCGCCTGCCGTCTGCGGCGCATCGAGATGCTCCAAAAGGCGATCAAGCGCGCCGTGATGGTTGTCGATCAACTGCTTCATGCGCAGGGGCATCCCCGTGAACGGCAATTTATGCCCGCCCAGCACAAGGTGATCCTCGCGCGCATATTGTGCCAGCCGCTCACAGGATTCCATCCAGTCGCCGACCGGGTCCGCTTCCGGCTCGGTTGCATAGACCCCGATATTGGAACTGATCGAGGGCAGAATTTGATCCCCCGACAGCACGAGATTGTCGTCTCGGCTCCAGAAGGTCGCATGTTCCGGTGCATGGCCATTGCCGATATGCACGTCCCAATCGCGCCCGCCAATACGCACCACATCGCCCTGCTTGATGCGCTTGAACCCAACAGGCATCGGCGCCACCACGTCGGAGAAATTGAACGGTCGTTCGCTGGCGCGCTGCTTAAAGACCTCTTCGTCCATCCCCGCCCGACGATAGAAATCGAGCGACTCCTGCGTCGGTACCGCCTGCTCGTCAAGCTGTAGCATCCGCGCAAAAAGCCACGCCGTGCGCGTCGTCCAAAGCTCTGCGCCATGCTCGCTCTGGAACCACCCGGCGAGGCCCACATGGTCAGGATGGTGGTGGGTCACGATCACCCGCGTGACCGGCTTACCCTTGAGCGGCCCCTCAAGAAGCGTCTGCCAGATGCCGCGCGATTTTTTCGAATCAAATCCCGTATCGACAATGGTCCAGCCATCGCCATCATCAAGCGCATAGACATTCACATGATCGAGCGTCATCGGAAGCGGCAACCGCATCCAAAGCACGCCCTCGGCAACCTCGATCGCCTCGCCATGCTCCGGCGCTGCGTCCCACGGATATCTGATGCCCGACACGCCCCCGCCCATCACAACGCGAGGTCTTCAGGCGAGATCGCGTAAAGGTCTTCGGCCCCGCGCACCGCATGGGCCAAAAGCCCCACATGCTCGGGCAGCATCCGCGTGATGTAGAACCGTGCGAGCTTGGTGCGGGCCCCTGCGTCGCTCTCGGCCATCGCCGCGCGCAGGTGGTAATGCGCGCCAAGCACACGGGCAAACCCTCTGAGGAACGGCACACATCCGGCAAACCGCTCATTCATGTCGCCCTGCGCCACAAGCCATTCCGTCGTCTCGCGCAACGTCTCCGTCGCCTCCCAAACCGGCTCGGCCAGCTCGGGCAAGGTGCTGCGCGCAACCTCGGCATTGGCCTCGATCTCATCAAGAAGACGATAGGCCGCCTCGCCGCCATCCATGAGCTTGCGTCCCACAAGGTCCATCGCCTGAATGCCGTTGGTGCCCTCGTAAATCGCGGTAACACGTACATCGCGCGAATATTGCGCCGCGCCTGTTTCCTCGATGAAGCCCATACCGCCATGCACCTGCACGCCCATTTCGGCGACTGCAATGCCGGTATCGGTGCCAAAGGCCTTGGCAATCGGAGTCAGGAACGCCGCCCGTGCTTTCCATTCTGCATCCTTGGTCCCCGTGGTCATATCGATCGCCACGGCACAGGCCATCTCGATCGCCCGCGCCACGAAAATATCCGCCTTCATCGTCGCCAGCATCCGGCGCACATCGGCATGGTCAATGATCGCGCCGCTACCGCCCTCAACCGGGGTGCGGCCCTGCTTGCGCTCCTGCGCATAGGCCAGCGCATGCTGATAAGCCCCTTCAGCAACGCCGATCCCCTGCCCGCCAACACCAAGGCGAGCGTTGTTCATCATGGTGAACATGGCGCGCATTCCGTCATGCGGCTCCCCGACAAGCCAGCCGGTCGCACCATCATACTGCATCACAGCCGTGGGCGAACCATGCAGCCCCATCTTATGCTCAAGGCTCACAACCTTGGCACTATTGGCCACGCCCGGCTCACCATTTTCATCCGGCAGGAATTTCGGCACGAGGAAAAGGCTGATCCCCTTGGTGCCCGGCACGCCATCGGGCAGACGCGCCAACACAAGGTGACAGATGTTCTTGGTGAAATCATTGTCGCCCCAGGAGATGAAAATCTTCTGACCGCTGACCGCATAAGACCCGTCGCCATTCGGCTCTGCCTTGGAGCGCAACGCGCCCACATCCGACCCCGCCGCCGGTTCGGTAAGGTTCATGGTGCCCGCCCATTCGCCACTAATGAGCTTGGGCAGATAAAGCGCCTTGATCTCATCGCTGGCATGATGCTCAAGCGCCTCGATCTGGCCCTGCGTCATCAGCGGATTGAGCTGCAACGACAGGCAGGACGCGCTCATCATCTCATTCACCGCCGTGGTGATCGTATGCGGTAGCCCCATGCCGCCGAATTCCGGGTCGGCACTGGTCGAGATCCAGCCGCCCTCGGCGATCTGGCCATAGGCTTCGGCAAAACCGGGCGACGAACGCACCTTGCCATTCTCAAGCACCGCGCCCTCAAGATCGCCGTTGCGCTGCACCGGATACAAGACCTCTTCACACATGCGCCCCGCCTCGGCGAGGATCGCGTCAACCATATCCTTCTCGGCCTCGGCAAAACGGTCCGTCCCGGTCACTTGCGAGAAATCCACAACGTGATCAAACAGAAACTGAAACTCGGAAACGGGGGCGCGGAAGGGCATGGCTCTCTCCTGAAGTGGCGGCTTGTGCGGCGCTTATTTGCAGCTTTTCCCTCTAGCGTATAGAGCGTGTATGCTCCTATCAAACAAGAACGCTGCGTCACTGAAACCCTTGCCGGAACCCGCCGTGAAGACTGAATTCCTTAGCCCCGATGCCCCTGGCCTCGCCCGCGCCGCCGCCCTTCTTTCGGACGGGGCTCTGGTCGCTTTCCCGACTGAAACGGTCTATGGCCTTGGCGGCGATGCACGCAACGATATGGCCGTGGCCCGCATCTTCGAGGCCAAGGGGCGGCCGCGTTTCAATCCGCTGATCGTGCATGTGGACAGCATTGAAACCGCCAAGCGCTATGTCGAATGGACCGACATGGCCGACCGCCTCGCCTCGGCCTTCTGGCCCGGCCCGCTGACGCTGGTCCTGCCGATCCGCCCCGATGCAGGTCTCTCGCCGCTGGTGACGGCCGACCTGCCCACACTGGCCATCCGCGTCCCCGCCCACCCGGTCGCCCGCGCCCTGCTTGCCGCCTTTGACGGCCCCGTCGCTGCGCCCTCCGCCAACCCCTCCGGCAAAATAAGCCCGACAACCGCGGCCCATGTCGCGGCGGGTCTCTCGGGTCGCATTGCCGCCGTGGTCGATGGCGGGGCCTGTGACGTGGGTCTTGAATCAACGATCCTCGGCCTTGCCGAAACACCAACCCTCCTGCGCCCCGGCGGCCTGCCACAAGAGGCGCTCGAAGCCGCGCTCGGCGCACCGCTCGCCCTGCATGGTGCCGGTGATCCGCTCTCGGCCCCCGGTCAGATGACCTCGCATTACGCCCCCGGCGCGCCCGTGCGCCTCAACGCCACCGATCTGCGCCCCGGCGAAAAACTCCTCGGCTTTGGCAAGGTCGACGCCGCAATGAACCTCTCCCCCTCGGGCGACCTGACCGAGGCCGCGGCCAATCTCTTTCATCACCTACACGCCATGGACGCGCTCGGCGCCGAGGTCATTGCCGTCTCCCCAATCCCCGACCACGGTCTTGGCCGCGCCATAAACGACCGCCTGCGCCGCGCCGCAGCGCCGCGCCCCTGATCTTCCTCTTGCTAAAAATATCCCGGGGGAGTCGTCGCCAAAGGCGATGACGGGGGCAGCGCCCCCATCCTCGGCCTCAGGCGTGCCCCGCCGTCGCCGAAAGAGTCAGGGGATCAATCCCCAAGCCCTTCAAGGCCTGAGCCCAGATGCCTTCAACCTCGGTGCCGAAAATCAATGCCTCGCTCGCATCCCCGATGAGCCAGCCATTCTCGGCAATCTCTGCCTCAAGCTGCCCCGGCCCCCAACCGCTATAGCCAAGCGCCACCAGCGCCGCGCGCGGCCCTCGACCTGCGGCAATATCCTCAAGGATGTCCTGCGTCGCCGTCATCTTGAACCCGGCCCCGATCTCAAGCGACGATAGCCCCGAATGATATTCATCCGTGTGCAGCACGAACCCGCGCCCCGTCTCCACCGGCCCGCCAAAGAAAAGCGGCGCCTTGTCCGGTGCTCCCTCCTGCGCAATCCCAAGCTGTTCGAACAGGTCGCGCATAGCCATCTCGTCTACCGGCTTGTTGACGATAAGCCCCATCGTCCCCTCCGGCGAATGCGCACAGAGCAACACAACCGCCCCCGCGAACCGTGAATCCCCCATGCCCGGCATGGCGATCAGGATTTTCCCCGTCAGGTCCATCACCGTCTTATCCTGCCCTTTTGCGGCCTCGTCCACGATCACTCTCCCGATACCTCTCCCCTCCAAGATGTGCCGCGCCCGCGCCCGCCACAAGCCCCATGCGCTGAAATCCGCGAGCGATGTTACAAAAGCCGCGCATTTCCTCGCCCGAAAGTGAGTTGTCCTTGAGCGCGCAATCGCCCATCTACAAGGGCATGACCCTTCGTTCTTCTACCCTTTCGCTCGCAACCGCGCTCCTCATGGCGCTGTCCATTCCCCTGCCTGCCCTTGCGGGCGGTGGCACCGGCGCCGTGGCCGAGGCCGATATCCTGACCGGGTGGCGCACCGCCTCCGGCGATCATATCGCCGCGCTGCGTATCCGGCTCAAGGATGGCTGGAAAACCTACTGGCGCGCGCCGGGCGACGCGGGCGTGCCCCCGGTGCTCGACTGGTCCCGCTCCGGCAACCTTGCCAGCGCGGGCATCACATGGCCCACGCCCACGGTCTTTACCCAAAGCGGCATGCGCTCCATCGGCTACATGGACGAGGTCATCCTGCCCCTTGCCCTTGATCCCAAACGTGATGACCGCCCGATAAAACTGCGTGGCACGCTCGATATCGGGGTGTGCAAGGAAATCTGCGTGCCCCAGCGCCTCAAGGTCAAGGCAACGCTGCCCGCCGAGGCCACAAAACGTGACCCGCTCATCGCTGCGGCCCTTGCCGCGCGCCCCTTCTCGGCCCGCGAGGCCGGGCTGCGCGACATACGCTGCCGTATTTCCCCCACGGCCAAAGGTCTCGCCCTGTCGCTTGAAATCGACATGCCCAGCGCGGGCGCCCCCGAGGCTGCCGTGATCGAGGCGGGCCTGCCCGACGTCTGGGTGGCCGAGCCGAAAACCCGCCGCGCCGGTGGCACACTCTTTGCCGAAACCACGATGCAACATGTCTCTGGCCAGAGCTTCATGCTCGACCGCTCCGCCCTTCGGGTAACGGTCATCGGCACCAAACACGCTGTGGACATTCGCGGCTGCGACGGGCGCTAGGCGCTGCCTTCTTCTGCAACGATCCCGCCGCCGCGCCGCAACAGAATAAGCGCCCCAATCCCATAGGCCAAAAGGCAGATCACCGCCGCGCCCGCGATGAAAACACCAAGCGCCGCAACAGGCGTCATCGCACCCAGCATCGCCGGGGCCGCCCCCGCCACAAGATACATCCGAAGACAGACCACGCCCCAAATCCCAATCGCCGCCACGCTCGGCAATAGGATACTGGCCAGTTGCGGCGACTTGCGCGCCCGGCGCAACGCCTGCACCTGACGGCTGACATCCGTCTGAATCGCCAAAAGCGCTGGCACCACCATCAGCACCAGAATAAGGCCAAACCCAAGCCCGAAGGTCAGCGTAATAACCGTCGGCTTGAGGAACTGCGCCTGCTGGCTCTTCTCGCCCAATAGCGGCGCAAGCCCGATCACCGTCGTCGCCGTGGTAAGGAACACCGGCCTCAGACGATCCGCCGTCCCGTCGATGATCGAGGGCAGAATCCCCCTGTCTTTGGCGTATTCATCCACCGTCGACACAAGCACAATGGAATCGTTGATGATGATGCCGGACATGCCCAAAAGCCCCACCACCGAGAATATCGAGAGCGGCACGTCAAAGGCATAATGCCCATAGATCGCCCCCACAAAGCCGAAGGGAATGATCGACATGACAACCACGGGGCGCGTCCAGCTCGAAAAGACCCAGACCAACACGATATAAATCCCCGCAAAACACAGGATCATGCCATTGCGAATGTCCCTGAAGAACTCCTGCTCCTGCTCCTGAAGCCCCGCCATCTCCCAGTTGACCTGATAGCGCGAAGCAATATCGGGCAGGATCGTATCGACAAGGGATTGCGTGACCTCCTGCGCCCGCGCCGGATCATCCTCGGAAATATCGCCGGTGACATTAATGAGCCGCACCCCGTTCTCTCGCCGCACGGTCGAAAACCCGGTGCTGCGCGTGACCGAGACGATATCGGCCAGCGGCACATAGGCCCCTTCGGGCGTGCGCATCATGCTACCCTCAAGGAAATCTGCGCTCTGTTCTGACGCCGGAAGCTCGACCCGGATCGTCGCACTACGCGGCCCATCCGGATAGGTCGCGGCCTCAAGCCCGTTGAGCCGATGCCGCAGCACCCGTCCCAAGGCGTCGATGGAAAACCCAAGCGCGCGCCCCTGCGCCGTAAGCTCAAGCACAAGCTCCTGCTTGTCATAGGCAAGGTTGTCCTCAATCGCCGACACCTCAGGATAGGCCGTAAGCGCCGATTTGAGCGCCTCGGACGCCTCTTTGAGGGTCGCCGCCTCGGCCCCGTAGAACCGCACGTCAAGCGCATCGCCCCCCGGCCCGGATCGCCATCCGCGGAAACTGACCGTGTCGGCGAGCGGATGACGGCGCACCGTCTCCTGCAATTCACCTACGAACTGAAAACTCGAATAAGGCCGCAGGTCCGGGTCGATCAACTCAATGGCAATCCCGCCAAGAAGATCGCTATCCAATGTCTCTGCCCCCGGCAGTGGACGGCCCGAATTGCCCCCCACCTCGGCCAGCACGAAATCAAGCGGGTTGGTGCCATAACGTTCTTCATATTCCGCCCCAAGCGCCTCTGTCGCGCGCTGCATCTCGCGCATCATGGCAAGCGTATCTTCGCGCGTTGCCGATGGCAGCATCGAGAAGTTCCCCGTGACCGAGGCCCGTTCCGGCGCATTGAAGAACCGCCATTTGACCTCGCCCCCAACCACAAGCGCAAGCTGCGACGCCAAGACCAGAACCGCCAGCGCAATCACCAGATAGCGCAGTTTGACAACTCCTGTGACAAACGGCCGGAAAAGCCGCTCCCGGAACCAGCGAAAGCCGCGATTGACGGTGCGGCTTGGCCAATCATACCAATGCTCTTTCGCCGTATGCTTCAACGCATGCGCCATGTGGTGCGGCAGGATGAGGAAACACTCCACCAAGGACGCCAAAAGCACCACGATGACCGTTATCGGCATATCCGAGATAAGATCCCCGAACCGCCCGCTCACAAAGGTCAGCCCGAAAAAGGCAATCACCGTGGTAAGCGTCGACGAAAACACCGGCATCGCCATGCGCCGCGCCGCGTTCTCGGCCGCCTGCATCGGCCCTTCGCGCAGCTTGCGCGCCCGCGCATCCGCATGTTCGCCCACGACGATGGCATCATCGACCACAATGCCCAACGTGATGATAAGCGCGAAAAGCGAGATCATATTGATGGTAAGCCCCACCGCATACATGATCGCAATCGTCGCCAGCATGGCAACAGGTATCCCCGCCGCGACCCAAAGCGCCGTGCGCGCGTTGAGAAACAGGAACAACAGCACCACCACAAGGACAAGACCCACCGCCCCATTGTCCAACAGGATATTGAGACGATCCGAAATCGCCTCCGCCCGCGTGCGGATAAGCTGAATTTCGACGCCCTGGGGCAACGTCGCCTCCATCGCCTCCGCGACCTTTTCGACCGTGTGTTGGATACCGATGGCATCGCCCTTGTCGCTGCGATCCACGCGTAGGGAAATGGCCGGGCTCTCCCCAACGAAATAGCTCCGATCCCGTGTCACACCCTCGATACGGATCGTCGCCACATCCCCCACGGTAAGCTTGGACCCATCCGGGTTGGACCGAAGCACGATGCCCTCGATCTGATCCGGGGCGCGTTTTTCAACGCCCGTGCGCACCCGCGCGTTCGCGCCTTCCACGTCGCCTGCCGGGTCGGCATCGACCTCCTCGGCAATGGCTGCGGCGACCTCGGCAATGCTCACATCGTTCGACATAAGGTCGACCGACGCGACCTCGACAATGGTCTCCGGTGCCGCAAGGCCCCGGATCGTCGTGCGCGTCACACCCTCGGCAAAAAGCCGTACCACGAATTCATCGACATACTGACCAAGCTGCTCGGGATCGACCGGCCCGGTGATAACCACATCCGTAACGCGATCCCGCCAGACCCCACGCCGCACGCTCGGCTCTTCGGCGTCTTCCGGCAGGGTGGTGATCGCATCCACCGCCGCCTGCACATCATCCGCCGCGCGCCCCATGTCCCATCCCGGCTCGAACTCAAGCGAGATATTGGCCACCCCCTCGGTCGAGCGCGATTCCGAACTTTCGACCCCTTCAACGCTAAGAAGCGCCGGCTCAAGAACCTGCACAATGGCATCGTCGACATCCGTCGGCCCCGCCCCTTCCCAAACCACCGTGACCGACACATTGTCGATAATCACATCGGGGAAGAACTGCGCCCGCATGTTGGGAAAGGCCATGAGCCCCAGCACCAAAAGCACCACGAGCAACAAGTTCGCCGCCGTGCCATGACGCGTGAAATAGGAGAGAAGTCCGCCCGCAGGCCCGCCGATGTCCCGCATGACCCCTTAGCCCCCCATCCGGCTTTCAATCCGCTGCACAAGCTCCGCCGGAACCTGATCCTGCGCCAACGTGGCAAGAATACGCGCCTTCATCTCTTTCGGCATCTTGGTGTTACCCTCGACAAAGGCCACAAGCCGCGCGCGCTCTTCCTCGCTAAGATCCACAAACTCGGGTGTCTCGGCCTCCTGCATCGCGGCCCCGCCGCCGTCGATGCTGACCGCCTTGACCCGGATTCCCGGCCCAAGAAGCGGCGTGAGCCGGTTCACAACCTGCCGCCCTGCGAGTCCCTCACCCGTGACAAGGATACGATCCCCCTGCCGCCGCAAGAGTGTCACCGGCAGCGCCTCAAGACGCTCCCCCTCACCCACGACAAGAACCCGCCCCGTCGCATCAAGCGCACTGGCCGAAAGCTCCACCGCCCCTTCGAGCGGCGCCTCTTCAACCCGCACCGTGACAAAATCGCCGGGCCGCAACCCGCCCGGCGCATTAAGCCGTGCAAAAATCTGCCGTCCGGTCTGCCCATCGCCCACAACCGCGCCTTCGCGCGAAATCACGCCATCGGCAACAAGGTCTTCGCCCATCACGTCAAGCCGCACCAGAACCTCCGCCCGGCGCAAAACCCCGGCATCATCCAAAAGCCGCGCATATTGCGGTGTCGAAACCCGGAACGCGACCTCAAGCGCCTTGCCGTCAATCAACGTGGCAAGCTGCTCATTGGCGGCCACAAGCCCGCCTTGCACAACGCTCACATCCGCCAGCATCCCGGCAAAATCGGCACGGATTTCCGTATCCGCCAATTCCCGCTCCGCCTCGGCAAGCGCAATGCGCGACCGCTCAAGCCGCGTCACCGCTTGGTCAATTCGCGCCTCGGCATTGGCAATCGCCTGACGCCGCGTGACAACCGCCTGACGCGCCGAAGCAAGGGCAAGTTCGGCATCTTCAACCGCCGCCGCCGTGCCCACTTCACGATCCTGAAGATCCACCTGCCGCTCAAGCGCCTTCTGGCGCAACGCCGCCTGCTCTTCTGCCGAGGCTAATTCGTCCCGCGCCAAAACAAGCCCACGCTCTGCATCGCGTTGTTCGGCCTCTGCATCCAACAAATCATTACGCACCCGGTCGAGCGCATATTGCGCGCGGGTCGGGTCTACCTTGACAAGGAACTGCCCCGCCTCAACCGCGCCGCCCTCAACGAAACTCTCCGAAAGATCAACGATAAGACCGCCCGTCCGTGCCCGAAGCTCAAGACTGCGGCGGCTCTGCACCTCGCCAAAGGCAACAAGATGCGGCGTGACCCGCTGCGGCACCGCCTCCTGAACCTGCACTGTGAGAACCCGCTCGCGCCCCTGCGGCGCGCCGCTTTCCTGCGCCATCCGCTCGGAAATCGCCCCAAACAAAAGCTGGGCCGCATAAACCAAAACCCCGACGGTCAACGCCGTGAGAAACAACCCCATAAGGCTTTGTCTCAAAAATCGCATCGCTCGCTTTTCTCCCGCTGGCTCGAAGGCATCATCCTGCCATGCCTCGTGTCATCCGTCCAAATCTTACAAGGCCGCACCCCGAAGATAAGGCACTGCGCATCGCGTGACACGGATCAATTCATCACTTCCGTCGCAAATGTTCGTCAAGACGCGGAAAAATCTCGACAAAGTTACAAGGCAGATGCCGGTAGTCGAGTTGGTATTGCAGGATTTCATCCCAGGCATCCTTGCACGCCCCCGTCGATCCCGGAAGCGCGAAAAGATAGGTGCCATTGGCAACGCCCCCCGTCGCCCGGCTCTGCACCGCGCTGGTGCCGATCTTCTGCATCGAGACCATGGTAAAAACCGTGCCAAAGGCCTCGATCTCTTTTTCATAGACATCACGGTGCGCCTCGACGGTGACATCGCGCCCCGTAAGGCCCGTTCCCCCGGTCGAGATGATGACATCCACGCCCTTGTCGTCGCACCACGCCCGAAGCTGCGCCGCAATCTCGGCGCGCTCGTCGCGGATGATCTTGCGGTCGGCCAACACATGCCCCGCTGCCTCGATCCGCCCGACAAGCGTGTCGCCGCTCTTATCCTGATCCAAACCCCGCGTATCCGAAACGGTCAAAACCGCGATCCGCACCGGGATGAACGCTTTGCTCTCGTCAAATCGAGGCATCATGTCTTCTCCAATAGAGCCAGCCGAAGCGCCAGCGTCGCGAAAATTCCTGCAGAAATATAGCCCAGAATGCGCCGTGGCCCCGGTGCCGCGACAAAGCGCCGCCCGATCCCCCCGGCAAAGATCCCCACCGCGCCGTTGACGATCAATCCGCCAATCGCAAGCACCGTTCCAAAAATAAGGAACTGCGCCAGAACCGGCCGCGCCGGATCAACAAACTGCGGCACAAAGGCAAGCACGAAAAGGATCACCTTGGGATTGGTGAGATTGACAATAAACGCCGCGCGAAAAGCCCGCCGCGCGCTCGCCTCCTGAACCTCGGTCGGCATGGCGCTACCCCGCAAGGACTGCACCGCAAGCCACAAAAGATAACCAACCCCGACCCAACGGATCACATGAAATAACTCCGGGTGCGCCCCGACCAACGCCCCAAGGCCAAGCCCCGCAAGCGTCACATGCACAAACGCGCCCGCCGCGATCCCGAAATCCGCCGCAAGCGCCGCCTTCGGCCCCGCCCGCAATCCCTGACCGACGCAGAACATCATATCTGCCCCCGGCGTCAGATTGAGCGCCAGAGCCGCCGGGATAAACGCAAGGAGAACCGACAACTCGATCATTGTGTTACGCCAAACTCCGCAACTTGGCCTGAAGGCTAAGAAGGTCCGCCCAGGCCTCGCGCTTGGCCGATGGCTGCCGCAGGAGATAGGCCGGATGGAACATCGGCAATACCGGCTTGCCGAACGCCTCCTGCCAATTGCCGCGCAACCGCGTGATACCACGCCGCCCAAGCACCGCCTGACAAGCGATATTGCCCATGAGAACGATCACCTCGGGCGCGACGATTTCTACATGCCGCTCAAGGAACGGGCGCAGCATGGCGATTTCTGCGGCCTCCGGGTCGCGGTTCTGCGGTGGCCGCCATGGCAGGACATTGGTGATATAGATCGACTGCGCCGAGATCGGTGCCGTGCGCCCCATGTCAATCGCGTCAAACATCCGATCAAGAAGATGCCCGGCCCGACCCACGAAAGGCTTGCCCTCGCGATCCTCGTCCCGGCCCGGCGCTTCGCCGATAATCATCACCCGCGCCGCCGGATTGCCGTCGGAAAAGACAAGGTTGCGCGCCCCGCGCTTAAGCTCGCAATGCTCATACGCGCCCATCGCCGCGCGCAAATCGTCGAGCGTCTTCGCCCCCGCCGCCACCGCCTTTGCCACGGCCACAGGGTCCACCTTCGGCGCGGCTTGCACCGGGGCCGCCTCAACCGCCGCCTTGGGTTTCGGCGCGGCTTTGGGCGTTTCATACCGGTTTACCGGCGCATCAAGACACGCCTCATCCGCGCCAAGCTCGACCTGCCATTGCAGCAGGGCGCGCGCGGTATGAAAATCCAACGAGTCGATAAGATGCGATTCCATGTCGTCACCCTACCCCGTCACGCAGGGCGGGGGAAGTTGCGCCATGCAGGGGCGCTGCCCCTCACCTCGCGCGGCCAAGGGCCGCACGCGGCTCACCCCGGGATATTTTCAGCAAGAGGAAGACAGGGGCGGGATTGCCCCGACCGGGCCGTGTTCCTATAAGCGGGGCACGCGGCGTAAAAAGGAGCGGGCCATGAGCTTCCGTCAAAAGCACCTTCTGGGGATCGAGCCACTTCACCCCGAGGAAATCACCGCCATTCTCGATCTTGCCGATCAATATGTTGATCTCAACAGGCGTGACATGAAACACGCCGACGCCCTCACCGGCCTGACGCAAATCAACATGTTCTTTGAAAACTCGACCCGCACACAGGCGAGTTTTGAACTCGCCGGCAAACGCCTTGGCGCGGATGTGATGAACATGGCGATGCAGGCCTCCTCGATCAAAAAGGGCGAAACCCTGATCGACACAGCCATGACCCTCAACGCCATGCACCCCGACCTCCTCGTGGTGCGCCATCCCCATTCCGGCGCTGTCGATCTCCTGTCGCAAAAGGTCAACTGCGCAGTGCTCAATGCTGGCGACGGACGCCATGAACACCCGACACAGGCCCTCCTCGACGCGCTGACCATCCGCCGCGCCAAGGGCCGCCTGCATCGCCTCAATATCGCGATCTGTGGCGATGTCGCCCATTCCCGCGTTGCCCGCTCGAACCTGATCCTTCTGGGCAAGATGGAAAACCGCATCCGCCTCGTCGGCCCGCCGACCCTCGTGCCGTCGCAACTCGCCGAATTTGGTGCCGAGATTTACGAGGACATGACCGAGGGCCTCAAGGACGTGGACGTGGTGATGATGCTGCGCCTCCAAAAGGAACGCATGGATGGCGGCTTTATCCCCTCCGAGCGCGAATATTATCACCGCTACGGCCTCGACGCCGAGAAACTCTCACACGCCAAACCCGACGCCATCGTCATGCACCCCGGCCCGATGAACCGCGGCGTCGAGATCGACGGCGAAATCGCCGATGACATCAACCGCTCGGTCATTCAGGAACAGGTCGAAATGGGCGTCGCCGTGCGCATGGCCGCCATGGACCTCCTCGCCCGCAACCTGCGCGCCACCCGCGCCAACGCGCCGGTGGAGGTCTGAGATGGAAGACCCCAAAGATCCCAAGATGTCCGGCCGCGTCGCCACCGTGGCGCTTTTGGTGATGTTCGCCATGGTCGGCCTGATCGTCTGGATCGGGGGCTAGGGGCGATGGAAATCTCCGCCCATGAAACCGGCCTCGTGCGCGTCTTCTCGGTGGACCTGCCCACCGAAGAGATCGACGCCTTCCGCTCTGGC
>JAAEZB010000018.1:40835-46084 GCA_018223085.1 Paracoccaceae bacterium
CCGATGGCCGCCTAAATCCGCGCGGCGACGCGCGCCCCGAAATGACGCCGCATTCCCGCGTGCTCTTTGCCATCATCGCCCTGCCGATCCTGCTTCTTGGGCTTGGCGGCACGCTCTTTGCCCTCTTCACCTACCTGAACTAGGATCACAAACCCATGTCCGAACACCGCATGACCCCCAATAGCCCGCTCGCCGACGGCGAAGAGGTGCTGACCTCGTTTCGTGCCGACCGGGCGACCTATACGCGCACCAATACATGGATGGCGGTCCTTGCCATGGCGATCGGTATGGCGGTGCTCTGGTTCATGGGCAATCCGCATGTCTGGACCGGTGCCATCGGCGGCCTCCTTGCCGTGGCCATCCGCGCCTTCTACCTGATGAGCGAAGAACTCTCCGTGCGCTGGGACCTGACCAACATGCGCCTCCTTGGCCCCATGGACCGCGCCATCCGCCTTGGCGAAATCAAAGAGCTGAACAAGCTCGGCTCGGTGGTGCAGGTGGTGACAAGCGCGGGCAATAAATATCTGGTGAAATATCAGGGCGACCCGAATGAGACCATCCGCAAGATCAACGCCGCCAAACTCGGGGGCGCCGTATGAGCCACGACCCCTGGGCAGGTATCCTTGATGAGGGCGAGACGATCCTCTGGCAGGGTCGGCCCGATGGGGCGGTGACGTTCGGCGTCACCAATATCATGACCGCGCTCTTCGGCCTCGCCTTTGCCGGGTTTGCCCTGTTCTGGATGGTCATGGCCGCGCAGGTCGGGGGCTTTTTCTGGATGTTTGGCCTGATCCATTTCTCCGTCGGCCTCGCCCTCGCCGCCGGGCCAATCTTCTGGGACGCATTCCGCCGCCGCCATAGCTGGTATACCCTGACCAACCGGCGCGCCTTTATCGCCACCGACCTCCCCCTCAAGGGCCGAAATCTCGAAAGCTACCCGCTAACCGCCGAAACACCGCTAAGCCTCGTGGACGGCCCGCCCACAACGGTGTATTTCGCCGCTGGACTGCGTCGGGGTCACAATGGCAAAAAACAGCATACCAAGATCGGCTTTGAACGCATCGACGAGGGCCGCGAGGTCTATCGCATGATGCGTCAAATCCAATCCGACGACACGCCGCGCGGCAACCGCAAAGGATCCTGACCCATGACCACCCTGCTCCTGACCAACGCCCGCCTGATCGACCCCGAGCGCGAGAGCGACACCCTCGGAAGCCTCTTGATCGAAGACGGCAAGATCGCCGGGATCGGCGCCGAGGTCGTGGTGCCCGAAGGCACCGAGGTCATTGATTGCGGCGGCAAATGCCTCGCGCCAGGGATCGTCGACATCGGCGTCAAGGTCTGCGAGCCGGGCGAACGCCACAAGGAAAGTTACAAGACCGCAGGCCTCGCCGCCGCCGCCGGGGGCGTCACAACCATGGTGACCCGCCCCGACACATTGCCCGCCATCGACACGCCCGAAACCCTCGAATTCGTCGGCCGCCGCGCCAACGAGGCCGCGCCGGTCCATGTCTTGCCCATGGCCGCCCTGACCAAAGGCCGCGACGGGCGCGAAATGACCGAGATCGGCTTTCTCCTCGACGCCGGAGCCATCGCCTTTACCGATTGCGACCACGTCGTGACCGATACCAAGGTGCTTTCGCGCGCCATGACCTACGCCCGCTCCTGCGGCGCGCTGGTGATCTCGCACCCGCAGGAACCGGGCCTCTCCGCCGGGGCCGCCGCCACCTCGGGCAAATTCGCCACGCTGCGGGGCCTGCCCGCCGTGTCGCCCATGGCCGAACGCATGGGGCTCGACCGCGATATCGCCCTCGTGGAAATGACCGGCGTCAAATACCACGCCGACCAGATCACCACCGCCCGCGCCCTGCCCGCGCTTGAACGTGCGAAGAAAAACGGCCTCGACGTAACCGCCGGCACCTCGATCCACCACCTGACGCTCAATGAACTCGACGTCGCTGACTACCGCACCTTCTTCAAGATCAAACCGCCCCTGCGCAGCGAAGACGACCGTCTCGCCATCATCGGCGCGGTGAAATCCGGCCTGATCGACATCATTTCGTCCATGCACACCCCGCAGGATGAAGAGAGCAAACGCCTCCCCTTTGAGGAGGCCGCCTCTGGTGCCGTCGCCCTCGAAACCCTGCTGCCCGCCGCGATGCAGCTTTACCACAACGGTTTCCTGACCCTGCCGGACCTCTTCCGCGCCATGGCCCTCAACCCGGCAAACCGCCTCGGCCTGCCCTCGGGCCGCCTTGATGTGGGCGCGCCTGCCGATCTCGTCCTTTTCGACCCCGACGCGCCTTTCGTCCTCGACCGCTTCGCCATGCGCTCGAAATCCAAGAACACCCCGTTTGACGGCGCGCGGATGCAGGGTAAGGTGCTCGCGACCTACGTGGCCGGCACGGCCGTTTACCGGAGAGACTGATGCCCGAGATCGCCCATTCCATCCCCACCCTGCTTGTCTGGGCGCTGTTCGGCTATCTCCTTGGTGCGGTGCCCTTCGGCATGGTCATCTCCAAACTCTTCGGCCTCGGCAACCTGCGCGAAATCGGCTCGGGTAATATCGGCGCGACCAACGTGCTGCGCACCGGCTCCAAACCGGCGGCCATCGCAACGCTTCTCCTTGATGGCGGCAAGGGCGCGGCGGCGGTCCTGATCGCGCGCGCTTACGCGGGCGAAGACGCAGCCCAGATCGCGGGTCTCCTTGCCTTCATCGGCCATTGCTACCCGGTCTGGCTCGGCTTTCGCGGCGGCAAAGGCGTGGCGACCTTCCTCGGCCTCCTTCTGGCGCTGGCATGGCCCGTAGGCATTGCCGCCTGCCTGACATGGCTCGTTGTAGGCGTCGCCGCGCGGATTTCCTCGCTCGCCGCGCTGATCGCCGCCGCGGCCTCGTCCTTCTGGGTGATCTTCCTCGGCCAGCCGCAAATCTTCTTCCTCTCGGTCGCGACGACAATCCTCGTCTTCTGGCGCCACCGCGACAATATCCGCCGCCTGCGCGCCGGAACCGAGCCAAAATTCGGCAAGAAGTAACCCGTGCAGGGAACGCGCCTGATCCTCTTTGCGCCGTGGTTCGGCCCATGGCCCGCTTGGATCAACCTCACCCTCGAAAGCTGCCGCTTCAACCCAGACGTCACATGGGCGATCCCGACCGACCAACCCCCGTCCGCGAACCATCCGCCCAACGTGCATTTCCTGCCAATGTCCCTCGCGGACTTTGCCGCCCGCGCCGCCGATGTCGTCGGCCGTCCAATAACCCCGGAAAACGCCTATAAAATCTGTGATTTCAAACCTCTGACCGGCGAAATATTTGCCGACGAAATCGCGCAATATACCCACTTCGGCACAACCGACCTCGACATCATCTATGGTCAGCTCGCCTGCGAACTGACCCCCAAACGCCTCGCCCGGCACGAAATCATCTCGGGGCAGGGCTTTCTTCAGGCCGGGCATCTTTCGATCTACCGTAACACCCGCCGCATACGCCGCGCATGGCGCATCTGGGGCGCACGGCGTATCCTCTCGGACCCCGAGCATCAGGGGTTTGATGACCGCGCCTTTAGCAAAAGCCTCCACCCCGCCCGCCGCCACCTGCCCTGGCGGCGCTACAAGGTGCTCTGGCATGAAATGTATTCTACCCCGGATGGCCCCATCCCTTGGGCCGATGGCGGTCCAAGCCCAACCCGCTTTCACTGGCGCGCCGGACACCTAAGCGACGAACGCGGGGCCAAGGACCAATACGCCTACCTGCATTTCATGCACTGGCGTTCGGGCCGCTACCGCCGCGGCGGCACCCCAGCGCCTTGGCAAGGGCTCGACAAACTGGCCCATATGGACTGGCGCGACATGGCCCAAAACGGCCTCGACATTAGCCACGCTGGCTTCATCCCCGCCAATTTCCCCTAAATGCCGTTTGGCGGTCCCTGCACTGCCGCATTTGTGCCGCCTTCCTCCGCGATCCTGACCCCAGTGAATCGTATGTTCGGAGACCTCCCCCATGATGGGCCCAATTGCCGCCGCTGAATCCGTTGTTTTCAAATCCTTTCAGGTGCGCGGCCGCGCAACCCGGGCCGAGTATTGGTGGTGGGGGCTGATTATCACGCTGGTGCTTGGCGGCGCGATCTGGCTCGACTACTCGCGCCACTTCTCCACGCCCGACGCGACCCCGCCGCTCAACCCGTTGGAATACGCCTCTCTGGTGGTCGCCACCCTGACCATTCCGGGCAATTTCTGCGTCACCATCCGCCGCCTGCACGACACGGGCCGTTCTGGCTTTTGGTATCTCATCACCCTCGTGCCCTTTATCGGCGGCCTCTGGTTCCTGATCCTGATGCTCCTGCCGTCCGAGCGCGACGACAATATCTACGGCCCGACACCAAACCCCACGATCTCATATATGGGCCACGGCCCCGCCACGGTCCGCGCCAAAAAAGACCCGATGCAGGCCTACGCCATTCTCGACCGTCTCCATGACGAACCCGACCCCGCAACCATCGCTGCCCGCAAGGAAGAAATCCGCGAATACTACCGCAACCGGGTTCTGCAATCACAGACGAGCTGACCCATCCGCCTCCCCGGAAATCTGTTGCGCAATATCGCCCCGCATCCCCTCCGATGCGGGGTTTTCCTTTTCTATTGCCCGATCCTCTTGCCCCGCGCTACGCTCCCGCCATTGTTTAAGAGATCATCTGGCGAGGAGGCCAACCCATGGATTTCACCACAGCCGTCAAAACCTGTCTGTCGAAATATGCCGATTTCAATGGGCGTGCGACGCGCCCGGAATACTGGTATTTTTTCCTGTTCCTGCTCATTGCGAACATCATCGCAACGATCATCGACGCCGCCATCTTCGGCGGTGGCACGGTGCAGCCGATCTCGTCCATCTGGTCGCTGGCCATGCTCCTGCCAAGCCTCTCTGCAGGGGCGCGCCGCCTGCATGACATCGACAAATCGGGCTGGTGGCTGCTGCTCGTCCTGATCCCGCTGCTTGGTTGGATCGTGCTGATCTACTGGTTCGTACAGCCCGGCACGTCCGGCACCAATCGCTTCGGGGCCGCCCCTCGCGCCTGATGTAAGAAGGGCGGGGAAACCCCCGCCCACCATCTTCAGTAGCTGAATTCTTTGTAAATCCGGCTGAGATCGCCGTCCCAGTCGCCGTAGTAGTGATCGAGCAATTCATCCGCCGGAACCTTACCGCTTTCAACGCTCTCCTTGAGTGCATCAAGAAAATGCGTCTCATCCGGCACAAG
>JAAEZB010000018.1:46379-47918 GCA_018223085.1 Paracoccaceae bacterium
TCCGGGAACACCGTCGTCAGGTGATCCGCCCAATCGCTAAGCGTCGGCGTCTCGCCGGGCAACGCAGGCAATTCCCCCTTGAGGAAATCCCGGAACGACTGGCCCAGCGCGTTGATATATTCCCCATCGCGATAGACAAAATACATCGGCACATCGAGCGCGTATTCGACCCAAGATTCAAACCCGAACCCCTCGTCAAACACGAAGGGCAACATGCCCGTGCGCGCCGGATCAAGATCGCGCCAAATCCGCGACCGCCAGGATTTATGCCCGTTCACCTTGCCATCAAAGAACGGCGAATTGGCAAAAAGCGCCGTCGCGACCGGCTGAAGCGCCAACGCCACGCGCAGCTTCTGCACCATGTCCGCCTCTGATCCGAAATCAAGGTTCACCTGCACGGTGCAGGTCCGGTACATCATGGATTTGCCCATGGTCCCGACCTTGTCCATGTAATTGGTCATCAGGCGATACCGCCCTTTGGGCATCTGCGGCATCTCTTCATGACCCCAGACCGGCGCCGCGCCAAGACCAATGAAACCAACCCCGATCTTGTCGGAAATGTCCTTCACATCCGCGAGGTGACGGTTCACCTCGTCACAGGTCTGATGAATATTGTCGAGCGGCGCGCCCGAAAGCTCAAGCTGCCCACCCGGCTCAAGCGAGACATTCGCCCCGTCCTTCTCAAGGCCGATAAGCTTGCCGGCTTCTTCGACGGGCGACCATCCGTGCCCATCACGCAGCCCCTCAAGCACCGCAAGGATAGACCGCTCCCCCTCATAGGGCAGCGGCTTGAGCGTCTCTTTGCAATAGCCGAATTTCTCGTGCTCGGTCCCGATTTTCCACTCTTCCCGCGGCTTACAGCCGGATTCGAGATACTCGGCCAACTGGGAATGGTGTTCGATCGGCCCGCCGCCGGATTGGGGGATGGACATCGCTGCTCTCCGGTCCTGTCATTTCGCGCATATTCGACCAGTCCTGAGGTCAAATCGCGCCGGTGTCAATGTAACCTTGCGGCACCCGAGGACCAGATCACGACAGGGTGATCTCCCGCCGCCGTGCGATTGTTCAACGCATGAAGCATCTGCCCGGTGCGCATCCCCGGCAATGTCGCGAACGCATCAAAAAGCGCCTCGGCCCCTTCTGCGTTGGTCGGAATGACAAGCGCCGCCTGCCCCGGCTGATAAAGACGCCAAACCGCCGTCTCCCCACCCCCGGCAAGCTCAATCCGGCTCACATCGCGCAACGCCACCGATCCGCCCCACCACGGCCCGTAATACATGATTTCGCCTTCATCGACCTGCACAACGCCCGGCCCGCCCTTACCGGTGCGAAACCGCGCCCGCTGCACCCCGGTAAAGATCAAAATCGCCCCGATACCGAACACGCCATACCCGACCCAGCGCAACACGCCAAAACCGCTCGCCATCCATAGCCCGAACAAAAGCACCACGATGCCCACCAGCACCTCACGCCAGCGCATCAACGCCATCTGGGCTTCTGGCCGGACGAAACTCATCTCGGTGATCCAAGCTGGACCGG
>JAAEZB010000019.1 GCA_018223085.1 Paracoccaceae bacterium
TTTTTCAATCAGGCGCAGGAGCGTATTGAGAACAGTGAGACGCAGGCTCATCCCACGCGCGCCTCGATCGCCTCCCAGATCTTCTCGGCGATATTCACCCCGTCAAAGCGTTCCAACTCCTGAATACCTGTGGGTGAGGTTACGTTGATCTCGGTGAGGTAATCGCCGATCACATCGATCCCGACAAAGACCTGTCCCTTTTCGCGCAGAAGCGGGCCAATGGCAGCGCAAATCTCAAGGTCACGCTCGCTCAACCCGATCTTCTCAGGTCGGCCACCCACATGCATGTTCGACCGCGTTTCGCCCGCCGCCGGCACCCGGTTGATTGCACCAACCGGCTCGCCATCGACAAGGATCACCCGCTTATCGCCGTTGCTCACATCCGGCAGGAACTTCTGCACGATGAGCGGCTCGCGGCTGAACCCGGTGAACAACTCATGCAGCGAAGTCAGATTGCGGTCATTGGCATCGAGGCGGAACACGCCCGCGCCACCATTGCCGTAAAGCGGCTTGAGGATCACGTCGCCATGACGTTCCTTGAACGCCTTGATCGTATCGAGATCGCGGGCAATCGTCGTCGGCGGGGTCAGTTCCGGGAAATCCAATACGAGAAGTTTCTCCGGATAATTACGAACCCAGAACGGATCATTCACCACAAGCGCCTTGCCTTTGAGACGGTCAAGGAGATGCGTCGAGGTGATGTAATGCATGTCAAACGGCGGGTCTTGGCGGAGCCAAACCACATCGAAATCGGCAAGGTTCACGTGAATTTTCGGGCCAAGGTCGACATGATTGCCGATCTCGCGCCGCACAACCATATCATGCCCCCGCGCCGTAATCTCGCCCTCTTCATAAGCGAGCTTATCAGGCGAGTAATAGAACAATTCATGCCCCCGCGCCTGCGCCTCCTCGGCGATACGGAAAGAGCTGTCGGCGTTGATGTCAACCGATGTGATCGGGTCCATCTGAAAGGCGATCTTCATGGGGCAATCCTCTGCACTTCTTGCTTCTTAAATGGCCCATGCCCACGCCCCTTGCAATGCCTTGTCAGAATGCGTTCTCAAGAATCCGTATTTCGCCCACACCATTGACTAGGGCCACGTCAAACCGACACGGGGTCAATTCGCCTTTTGGTTCCTCGGCGAGGAACAATTCTGCTCCCGCGTGAATGCGTGCGATCTGGCGCGGGGAAACCCTTGCCGCTGCTGTGTCGAAATCGCGGGATTTCTTGACCTCGACAAACACGATCCCCGCCCCATCACGCAGGATCAGGTCAATCTCGCCCCCGCCCTTACGCCAACGCCGCGCCGCAAGCGCCATGCCTCGGCCAACATAGCGCCGTTCGACCGCCTCTTCCGCTGCCGCGCCCGCATGCCACGCGCGCAATCCGCGTTGTGCCTTGGTCTCATCGGTGCCGAACATATCGTCCCTTTCGTCAGTCCCCGGACGAAAGTTTGAGCGCCATTTGGTAAATCTTCCGTTTATGCACGTTGAACGCCTGAGCCACGCTTTCAGCTGCATCGCGCACCGACATCGTCTCCAATGCCTGACGCACGGCCTCTTCAAGGTCGTCCTCGCCAACATTCTCGGCGCCGGGCCGATCAACCAAAACCACGATTTCGCCGCGCAACGCATCGCTGCCGATCTCCTCGGCAAGGCTTTCCAAGGTGCCGCGCCGTACCTCCTCGAACTTCTTGGTTAACTCACGACAGACCACCGCCGATCGTTCACCGCCAAGAACCTTCGCCGCATCCCGAAGCATCGCCCCGACTCGTTTGGGCGATTCGTAAAACACCAGCGTCCCCGGCACCGCCTTGACCGCCTCAAGCGCGCTTTGCCGCGCCCCTTTGGCATTGGGCAGGAACCCGGCAAAGAAAAACGCATCCGTCGGCAACCCGGCCAGCGTTAACGCGGTGATGATCGCCGACGGTCCGGGTGCCGAAGTCACGCTATACCCCGCATCCATCGCCTCACGCGCAAGATGATAGCCCGGATCGGCGATAAGCGGCGTGCCTGCCTCCGAGCCATAGGCCACTGACTTTCCCTCTTCGAGGAGCTTCAAAAGCTTGGCCCGTCCCTTGGGGCCCGAATGATCGTGATACGAGATCAAAGGCCGGTCCCCAAGGCGCACCCCGTGAATCTCAAGCAACCGGCGCATGGACCGCGTATCTTCCGCCGCAATGACATCCGCCGAGGCAAGGATATCAAGTGCCCGCAAGGTAATGTCGCGCGCGGTCCCAATAGGCGTTGCAACGAAGTAGAGCCCCGGCTCCAATCTGCTGATTTCGTGATTCAAAGCTGGACCCCTCATCTGTGTTGACTATGATCTGCCCGAACCGGGCCGCCTGCCTGAAGTCAAAAAACCGACCCGCCAAGAGAGTGACCATTCCATGTTTTTCCGTTCTAGCCTTGCCCGCCGGTTTCTGAAAGGGGCCGCCGCCACGCTGGCCCTCGTTGGCCTGACTGCTTGTGTGCCCTCAACTGGCCCCGTGATCTCGACATCGAACCCGGTGCCGGTTGCATTGCTCGTGCCATCGGGCTCAGGAAATTCGGGCGACGCGCTCATTGCCCAGAGCCTTGAGAACGCCGCACGCATGGCTATTTCTGATCTCGATGGTGTCAAGATCGACCTGCGTGTCTACTCGACTGCCGGCAAACCCGACATCGCCGCTGCCGCCGCGCAAAAGGCCGTTGCCGAAGGCGCCAAGATCATCGTCGGCCCGCTGCACGGGGCCGCCGCCAACGCCGCAGGCAAAGCCGTCGCAGGCAAAGGCGTCAATGTCCTGACCTTCTCCAACAACACCGAAATCGCAGGCGGCAATGTCTTCCTGCTGGGATCAACTTTCGAGAATACGGCCAACCGGCTGGTGCAATACGCAACGAGCCAGGGCAAACGCAACATCCTCATCGTGCATGCCGATACCCTTCCCGGACAGGTCGGGCGCAACGCGATCATGGGTGCAATCAACGCCTCGACCGCCGCAAGCGCAGGCACCGTGAGCTACAAATACTCGCAGGATGGGGTCGTGGCTGCCGTCTCTGAAATCAAGACTGCTGTGAATGAAAATGCCCCCGACGCGATCTTTATCACCGCGTCTACATCGGGCGCCCTGCCGCTATTTTCGCAAATGCTGCCCGAAGCAGGGATTGATCCGCAAATGGTTCAGTATATCGGCCTGACCCGTTGGGATCTTCCGTCTCAGACCCTGGCCCTTCCGGGTGTGCAGGGCGCGTGGTTCGCCCGCCCCGATGAAGCCCTGAGCCGCGCTTACCTCGACCGTTACGCCAAGGCTTTTGGCGGTCTGCCTCATAACCTTAGCGGACTTGCCTATGACGGCATTGCGGCGATCGGCGCACTGGTCAAAGCAGGCAAAAGCAATGCATTGACCTCCGGTGCCCTGACGCAGGGCGCTGGATTTCAGGGGGTAAACGGTATATTCCGCCTGCGATCCGATGGAACGAATGAACGCGGGCTGGCCGTTGTCACGATCCGCGACAAACAAGTGGTGACTCTTGACCCTGCGCCAAAAAGCTTCGGCGGCTTCGGTTTCTGAACCGGACGCCCTCCCTCTTCCCGCCCCGACGACCGAACTGGTCCGCCCGGCAGACGACATTCTTGACCGAAAGGCCCTGATCGAGGCGATTGAAACCGCCCGAACAGAACATCTTGACGACAAGGCGTTCCGTAATGCGGTGGTTAAGCTCCTTTTGGCGGCCCGCAAAACCGCCAACGCCGCAATAGAGGCAGGGTTTCTCGAACGTCCGCGCGATGCCCGCGCTATGAAAAGTGCCTATACTTGGGTGACTGATTGTCTCGTCGGTTCGGCCCACTACATCGCTACGACCTATCTACATCCCCTGCCCACCCCGACGGAATCCGAACGTATCGCGCTCTTTGCCGTCGGTGGTTACGGGCGTGGCGAAATGGCGCCGCAATCGGATGTCGACCTGCTCTTCCTCACCCCGTATAAAATCACCCCTTGGGCCGAG
Organism: Paracoccaceae bacterium; assembly: GCA_018223085.1. Lineage (GTDB taxonomy): Bacteria > Pseudomonadota > Alphaproteobacteria > Rhodobacterales > Rhodobacteraceae > Shimia. The sequence goes on from JAAEZB010000019.1 coordinate 3,991, forward strand.
AGCGTCATTGAGACGATGCTCTATATCCTGTGGGATTTGCGCCTGAAGGTTGGTCATGCCTCGCGCACGGTCAGGGACTGCCTGCGCCTTGGCGCCGAAGATTTTACCATCCGCACTGCCCTTCTCGAAAACCGCTTCCTGCGCGGCCATGCGCCACTCGCCGACGAACTGAACACGCGCCTAGAAAAGGACCTGTTCAAAGGCTCAGAACGCGAATTCATCGAGGCCAAGCTCTACGAGCGCGACGAACGCCACAAGAAGCAGGGCGAGCGCTACATGGTCGAGCCGAACGTTAAAGAAGGCAAAGGCGGCCTGCGCGACCTGCAATCCCTGTTCTGGATCGCCAAATATGTCTACCACGTCCAGCAGGCTCGTGATCTCCTCGACAAAGGACTTTTCCACAGCGATGAATACGACCGTTTCGCTGATGCCGAAAATTTTCTCTGGGCCGTGCGTGGCCATATGCACATCCTTGCGGGGCGTCCGGTCGAACAGCTGACTTTCGACTTGCAGGTGCAGGTGGCCGAACGCATGGGCTATGTCGACAAAGGCGGGCGTCGCGCGGTCGAACATTTCATGCAGGATTACTTCCGGCACGCGACCTCTGTCGGCGATCTGACCCGCATCCTTCTGAGCAAACTCGAAGCTGACCACGCCAAGGCCGCGCCACTCATGGAGCGCCTGTTCCGCCGTCGACCCCGAATCAAACCCGGCTACGAGGTGATCCACAACCGTCTGGCCATCGCGGATGACGACGCCTTCCTCAGCGACCCGATAAATATCCTGCGCCTCTTCGAAGAGGGCTTGCGCACCGGGCTATTGATTCATCCCGACGCCATGCGCCTTGTGACCGCCAATTTGCACCTGATCGACGATGATTTTCGCGCCAACAAGGATGCCCAGAAAATCTTTCTCGGCCTGCTCCTCAAGCACGGCAACCCGGAACGCGCCCTGCGCCGGATGAATGAACTTGGCGTGTTGGCGGCCTTCATCCCCGAATTCGCTCCGGTCGTCGCAATGATGCAATTCAACATGTATCATTCCTACACGGTCGACGAACACACGATCCAGGTCATCTCCAACTATGCCCAGATCGAGCGCGAAGAGCTTCAGGTCGAACTGCCGCTGTCGTCAGAGATCATCAAAACCGGCGTCAACCGGCGCGTCCTCATGGTCGCTATGTTGCTGCATGATATCGGCAAAGGACAGGAAACCGATCACTCCATCCTCGGCGCTCAGATTGCCCGCCGTGTCGCCCCGGCGCTTGGCCTCAAGAAGTCCGAATGTGAAACCGTGGAATGGCTGGTGCGCTATCACCTCCTGATGTCTGACACCGCCCAGAAACGCGATATCGCCGATCCACGCACCGTGCGCGATTTTGCTAAGGCGGTGCGCTCGGTCGACCGTCTCAACCTGCTAACGGTGCTCACGGTCTGCGACATTCGCGGCGTTGGCCCCGATGTCTGGAACAACTGGAAAGCCGCGCTCCTGCGGGCACTCTACCGCCAGACCCGCATGGTACTCGAAGACGGCATGGAAGCGATCACCCGCGAGAACCGCGGCACCGAAGCCAAGAAAAAGCTGCGCGCCGAACTCGTCGATTGGCCCGCTAAGGATCTCAAACGCGAGACCGCGCGCCATTATGATCCCTATTGGCAGGGGCTTCACATCACGGCCCACAAAGTCTTTGCCGAACTCCTGCGCAATATCGACGATGATGAAATCCGCATTGACCTGCACCCTGATGAAGACCGCGACGCAACCCGCGCCTGCTTCGCCATGGCCGATCATCCCGGTATCTTTAGCCGCATGTGCGGTGCACTGGCCCTTGTCGGAGCCAATATCGTCGACGCCCGCACCTTCACCACCAAGGACGGCTACGCGACCGCCGCCTTCTGGATTCAGGATGCCGATGGCTCACCCTATGAGGCAAGCCGCCTCAAACGCCTACGCCAGATGATCGAGAAAACCCTCAAAGGCGAGGTCATCGCCACCGAAGCAATGAAATCGCGCGATGTCATCAAGAAACGTGAACGCGCCTTCAAGGTGCCGACAACGATCACCTTCGATAACGAAGGCTCGGAAATCTACACCATCATCGAGGTTGACACCCGCGACCGCCCCGGCCTCTTGCACGATCTCACCCGCACATTGGCCAATAGCAACGTCTACATCGCCTCCGCCGTCATCGCGACCTATGGCGAACAGGTCGTGGATAGCTTCTACGTCAAGGATATGTTCGGCCTCAAATACCATTCTCCCGCCAAGCAACAGGCACTTGAGAAGAAACTGCGCGAAGCGATCGAACGTGGCGTGGAAAGGGCAATCTCGTGAGGCCGATCCGCCTCCTGAGCAGCTTCTTGACCGTGGGCGGCTGGACCATGGCAAGCCGTATTCTCGGCTTTGTGCGCGATATCCTGATCCTCGCCCTGCTTGGCACCGGCCCTCTCTATGAGGCCTATGTCGTGGCGTTCCGCCTGCCCAACATGTTCCGCCGCTTCTTTGCCGAAGGCGCGTTCAACATGGCCTTCGTGCCGATGTTCTCCAAAAAAATCGAGGGCGAGGAAGACGCGCTTGGCTTTGCGCGTGAGGCCTTTGCCGGGCTGACCATGGTTCTGATCGCACTGACGCTTCTGGCGCAACTGGTCATGCCATGGCTGATCTGGGGGCTGGCCTCGGGCTTTGCCGGACAGGAACAATTCGCCCTGTCCGTGGAATTCGGGCGCATCGCCTTTCCTTATATCCTCTTCATCTCGCTGGCCGCGCTGCTTTCGGGCGTATTGAACGCGACCGGCCGCTTTGCCGCTGCCGCCGCCGCGCCGGTTCTGCTAAACGTACTCCTCGTCGCGGCAATCTCCGTCGCGGCATGGCTCGGCATGGACGTGGCCCGCGCCCTGATCTGGATGATCCCCGTCGCCGGCATTGCCCAGCTTGCACTGGTCTGGATCGCGGCTGCCCGCGCCGGGTTCCCGCTGACCCTGCAACGCCCGCGCTGGACGCCTGAACTCAAACGCCTCGTCACCATCGCTATTCCTGCCGCCCTCGCCGGAGGCGTGGTGCAGGTGAACCTCCTCGTTGGTCAACAGGTGGCCTCCTATTTTGATCACGCCGTGGGCTGGCTCTTTGCCGCCGACCGGCTCTATCAATTGCCGCTTGGCGTGGTCGGCATCGCAATTGGTATCGTGCTCCTGCCCGACCTGTCGCGCCGCCTCAAAGCGCATGACGAGGCCGGATCGCGCATCGCCCTGTCACGTGCCGCCGAAATTTCGCTCGCCCTTACGATCCCCTGCGCCGTGGCCCTCGTGGTGATCCCTCTGCCGCTGGTCTCTGTCCTGTTCGAACGTGGTGCAACAACCGCGGATGACAGCGCCTCAATCGCCGTGGCCGTCGCCATTTACGGCCTCGGCCTTCCCTCTTTCGTGATTCAAAAAATCCTGCAACCGCTGTTCTTTGCCCGCGAAGACACCAAGACGCCATTCCGCTATGCGCTCTGGGCCATGGCGGTGAATGCCGCAGTGGCCATTGGCTTTGCTCCGCTCATTGGCTGGATCGCACCTGCAATTGCCACGACGCTGGCCGGTTGGGTCATGGTGGCCCTGCTCTACAAGGGCACCCGCCCGATGGGTTATGTCGCCAAATTCGATGAGCGCCTGCGCAGCCGCCTGCCGCGCATTTGTCTCGCCTCGGCGATCATGGGTGGCGCGCTCTGGGCGCTCACCATCACCCTCGGCCCGGCCCTTGGCACAGATGGCTGGCGCTACCTCGCACTGGCCATCCTGATCCTCGGCGGTTCGGTGGTCTATTTCGTTTCCGGGCACATCCTTGGTGCCTTCAAACTTTCGGATTTCCGTCGCGCCGCGCGCCGGGGCTAAGGCGTCAATCCCGCTTGCGCAGCTTGCTCAAGAGATGCTGCCATCCCCCCGGTGCAAGCACGAAGGACAACAGGAAACCAGCTGCGAAACCGCCCACATCGGCAATCCAATCTTTGTTGCCGCCGAACAAGAGCCCAAACAGAAGTTGAATGCCCAAAAGGAACCCGATCATTGTGAAAGCCCGCGCCTGGTTCGCGCCCATCTGACCAAGCCGCGTCCAGAGCAGGAAAGTGAACGCGCCTATCAACCCGTAGACACCGGGAAACGCCCCAAAAAGCGGCGGGCCGCCATCAATGAACAGCGCGTATCCAAGCGCTCCTGCGATCCCTGAAAGCAAGAAAACCGCCAGCGTCGCCACCGCCGAAAACACCTCGCCCACCATCTTGCCCAGCGCCAGAAGCATCACCCCGGCAAAGGCCGCATGAGTAAAACTGCCATGCACGAAAAGATAGGTGACGGTGCGGATCACATGTTCCACCGGCCAGATATTATTGGCCAGCATCCAGCTGAAAATCTCATCGGCAAAGGCATAGCGCTGAAGCGCCGCAATACGCCAGCCAATCGCCTCTGGCCCGCCGACAATCCCCCGCGCGCCGAGCGTAAAGACAATCTCGATCCCCGCGATGAGCAGAAAAAGCGCCACAACAACCGGCGGTAAAGGATTGATAGGATGCGAATGCTCGGGCTGGGACATGCCTGCTCTCCTTGACGGGCTTTTGCGCCATCGGTAAGGCAACCACACGCATAAATCCAGACGGAGTATTCCCCATGAACGAGGCGGTCCAAACGTCCTCACCCTTCACCCCGCGGGTCTTCTCGGGCATCCAACCCTCGGGCAACCTGCACTTGGGCAACTATCTCGGCGCGCTCAAGCGTTTCGTGGACATGCAAAGCGACGACATGCAGACGCTCTACTGCATGGTTGACATGCACGCGATCACCGTCTGGCAAAACCCCGAAGACCTCAGACGCGCCACGCGGGAACTCTGTGCTGGCTTCATCGCCGCCGGGCTTGATCCGAACAAGTCCATCCTCTTCAACCAGAGTCAGGTTGCCGAGCATGCACAGCTTGCATGGGTATTCAATTGCGTTGCCCGCATGGGCTGGATGCAGCGTATGACACAATGGAAGGACAAGGCCGGCAAGAACCAGCAGAACGCCTCGCTTGGCCTCTTTGCCTACCCGGCCCTCATGGCTGCGGATATCCTCATCTACCACGCAACGCATGTGCCAGTGGGCGAAGATCAAAAGCAACATCTTGAACTGACCCGCGACATCGCGATCAAATTCAATCACGACTACGGCGTCGATCATTTCCCCATCACCGAACCGGTGATCGAAGGGGCCGCCACCCGTGTCATGTCGCTGCGCGACGGCTCCAAGAAAATGTCAAAATCCGACCCTTCGGATGCCAGCCGGATCAATATGACCGACGATGCCGACACCATCGCTAAGAAGATTCGCAAGGCCAAGACCGACCCTGACGCCCTGCCCTCCGAGGCCAAGGGACTTGAGGAACGCCCCGAAGCGCGCAACCTCGTCAACATCTACGCAGCCCTCGCCGACACCACCGTCGATGCCGTACTCGCCGATGTAGGCGGCAAGCAGTTTTCGGAATTCAAACCGATGCTGTCCGAGCTTGCGGTCGAAAAACTCGCCCCCATCTCGACCGAGATGGCCCGCCTGATGCAGGGACAGGACGAGATCGACCGCATCCTCGCCTCCGGCGCCACCCGCGCCCGCGAGATCGCCGCACCGATCCTCAAGAAGACCTACGAGATTGTCGGCATGGTCGGTGCCTAAGATACCGGCACCTTGCAGATTCTAAACAGACATGATCAGGCGGTGTTTCAACATCGCCTGCATGATCTTCATAACCGCTTCTGTCAGATCTTTCACCGGCTGCTCCGGAAAGGCCGCAGCAAGCGTCTGCGTGATCTCGCCATGCGTTGTCGGTTCTGCCAATAGCGTCCAGATCCCCGTCGTCACCCCGTTAAACGCATGCATCCCCGGCCCCTCGGCGCAGGCAACGAAAACGTCTTCCCCGTGTCGGACCTCGCAAACCGATGGGTTGCGTTGATAGGTCTGATCCCCCAGAGCCTCGGTATCTGTTGTCAGAACCGCGAGACTATCAGGTGGCAAGGTCGACGGATCAATCCGCGCCGCCGCGTCTCGCGGGTGCGCATCGCACCACGCCTTTAGGAACGCCGCAGCCTCCTCGCTATTGCTATATTGCAACCGAAGACATTCCGCCGTCTCCACCAATCCGCTGAGCATCGCCAAAACCCGAGCCGGGTTCATGCTGCGTGAAAAGTTCTGATAAATCAGCCGCCGCATCACCTCGGATGAGGTCACCGGCTCCAGCCGTGGAGCCCCTTCATCCGAGCGATCCAAGAGGATGATAGTCGAGACAGGTAGGTTCTCTCCATGAGGTGCCAATTGCCCGGGTTGAAGACCCAAATACAGGTATTGCCGGTTCTGTGGCCCAGCATGATCTTCCATCCATCGTAATAGATCGGGAGAAAATTCCTTAGGTAGCGGCAAACGCAACCGCGGCGCCGCACCATTGGCAATACCGGTCAACGCCCCATCAGCGTCGAGCCGCAAAGGCAGGTAGTCATCCGTGAAAATGCGCGCGCCCTGTGCGGCAAGACAAGCCGTCAGCGTGCTTTTCCCGGCCCGCCGTTGATTTGGAAACAACATCAGGCTGCCATCACGCTCAATCGCAGCGCCATGGAAACACAACAACCCCGGTTCGTGCCTGATCCGCGACCACGCCAATTCCGCCAACAAGGTGCAAGCGGCGTGCAGAGGATCCGTGTGGGATTTACAAAGGTCGTAATGGTCCGAGGAAAACCAGTATTTTCCGTCTCTTCGCGATAGCACAAGAGATGGAACATCGGACCCATTTGTCACAGGTTGATAAGGCCAATCACTGAAAATCTCGGGAAGGCGTGCAATAACCTCACCGGCATCTTCAAAAACGACCGGGCCGTCGGTGCCGGAAAAATAGAAGCTTTGCGTCGCCACCATTCCAAATAGCCTCGGCTAAAAGAATGCCCGGCACCAGAAACCTCTGAAGCCAGGCATCATATTCTATTAGGTGAGCTGCAGGTTAGCGCTGATCCTGCGATGCGTCGCTCGCTCCGGACGCACCAGAGGCGCCATCATCAGACTCGCCGCCAGACGCTCCGGAAGCTCCGTCATCCGCACCGGATGCCCCATCATCAGAGCTACCACCAGATGCACCAGACGCACCGCCGTCATCACCACCCGAAGCGCCACCACCGGAGCCACCGGAGCCGCCGCCATCGCCACCACCGGAACCACCGCCAGAGCCGCCACCATCGCCTCCGCCACCGTCACCGCCATCGCCACCTCCCGAACCACCGGACGCATGCGCCATGCTCAGGGTCGTAAAGGCCGGAGCGGTATAGACCGCCGTTGCGCCCATACCAAGTTTGGCAAGAAACTTGCGGCGATCGATCGTCTCCGCAGACTGTTCTTCGTTAATGTTGTCGTCCATAGTGAGCTCCTCCTTACGTGGTCACACCACTCCTGCTGCGAACACATTGTTCTCCGAGAACAAATCTCGTTCCCCGAATGTAACGATAAAACATAACGAATTATGAATCTGTCATAATTATGTCATCGGCGATTGCTTGCTATAAACGGGCACTGGGCCGCCGCCTCTTCCTTCTCTGAAGTGCCGCGCTCTGCGAAAATCGCATCCCCCCTCATCTCACAGCCTGAGTGTCACGAATCTGAATCATGACCAAGGTAATCTGAACTCAATCGCACCCCGCGAGGTTTTTCAGATTATACTTTTTTCAGTAGCAAACCCTTTACCCCCGGTCTTCCCCAGGCCGGGGGTTTTCCGTGGGTATCCTTTGCCTCTGGACCTCCGAACGGGCCGGGTCTAGCATCCGCCCGAGCGAGCGAGGGAGACCAGCACAATGGCAATCAGCGAAACCATCCGAACCTATTTCAACGGCACCTGGCATGACGGCAATGTGCCCATCATGCGCGCCGCCGATCATGGCGCGTGGCTCGGCACTACGGTGTTTGACGGGGCCCGTTATTTCGAGGGCATGTCCCCCGATCTCGAACCGCATCTGGCGCGTGTGAACCGCTCGGCCAAAGCACTCATGCTTGCGCCGACCGTCTCGACCGAGGACATGATTGAAATCACGCGCGAGGGCCTGTCGGCCTTCGGCCCCGAGGACGCTGTCTATATCCGGCCTATGTATTGGGGCATCGACGGCGATATGACGACCTCGGGCATCGCCGCCACCCAGGATACAACCGGCTTTGCTCTCTGCCTTGAGGCCGTCCCCATGGCCCCGCCCGAAGCCTCGACAACCCTGACCCGCACCCGTTTCCGACGCCCCGTCCTCGAATCCTCCGTGGTCAATGCCAAGGCCGGCTGCCTCTACCCCAACAACGCCCGCATGCTCGTCGAAGCGCGCTCCAAGGGTTTTGGCAACGCCTTGGTGGCTGACGCCATGGGCAACGTCGCCGAGAGCGCAACAGCCAACGTCTTTATGGTCAAGGATGGCGAAGTTTTCACCCCGATCGCCAACGGCACCTTCCTCGCTGGCATTACCCGTTCGCGACACATGTCCAACATGCGCGCCGAAGGCATGAAAGTGCATGAAGCTGTCCTCTCCTTCGAGGATTTCGAAGACGCGGATGAGGTTTTCCTCTCCGGCAACTTCTCCAAGGTCACGCCCGTAACCGCCCTCGACGACCGCCAGTATCAACACGGCCCGGTAACACGGCGCGTGCGCGAAATGTATTGGGACTGGGCGCGTTCAACCGCCTGATCACTTAGGGGATCAAGCGCATCTTTCGTTGCCTGATCCCCGGCCTTGCGCCATGATTGCCCCAAGGGAGATCCGTCATGCGTAAATTCCTCGTCGTTCTCGATGATAGCCGCGAATGCCTCAACGCCATGCGCTTTGCCGCTATGCGGGCCGCGCATACAGGCGGTGGCGTGCAAATCCTCTCAATCATCCCGCCCGATGAATTCAACCACTGGATCGGGGTAAGCGACATCATGCGCGAAGAAACCCGCGAACGCATCATCGCCCATTTCGAGGTTTTCGCCAAATGGATGCGCGACCGGCAAGGGGTCGACCCCGAACTCGTCATCCGCGAGGGCGAGGCGGTAAAGGAAATTCTCGGCCAGATTCGCGATGATACCGAAATCGGCGTACTCGTCCTTGGCGCAGGGATCGACAAAAAAGGGCCTGGCCCCCTCGTGAACCAACTCTCCAAAAGCTCCGGGAGCCTGCCCGTCCCGATCACGATCGTCCCCGGCGACATGACCAAAGAGCGGCTCGAATCGATCACCTAAGTTAGTTTAGAATCATTCCAAACCTTGACTATCAAAGCTTGGAAGCGCATATCTCAAAGCGATAGAGAAAAGGTGCATCCGCTATGTTTATTCAAACCGAATCCACGCCGAACCCCGCCACGCTCAAATTCCTTCCGGGGCAGACCGTGCTCGAAACCGGCACCGCCGATTTCCCCTCTTCCGAGGGCGCGGACGCATCCCCCCTCGCAAGCCGGATTTTCGCCGTCAAAGGCGTGTCTGCTGTGTTTTTTGGCACCGATTTCATCACCGTGACCAAGGATGAGGCCGTCGAATGGGACCACATCAAACCCTCGATCCTCGGCGCCATCATGGAGCATTTCCAATCCGGTCAGCCGGTCATGGCAGGCGTTGCTTCGGCCGCCTCCGGCCACGCCGATCATGACGGCCCCGATGCCGAGATCGTTGGCCAGATCAAGGAACTCCTCGATACTCGCGTCCGTCCTGCCGTGGCACAGGACGGTGGCGACATCACCTTCCACGGCTTTGAACGCGGCGTCGTTTACCTGCACATGCAGGGGGCCTGCGCTGGCTGCCCCTCCTCGACCCTGACCCTCAAAATGGGGATCGAGAACCTCCTGCGCCATTACATCCCCGAAGTCACCGAGGTGCGCCCGGTTGCCGTCTGACGACGCAAATACCCCTACGACAATCACGGGACGGTGCTATTGTGGTGCCGTCTCTTTTCGTTCGGACCGAGCGCCTCTTACTGTCGCCTACTGTCACTGCAACGACTGCAAACGCTGGACCGGCGCCCCGGCGCCTGCATTTGCGGCCTTCCATCCTGAGAATCTCACCCACACGCCCGACCAAGGCCCCGGCATTTCCTACTCCCCCGGTGTGACCCGGTGGAGCTGTGCGTCCTGTGGCTCACCGCTCATGGCGACCTTTGATTATCTCCCCGATCAGGTCTATGTTCCGCTCGGTCTGATCGATCAGGCCACCGCCCTGCCACCGCGCCTGCATTGCCACGCCGACGCCGCCTTCTCATGGCTACATCTCGACGATGGCCTTACCCGTGCCTCCGGTTCCGGTCGGAACACCCTGAACGCCGCTGACTGAAAGACGACCCGTGCCCCTGATCCTCGGTTTCGACACCTCCGGTTCCTATTGCGCCGCCGCTCTGCTTTGTGACGACACGGTTCTTGCCGCCGCGCATGAAGAGATGAAACGCGGTCAGGCTGAACGCCTCTTCCCCCTCCTGGAAGAAGTCCTCGCCGAAGGCGGCGCCACATGGTCCGACCTTTCGGCCATCGGCGTCGGTATCGGCCCTGGCAACTTCACCGGCATTCGCCTCTCGGTCTCTGCCGCCCGTGGCCTCGCCCTTGCACGATCCATCCCTGCGGTTGGCGTCTCAAGCCTCGACGCGCTCGCCCATGGCACCCAAGGCCCGGTTCTCGCCTGCCTCGCTGCGCCGCGCGATCAGGCCTATCTCGCCGGACACCGCACACGACACGCCCTCGCGCCATCCCTTATGGCGATCGCCGATATCCCCACCGACCTCTCCGAACCCGGCCTAACCTGCATCGGCTCTGCCGCCGAGGCGGTTGCCGAGCGCCTTGACGCAGCCGTCTCCCCCGCGCCCTACGCGCCGGCCTCTGCCATCGCCCGCATTGCCGCCCTGCGCTGGCAGGATACCCCCGAACGCCCCGCACCGCTCTACCTCAAGCCCGCCGACGCTGCGCCCTCGCGCGATACGGCACCCGCGATCCTCTCATGACACCAGACGCCCTCGCCACGCTCCATGCCGCTGCCTTTACCCAAAGCCGCCCATGGAGCGCCGCCGAATTCACCGACCTCCTCTCCTCGCCCTTCTGCTTTCTCACCGGAGACAGCCAGAGTTTCGCCCTCGGCCGCGCCATCGCCGACGAAGCAGAACTCCTGACCATCGCGACACATCCTGACGCACGCCGCCAGGGCCTCGCCCGTGCCCGCCTCTCCGAATTCGAAACCGAAGCCCGCGCCCGTGGTGCCACCAGCGCCTTTCTCGAAGTCGCCGCCGACAACCCTGCGGCCATCGCCCTCTACATGTCCCAAGGCTACGCCGAGACGGCCCGCCGTGCGGGCTACTATCCGCGCCCACACGCCGCCGCCGTTGATGCCCTGATCCTGCGCAAGACACTGGCTTAGCGCCCTTCCCCATCCGGGCACACACGGTTTTTGTGCTTCCGGCCCAAGCTCTTGCCCCTTCCCTTGTTGCAAAGACGCAGAGCCTCCCGCAAAGTAAACCCATGCAAATCTACCTGCCAATCGCCGAAGTCTCCGTGAATGCCTTCCTCCTTCTGGGGCTTGGCGGCATCGTGGGTGTTCTCTCGGGCATGTTCGGCGTCGGCGGCGGCTTCCTGATGACGCCGCTTTTGTTCTTTATCGGCATCCCCCCCGCCGTGGCCGTCGCGACCGAGGCGAACCAGATCGTCGCCTCCTCTTTTTCCGGTGTTCTCGCCCATCTCAAAAAGCGCACCGTCGACCTCAAGATGGGGGTGGTCCTCCTCATAGGCGGCCTCATAGGCGCTGCACTCGGCGTGCTTCTCTTCAACTACCTGAAATCACTGGGCCAGGTCGATCTTCTGGTTAAGCTTTGCTACGTGGTCTTCCTCGGCGTAATCGGCGGACTAATGTTCATCGAAAGCCTCGGCGCCATTCGCAAAGCCAAGAAAAACGCCCCCCCCACCCGCCGCAAGAAACACAACTGGATTCACGGCCTGCCCTTCAAGATGCGCTTTCGGGTCTCCGGTCTCTACATCTCGGTGATCCCGCCGCTGATCGTCGGTCTTTGCGTCGGCATCCTTGCCGCGATCATGGGCGTGGGTGGCGGCTTTATCATGGTCCCGGCAATGATCTACCTTCTGGGCATGCCGACCAAAGTCGTGGTCGGCACCTCCCTGTTCCAGATCATCTTCGTCACCGCGTTCACGACGCTCCTGCACGCCACGACGAACTATACCGTAGACATGGCCCTCGCCGTGCTCCTGCTCGTCGGCGGCGTCATCGGCGCCCAGATCGGCACCCGCATTGGCACCCGCCTCAAGGCCGAACAGCTACGCATCCTCCTGTCCCTTATGGTGATCACGGTCTGTGGCAAGCTCGCCTTCGACCTCCTCGTGCAACCCGCCGAACTCTTCAGCATCGGCGCTGTGGGAGGGCACTAAGATGTTGCGCCGCGCACTTGCCTTCCTTTTCCTGCTCGCCTCGCCGCTTGCCGCCGAAGAAGTCGTCCTCGGCCTGAGTCAGGATCACGTCTCTATCACCGCCAATTTCGACGGATCCGAAATCCTCATCTTCGGCGCAGTGAAACGCGAAGCCCCAATTCCCGAGGGCGATCCCCTTGATGTGGTCATTGCCGTCTCCGGCCCGGAATACCCTCTGACCGTGCGCCGCAAGGAAAAACGCTTTGGCATCTGGATCAATACCGAAAGCCTCGAAATCGACTCCGCACCAAGCTTCTACGCCATCGCCACAAGCGCCCCCTTCCATGACGCTCTCTCCGAGGTCGAAGACCTACGCCACAAAGTGTCCATCCCACGGGCAATCCGCTCTGTCGGCGCCCCTTACGAGATCAAAGATGCCGCAGCCTTTAGCAAAGCTGTGATCCGCATCCGCACCAATAACGGCAGCTACCAACTCCGTGAAAATGCCATCGCCGTGGACCAGCAGACCCTCTTCAGGACCTCCATCGACCTGCCTGCAAACCTGACCGAAGGCGACTACCTCACACGCATCTTCCTGACACGCGGCGGCGAGGTCATATCACAATTCGAAACCGTGATTGACGTGCGCAAGGTGGGCCTTGAGCGCTGGCTCTTTACACTGTCACGACAACAGCCGCTCCTCTACGGCCTCCTGTCATTGGCCATCGCCATCGCCGCGGGCTGGGGCGCATCCGCTGCTTTCCGCATCCTGCGCCAGAGCTGATCTAACCGCGCCCGATATAGGGCATCTTGGTCGCCATCACCGTCATGAACTGCACATTCGCATTGAGCGGCAGCTCCGCCATATGCAGCACCGACCGCGCCGCATCCCCGACATCCATCGTCGGATTGGGCGGCTGTCCCGCCTCGACAAGCCGCGCATTCAATCCGGCGACCATCTCTGTCTCCGCATTGCCAATATCAATCTGCCCACAGGCAATGTCATGCGCCCGCCCATCCAAAGACAGGCTCCGCGTCAGCCCGGTAATCGCATGTTTCGTCACCGTATAGCTGACCGATCCCTCGCGCGGCACATGGGCCGAAATTGATCCATTGTTGATGATCCGCCCGCCATGCGGGCTTTGCCGCCGCATCTGCGCAAAGGCCTCGCGCGCGCAGATGAACATGCCACGCAGGTTAACATTGACCACCTCATCGAAATCCTCGACCGCGATCTCATCAATCGCCCCCGGCGCGCCAAACATGCCCGCATTATTAAAGAGCGCATCCAGCCGCCCCGCCTTGTCCACAAAGCGCGCAAAGACCTCTGCCATTGCATCCGCATCCGTCACATCCCCCGGAAGCGCCACAGCCCCCTGATGCGCCGCCGCCATTTCCTCAAGTGGTTCAGCCCGCCGCGCCACGAGGCCCACACGCCAACCCGCGGCAAGGAAAACCTCCGCCGCCGCCTTGCCAATGCCCGAACTTGCACCCGTAATCAGGATCGTTTTCATGCTGCCCCCTCCTCTTCAGCTTCAAGCGTCAACGGTGCTGGCGCCACCACGAGATCGTCTGTCCCAAGCGGATATGTGGGCCGCGCCAATCGGTTGCGCACCACCCAATAGAGCCGCTCCGACGCCCGCGTAATCGCCACATAGGCCAGCCGCTTCCACAAGGGCTGCCCCGCTTCGACCCGCCCCATCCGCGCCGCCGCGTAAAGATCGGGTGCAAAGACCTGCACATTCTCCCATTGCGAGCCTTGCGCCTTGTGAATCGTCACCGCCGCACCATGCAAAAAGGTCGCCCCCATCCGCGCCGCATAAGGGATAAACGGCTCTTCCTCGTCCGGCTTCTCAATCTTCACGATCGACGCCGCCGATACACGCGGATCTTCAGCGCCGATCACATGCAGGCGCGAAAACCCCGGCTTACGTCCGGGGCCAAGATAAATGACCTGCGCGCCCTTGATGAGACCTCGCGCCTCAAGGTCGAGCCGCTTTTTGCGATGCTTGAGCGGCAATTCGATCCCGTCGCAAATGAGCGGCTCGCCTTCAAGGAGGGCATCCTCCGGCGCGCCATGCACCTGCCGAAACGCATTGATAAGCCTGATGCGCGTCGCATTGCGCCACACGAGCACCGGCGAGCGCGCCATGAGATCCACCTCGACCCGCTGGCTCCAGACCACCCGGTCGTCGCGCTTGGCCGTCTCCTCCACGAGGCGTTCGAAATCCTCAAATCCAACCTGCGGATCGCCAAGCGCATGGGCTAGATCAAGAATCGGACTATCCGCCTCCTGCCGATGCACCCGACTCAGTTCGAGCTTGGACGGCGCGGGCATGCCATCAAAAACCATGCTCCCCGATTGGTTCACCGGCGCGAGCTGTGCGGGATCGCCAAACAAGAGCAGGGTTGGAAAAATCTCTTTGAGATCGTCAAACTGCCGATCATCAAGCATCGAGGCCTCATCAACGAGCCCGATATCAAGCGGCTCATCGCGCCGCTTCCAGCCGGTGATGAAATCCGATCCCCGCAACCCCGCCGCCGCAAGCGCGCCGGGAATGGACTTATGCAGCTTGTAAAATGCCTGCGCCCGCGCCAGCGCCTCTTCCGTAAGCCCTTCGATCTCCGGCTTGTCGCCATTGCCAACAAGCCATTCGGCGATACGCTCATATTCGGGGTCATATACGGGCGTATAGATGATCCGATGGATCGTCGTTGCCGGCACACCGCGCATCCGAAGCACGCTCGCCGCCTTGTTGGTAGGCGCGAGAATCGCCAGCGTGCGCCGATCTTTGCGCCGCTTGCCCTCGTAATCGCCCGAAACGATATCGACCCCGGCCGCCTCAAGCGCCTTGACCAGTTCCGCCAAGAGAAGGGTCTTGCCCGATCCCGCCTTGCCGAGCACAGCAGCAAGCGCCCGTTTTCCCTCACGCGGCGGGGTCAGCATCCCCTCGTCAAGATCGACGCCAGCCCCGCGCAAAAGCTCGGTGATCGTGTCGTAGGCCTCGGCCTGGTCATGCGAGAGAGTCAGCGCGTCCGTCATGCGCCGACCCTACAAGCGCCCCAGTCCGAGCGCCAGCGCGTTCACCCCGTCTGAGCGAGCATCGGCAGCGGCTGCCCCCCAAAGGAGCGCTCGAACCACATACGCGATGTCTCCGGCGGAATCCCCGCCCGCTCGGCCACGATACGACGCGCCTCTTCGCTAAAGTTCCAGAGCCCGACACTGATCCGATCACGCCCTTCCCCCTTAGCCCCAAGGACTTCCGGCGACGATCCGATCATCCGGTAGATTCGCACCATGCGCGCATCGAACACACCGACGTAATGCTCGACCCCGAAACCGGCCATGACCTCACCACCGCCAAGCATCAGCGCCCCTGCGGTTTTCGGTTCGGCATCACGCGACAGGCAGAATCGCGTGCATTCCCAAATCAGCGGCGAGGACACCCGGACCCCGTCCGTCAGGTCGAGGAAATGATCGTTGACCATGCAAGGCCCCGTCGTCGGCAAGAGCCGCATCGAGCCACCATGCGCCCCATCGGGCTTTTCCCAGATGACATAAAGTGGGTTCATATCATCGTATTCGTCACGTTCTTCCCCATTGGCATCAACCGTGACATCCCACCCAAGGCGCGCCTTGAACTGATCCGCACGATCAAGAAACATCGTGCGTTTCAGTTTGGGGAATCTTTCCAATTCATCAGCGTAAATAAAGCGGAGCATTCTGACATCCCTTTCCCGTTTTTCACGAGAACATAGGTGGAACATTTTAGTTAATTTTGTCTTAATCGAGCGCGCGGCGAATACTCACACGACGATGAGCCCACGACTGAGGGCTCGGGCGACAGCATGGGTCGTATTGAGCGCCCCGAGCTTGGAGCGCGCGGATTCGATGTAGACACGCAGCGTATGCTCCGAAATCGAAAGCGTCTCAGCGACCTGCGCCCGGCTATAACCCATGGCCACAAGGGTCATCGCGTCGATTTCACGCGGGCTGAGAGCCCGAGATGGCTCCGGAGTGCGGCCGGGCTGCAATTCGAGCGCCTTCTCATTAAATTCATGCGCAATCAGGATGAGATCGCGCCGGTTATCTTCGGTAAACCGGGCCCATTCCTCATCGTCACAATTATGGCTGGTGGTGAAGAGCGCAAACTGGCCGATTGGCCCCCGAATCGGCACAGAAAACCCCTGATTGCCAACGCCATGCGCGATCGCTTCGGCCTGAAAAGCGCGCGAAGGCTTCGAGGACCAGTCCAACCTCTTCCAATCAACGGGATGGAACCTCTGATAACATCCGGTGATAACCGGATCGACCCGCAGGTAATCATGATCGACATAGCGCTGCACCCATACATCCGAATAGGTGCCACAGCCGAACTGTTCGCCATTAGAACTGACCCAGTGATAAACCATGTGGTCGACATGGAAGTGATCCCTCAGGGCAAGGATCGTCGCCTGTAACGCCTCAAGCCCTTGCGCCCGTTCGAGATCTCCCAGCAAGGCTTCCCGTCGTTCTATCTTCCCCATGCGGCCATGCACCTGTCATTTCCCCGGACGCCTCGATCTCAACCGTCGCCACCATGCGGGTCTGCTCAAGTTCCTGCGCCAGCGCGTCTAGGCCGTTGGCCTGAGCAAAAGTTCTCAGGTCCACGAGAACGTCGAGTATCCAGTCGTATTTCATGTTCACTCTCGTTTTCAGTGGTTAATGAAAGGTTAATACAAGTTTAGCACGAACCGCTTTCACCCAAATATTCACTGATTTCCCCTCCCCTAAAATAGCGAGGGCGTCAGTCCGCAAATAATTGAATACACACAAACTCCTTTCCCAAACGTGAATCGCCCGCGAATCAGCAAGTGATTCGCGGGCGATCTTTATATGCTCTCCCACACGCCAGCGCGGGAGGAGGCGTTTACTTGCCTGCTTCGAGAACGTCTTCAAGCGTGCGCAGGCCGGTCTTCGGTGCCTGCACGAGCACCGACATGTTGCCCGGCTTGTGTTCGTTCTTCAGCATCTTCATATGCGCCGCCGGGATCTCGTCCCAAGTGAACACTTCCGACATGCACGGGTCGAGACGACGCTCGCACATCAGGCGGTTCGCCGAAGCAGCCTGCTTGAGGTTAGCAAAGTGCGACCCCTGAAGACGCTTCTGATGCATCCACATATAGCGCACGTCAAAGGTACAGTTGAAACCCGAGGTCCCGGCACAGATCACCACGATCCCGCCCTTCTTGACCACAAGGGTCGAGACCGGGAAGGTCGCCTCACCGGGGTGCTCAAACACCATGTCGACGCTCACGCCTTTGCCGGTGATGTCCCAGATCGCCTTACCGAATTTACGCGCTTCCTTGAGCCACGCATTATATTCCGGCGTATTGACCGTCGGGAGCTGACCCCAGCAGTCGAAATCCTTACGGTTGATAACGCCCTTGGCGCCCTGATCCATCACAAACTGGCGTTTGCTCTCGTCCGAGATCACGCCGATCGCGTTGGCACCCGCCGTATTGGCAAGCTGGATCGCATAGGACCCAAGACCGCCCGACGCGCCCCAGACGAGGACGTTCTGACCGGGCTTGAGTTCATGCGGGTGGTGACCGAACAGCATCCGATACGCGGTCGCCAGCGTCAGCGTATAGCAGGCCGATTCTTCCCAGGTCAGATGCTTGGGACGCGGCATGAGCTGCTGAGCCTGCACCTTGGTGAACTGCGAGAAAGACCCGTCACCGGTCTCATATCCCCAGATCCGCTGGGTCGGCGAGAACATCGGATCACCGCCGTTACATTCTTCGTCGTCGCCATCGTCCTGGTTACAGTGAATGACAACCTCGTCGCCCACCTTCCAGTTCTTCACCTTGTCGCCCACTTTCCAGATGATGCCCGCAGCATCCGACCCGGCAATGTGGTAATCTTGGCCATGCACGTCGAAGGGCGAAATCGGCACACCGAGACCGGCCCAGACACCGTTGTAGTTCACACCGGCTGCCATCACGAGCACGAGAACCTCGTGGCTGTCTACTTCCCAGGTATCGACAACTTCGACCTGGAAGGACTTATCCGGCTCGCCGTGACGATCGCGACGGATCGCCCAAGCGTACATTTTCTTGGGCACATAACCCATGGGCGGCATTTCACCGATCTCATAAAGATCTTTTTCGGGGGCGTCGTAGGTGGTCACACCATTTTCGGTATCGAGAGCCATTTTTCGTCTCCTGATGTTGAACTCTTGCCGCGATGCAGAATCGCGCTTCCTGACCAGTGAAATATCGACGGCCACGCAACATTGCAACTGCATTTGGTATAGTTTTGTAATTTTATGACCGAGCCGATGCAGAAAATCCTGCTGCACCTGCGAAATCAGGGGAAAAGATGCCGGATTGAGCGCGCATAATAGGCCAGCAGGGGTTTTTCCTCAGGATTCGGCGCAAACCGGCCTGCGGTTCTCAGGATGATTCCACGTTCTTCAAGGCTGCGCAGTCCGACCTCTGCCGCATAGGCAATATCACCACGCGGCAAATGCACATGCTCCGGCGCGAGCCCCGCGATTCTATCCTCGAACGCATGTTCGACCCCGGCCCGCGAGAGGGGGGCCGCAGCTTCCTCAATAATCGTCGCCACAAGCGGCACCGGCAACGCAGGCACCACATCGGCAATCCGCGCCATCAGGTCCTCGGCGAGCGGCTCTGCAATATCCCCTTCTCGTCCGGCTGTGAAACCGGCAAGCGACAGGGGCTCACCAAAGCTTACCGCCGCATATCCAAAGCGATGATATTTCCCCCGCAGCCGCAACCAGAGCTGTTTGATAAGGAACCCGGCAATGACACTGATCCGGGCGTGGAACCGTCGCCCCTTACCCTGCGCTGCAATAAGAATGCGATCCTCAAGAACCCGATCATAGTTGAGCGCCACCGGTACAAAGACCACATCCCGCATGCCCGGCTCAAACCCATCAACGATATACTTTAATAGCCCGAGCTTAGGCGCCTGTAGCCCGCCATCAATCGACAAACCTCCCTCGGGGAACATCGCCTGCGTGACCCCGCCCTCCGTTGCAAGCCGCACATACCGCGCCAGAACCTTGCGATAGAGCGCATTGCGCGATTGCCGCCGGATAAAATAGGCCCCCATCGCCTTGATAAGACGGCTAAGCGGCCAGACCCGCGCCCATTCCCCCACCGCATAGGCCAGCGCCGAGCGCTGCGCCGCAAGATAGGTAACAAGCACGTAATCCATGTTCGACCGGTGGTTCATCACAAAAATCACCGTCGCGTCCTTGGGAATATTCTGAATCCCCGTCTCATCGAAATAGCCAAGCCGTACACGATAAAGCGCCCGGCTCAGGAATTTCGCCAATCGGATCGCAAACCCGAAATAGGTCGAGGCACTAAACGACGGCACAATCTCGCGCGCATAACGTTTGGCCTGCTGAAAGGCGACGTTCTCTGGGATGCCTTCGGCCTTCGCATGTTCGACAATCGCCTGACTGACATCCGGCGAATAAACAATGCGTTGGATCATGTCATGCCGCCGCAAAAGCTTGAACGGCTCAATAGGCCGCTCCAGCCGCGTATTGAGCCGCGCCACAGCCTTTTCCATCCGACGCCGGAAGAACCACCGCACCGATGGGAAAAGAAGGTGGCTCGCCGCCGTCACCGCCGCAAAAAGCAGGATCAGGATAAAAAGCCACAGCGGGAGTTCGACCGTGGATGTCATGGGGGAACTCTTGCAATGCAGAGGCCTCAGGTAAATATCAAATACGTATCTAACCTGAGAAACCCATGACCGCCCTACGCATTACTCCCGGCTTTTCCGAGGTCGAACGCCCCCTCGCCGCCCGCCTCTACTGGCAAGCCTTCAAAGGCAAGCTCGGCCCGGTGATGAAGCCGACGCCGCGCGCATTGGCGTTTTTCGAAACCATCCTTGATCCCCGTTTTGCCCTCGCCGCCCGCGACGAAACCGGAAAACTTCTCGGGCTTGCCGGGTTCAAAACCGCTGAAGGTGCCCTGACTGGCGGCGGAATACGTGATCTTGCCCGTGCCTATGGTTGGGTCGGTGGCCTCTGGCGCGGAGCGATTCTTTCGGTCCTCGAACGCGACCTCGCTCCCGATACGCTTCTCATGGATGGCATCTTCGTGGCCCAAGAGGCCCGTGGTCGAGGCGTCGGCACAGCACTCCTCGACGCGATCAAGGCCGAGGCCCACGCCCGCGGCCTCTCTTCGGTGCGGCTCGACGTGATCGATACCAATCCGCGCGCCCGTGCTCTCTATGAACGCGCCGGGTTCACCCCGACAGGCGTCGAAAAAACCGGCCCCCTGCGCCATGTTTTCGGCTTCGCAACAAGCACCACCATGCTCTACCCTCTGCCCTGACGTTCCGTCGCGCCCTCGCCGCAACGCAGCGAATTGACTTCCACATGATGTTTCGAATATTTACGCTCTGACGCAATAAAATTGCCAAGCTGATTCAAGAGGACGCCCATGTCGCAGACGCAGAAAGACCGCCCCTGGCTCATTCGCACATATGCTGGCCACTCGACCGCCAAGGCTTCGAACGCGCTTTACCGCTCGAACCTCACCAAGGGCCAGACCGGCCTCTCGGTCGCCTTCGACCTGCCAACCCAGACCGGCTATGATTCCGATCACGTGCTGTCGCGCGGCGAAGTCGGCAAGGTCGGCGTGCCCGTCTGTCACCTTGGCGACATGCGCACCCTGTTCGACCAAATTCCCCTCGAACAGATGAACACCTCGATGACCATCAACGCCACCGCACCGTGGCTCCTGTCGCTCTATATCGCCGTGGCCGAGGAACAAGGTGCCGACGTGTCCAAGCTTCAGGGCACCGTGCAGAACGACCTCATCAAAGAATACCTGTCGCGCGGCACCTATATCTGCCCGCCCGCGCCCTCGCTCAAAATGATCGCTGACGTGGCCGAGTATTGCTATACGCATGTGCCCAAATGGAACCCGATGAACGTCTGTTCCTATCACCTGCAAGAGGCCGGTGCGACGCCCGAGCAGGAATTGGCCTTCGCGCTGGCCACCGCCATCGCCGTGCTCGACGCCCTCAAGCCTCGCGTCCCCGAAGAAGACTTCCCGCGTCTCTGTGGCCGCATCTCCTTCTTCGTCAACGCCGGGATCCGCTTTGTCACCGAGATGTGCAAGATGCGCGCCTTTGTCGATCTCTGGGATGAAATCCTTGTCGAACGCTATGGCATCGAAGACCCCAAATCGCGCCGCTTCCGCTATGGCGTGCAGGTGAACTCCCTCGGCCTGACCGAACAACAGCCCGAGAACAACGTCTACCGTATCCTGATCGAGATGCTTGCCGTGACCCTGTCGAAAAAGGCCCGCGCCCGCGCCGTCCAGCTCCCGGCCTGGAACGAAGCCCTCGGCCTGCCCCGCCCCTGGGATCAGCAATGGTCCATGCGCATGCAGCAGATCATGGCCTACGAGACCGACCTCCTCGAATATGACGACCTGTTCGACAACAACCCCGCCGTCGACAAGAAGGTTGCAGAACTCAAGGACGGTGCGCGCGCCGAACTGGCCAACCTCGATTCCATGGGCGGTGCCATTAGCGCCATCGACTACATGAAATCGCGCCTCGTCGAATCCAACGCCGAACGCCTCAACCGTATCGAGGCGGGCGAAACCATCGTCGTCGGCGTCAACAAATGGCAACAGGGCGAACCCTCGCCGCTGATGACCGGCGATGGCGGCATCATGGTTGTTGACCCCGCCGTGGAACAGGAACAGATCAACCGCCTTAACGACTGGCGCGACGAACGTGACGACGCCGCCGTGCGTGCCGCACTGGACGCCCTGCGTGAAGCGGCGGCAATGAATGAAAACATCATGCCCGCCTCCATCGCCTGCGCCAAGGCTGGCGTGACCACCGGCGAATGGGCCGCACAGATGCGCTCGGTGCATGGCGAATACCGTGGCCCAACCGGCGTCTCCTCCTCTCCCTCGAACAAAACCGAAGGCCTCGACGATCTGCGCGCCGCCGTGGACGCAGTGTCCGATCGCCTTGGCCGTCGCCTCAAGTTCGTCATCGGCAAACCCGGCCTTGATGGCCACTCGAACGGTGCTGAACAGATCGCCTTCCGCGCCCGCGATTGTGGCATGGACATCGAATATGAAGGCATCCGCCTCACGCCCGAGGAAATCGTCGCCTCCGCACTTGAGACCAAGGCCCACGTCGTCGGCCTCTCAATCCTGTCTGGCTCGCATATCCCGCTGGTCGAGGATCTGATGAACCGCATGCGCGAGGCAGGCCTTGGCGACGTGCCGGTCGTCGTCGGCGGCATCATTCCCGATGACGATGCCGAACGCCTGACCGCCATGGGCGTCGCCCGTGTCTACACGCCCAAGGATTTTGAGCTGAACACAATCATGAGCGACGTGGTGACCCTCGTGGACCCGGCCCCGGTCGCGGCCGAATAAACCGCCTCCCTCGCACAAAACCAAGCCCTCCCCATATGCGGGAGGGCTTTTTATTTGGCCGCAACCATAGTGCGAAAAGCCCCCAGAAGCGCAGAAGCTGACACAAATTAGTGTCTTGTTCGTCATTCGAATTTTTCCAACAAAGGATAAAAGGCAAAAGAATAGGACTTTCCGCATGACACTCGACGGTATGACGCGCGACGAATTAATCGACCTCAAAGCCCGGATCGACATCCAACTCGATAAACTCGAAGCCCAACGCAAAGCCGACGCCCTCGAAGCCGCCCGCAAAGCCGCCGAAGAATTCGGCTTTTCCCTTGAAGAGCTTTCCGGTGCCCGAAAACCGGGCAAAGGCAAACTTGTCAAAGGCATGCCTAAATACGCCCACCCCGAAGACGCCACCAAGACCTGGACCGGCAAGGGCCGCAAACCGAAATGGTTCGACGATGCCCTCGCGGCGGGTATTACCCCGGAGCAGATGGAAATCTGATCTCGCCGGTATTCACCGCCTATTGCAAAAGCCCGACTTCAAAGGTCGGGCTTTTTCTTTTCCCAACCGCCAAAGCCCGTTGAAGCCAACAAGGCCGATGCTATTGTCGCCCTTAAAGGAGATCGCCCATGACCATCCATATTGGCGCCAAGCCCGGTGATATTGCCGAAACCGTATTGATGCCCGGCGATCCCTATCGCGCCAAATGGGCGGCGGAAAACTTTCTCGACGCTCCTCGCTGCGTCAACGAAGTGCGCGGGATGCTTGGCTATACCGGCACATGGAAGGGTAACCCCGTTACAATCCATGGCTCCGGCATGGGGATGCCCTCGCTCTCGATCTACGCCAACGAACTGATCCGCGATTATGGCGCCCAAACCCTGATCCGTATCGGCTCCTGCGGCGCGATGCAGGACCATGTCGCCCTACGCGATCTCGTCCTCGCCATGTCCGCCTCTTCCGTCTCGACCCCGTCCTCGACGATCTTCCGCGAGCTGACCTACGCCCCCACCGCCGACTTCTCCCTTTTGGAGGCCGCCGCCACCGCCGCGCGCGCCAAGAGCCTGTCTCCGCATGTGGGCGGCATCTATTCGTCGGATACCTTCTACGACGAACGCCGCGACCTTGATGAACAGATGATCCGCCACGGCATTCTTGCCGTCGAGATGGAAGCCGCCGAGCTTTACACCCTCGCCGCCCGCTATGGCCGCCGCGCCCTCGCGATCCTGACGGTGTCCGATCACCTGCCCACCGGCGATCGCCTCTCCTCCGAAGACCGCGAAAAAAGCTTCTCAGAGATGGTCGAAATCGCCTTTGAGGCCGCCTTCGCCAAGTAGCACAAGCAACGCCCGGAGCGGCCCCGTCGGTCGCCCCCGCACGCCTGCCTCAAGCCACGCGCCGGTCTCCACCCGCGTGCCAAACGGCGCGACGAGCGTGCCGCGCGCAAGATGCCCCGCTACAAGCGCCCCATGCCCCATAAGCACGCCCGCGCCGTTCACCGTCTCCTCAACCGCCAGCGCATAAAGCGAAAACACCGGCCCCGCGACACTGATCTCCGCGTCCACAGCTTCCAGCCAGCGCGCCCAATCCTCCTGCCACACCGCGTCGCCAAGACAGGGCACCGCTGCAAGGTCCGCAACCTCCCGCAATCCTTCCGCCACCTGCGGCGCGCAGACCGGAAAAATCTCGTCCCGCGCAAGGCGCAGGCCCTCTCCCGCGCCATAAAACACCGCAAGGTCAAACGGCTCACGATCAAGGTTTGGCGGCATTTCCATCGCCGTGATCGACACTTCCAATTCCGGCAAGGCGCGCCGCACCTCCGGCAAACGCGGCGAGAGCCAAAGCTGCGCCACCGCCGGAAGCGCCGCCACATGAATACGCTCGGGCCGCGCCGCCTCGCGCAGCGCCCCAACCGCCGCGCCCATCGCATCAAAGGCCGCAATCATCTTTGGCAGCACACGTTCGCCCACCGCCGTAAGCCGCACCCCCTGCGCCCGACGCTCGAAAAGCGGCGCCCCCGCCCAATCCTCAAGCGCCTTGACCTGCTGCGCCACGGCGCCTGGCGTCACACATAATTCCTCCGCCGCACGTGCAAACCCGCCAAGCCGCGCCGCCGCCTCAAAGGCGCGCATCGCTTTCATCGGAGGCCCCTGTGGGCGTGGCGGCTGAACGGACATAAACTCACCCATAGATTTTCTATGCCTAGATTACATGAAATCTCGTTTGCACCAAGTCCGTCCCTTTGCTCTCCTGTCCCCATCTGAAACCGGAGTGCCTCCCCATGCCGAACCTCGCCCCCCGCCCTTGGGTGCCTGCCGCCTGCGAAACCTATATCCAGACCCTCGCCACCGAGACCGCGACAGATACAAGCGCCGCAATCAGCGCCCGCCTCGACGCCCTCGTCGCCGAGAACCGCCAGATTCACGAACGCGATTGCTTTAACCTCAATCCCGCGACCAACGTCATGAACCCGCGCGCCGAAGCAATGCTTGCCTCCGGCCTCGGCTCCCGCCCCTCGCTCGGTTATCCCGGAGACAAATACGAGATGGGCCTAGAGGCGATGGAAAAGATCGAGGTGATCGCCGCCGAACTCGCCGCCGAGATCTTTGATGCCAAATATGCCGAGATCCGCGTCCCCTCCGGCGCTATCGCCAATCTCTATGCCTTCATGGCCCTGACCAAACCCGGCGACACGATCATCACCCCCCCGGCCTCTGTCGGCGGTCACGTGACCCACCACGCCGATGGCTGCGCCGGTCTCTATGGCCTCAAATCGCACCCCGCCCCTGTCGACGCCGATGGCTACACCATCGACCTCGCCGGCCTCGAATCCCTCGCCCACGAGATCAAACCAACCCTGATTACCATCGGCGGCTCGCTGAACCTCCTTGAACACCCCGTCGCCGAAATTCGCGCCATTGCCGACGCGGTCGGCGCGCGCGTCCTCTTCGACGCCGCCCATCAATGCGGCATCATCGCGGGCAAGGCATGGAAGAACCCCCTCGCCGAGGGAGCGCATCTGATGACCATGTCCACCTACAAAAGCCTCGGCGGTCCGCCCTCGGGCCTCATCGTGAGCAACGACGCCGAAATTGCCCAGCGCCTCGACGCCATCGCCTTTCCCGGCATGACCGCCAATTTCGATGCCGCCAAATCCGCCGCCCTTGCTGTCTCGCTTCTCGACTGGCGCGATTTCGGCGCGGCCTATGCCGCCGAGATGATCGCCATGTCCCAATCCCTTGCCGAAGCCCTTAAATCCGAAGGCCTCCCCGTGTTCGAAACCCGCCACGGCCCCACCCGCTCGCATCAATTCGCCATTGAGGCCGCGCCCTTTGGCGGAGGACAGGCCGCGTCAAAAACCCTGCGCAAGGGCGGCTTCCTCGCTTGCAGTATCGGCCTACCCATTCCTGCCGTCGAAGGCGACATGAACGGGCTGCGCATCGGCACGCCGGAACTTGTCCGCTGGGGCATGACAACCGCCGACGCCCCGGAACTCGCCCGCCGTATCGCGACTGTCCTGCGCTCCAATGCCCCCGAGGAACTCGCCGCAGATACCGCCGCCTGGCGTCAGAGCTACAACAGCCTGCGCTTCATCCACGACTGACCCTGCCTGCGCGCGGGTCATTGTGCCCGCGCGCCGTTCGCCCTAGACCTTCTCCCATGGTCTTCGTCACGATCCTTCTTGGCCTTCTGCCCTCCTTCCTCATGGTCGCCCTCGGCGGCCTGCTGCGGAGCCGCCTCTCGCGCGATGCGTGGCAGGGGCTGGACCGTCTCAACTTCGAAGTCCTCTTTCCCGCGCTGATCTTCGTCGCCGCCTCGTCGCGCCCTATCGCCGTTGCTGACATTCTGCGCATCGGCCCTGCCGTCTGGGCCATTCTCTTCGCGGGTCTCGCACTCGGCTATCTCGCCCGCCGCTTCGGCCCCGACCGTTTCCTCGACTTCGCAGGCGCATGGCAAACCGCTTGGCGCTTCAACACCGCCATGGCCTTCGTCGCCGTCGCCACGCTTTCAAACCCGCCCCTTGGCGAACTGGCCGTGGCCGTCGGCCTCGCCATCCCCATGGCCAATCTTCTTGCCGTCTCCGCCCTCTCACGCGGAAGCGGCTCTCTCACTCAGACTCTCAAGCGTGTCGCGACAAACCCCTTCCTCATCGCCTCGGTCTCCGGCGTGCTCGTGGGCCTCTCCGGCCTGACAATCCCCGCGCCCATCATGGCACCCCTCGAAATGCTATCGCACGCCGCGATCCCCATCGCCCTGATCTCCGTCGGGGCGACCATGAACTGGGGCGCGCTGGCCCGGCTCGACCGGTTTAGCTCCATCATCTGCGCTACGAAACTTGTCGCCCTGCCTGCGCTGACCTTCGCCGCCTGCAAACTCCTCTCTGTCGAACCGGCCATCGCCCGCACCCTCACACTCTTCGCCGCCATGCCAACCGCCTCGGCGGCCCATGTCCTTGCCGGGGGCTTTGGTGCCGACCGCAGCCTCGCCGCAACGCTGGTTGCACAATCAACTCTTCTGGCCGCCGTAACCCTGCCCCTCTGGATCACACTCATCGCGCTCTCTTTTTGATCCCTGAAACACATCGTTTCCCTGTTTCCATCTCGAAAACGATCCTGACAAATCCCTGATATTGTCAGCCCCCCGCCCTGCTTTGGCCCGATTTCGCCGCGATACCTAATCCTCGACGAAAAGTGTTACGAGGACGCAATACGATGGATCGCCTGACTGAAATGGAAGCCTTTGCCACTGTGGTGGATCAGGGCGGCTTTACTGACGCCGCCAAGAAAATGGGGATCTCCAAGTCCGCCGTGTCCAAGCACGTCTCCTCGCTTGAGGCCCGCCTTGGTGCCCGCCTTCTCAACCGTACCACGCGCCGCGTCTCCCCGACCGAGATCGGCCTGGCCTATTACGACCGCGCCCGCCGCGTCCTGAACGATGCCGGTGAGGCCGACGCCCTCGTGACCTCGATGCAGTCGGCACCTTCGGGTCTGCTGCGCATCTCCGTCGCAACGGATTTCGGCGTCAATCATCTCTCGCCCGTCCTCGGCGATTTCCTCGCCGAATTCCCTGACATCAACGTCAACATGGTGCTCAACAACCGCTATGTCGAACTGATCTCGGAAGGGTTCGATATGGCGATCCGCATTGGCGAACTCGAAGATTCAAGCCTGCGCGCCCGCAAATTCTCGGAAACCACCAAGCGGATGATCGCAAGCCCCGCCTATTTCGAAAAATACGGCCGCCCCGAAAAGATCGACGACCTGAACGAACACAAGCTCCTGCATTACTCGAACCAATCCAACGGTGCCGTGTGGAAGCTCGCCGCCCCCTCGGGCGAAAAACGTCAAATTCGCACCGCGGGCTGGCTCTCGGTCAACGACGGCCAATCGCTCCTCAACGCCGCCATTGCCGGCCTCGGGATCGCCTATCTGCCGTCCTTCCTCTATGCCGACGCCATGGCGCAAGGCCTGATCGAAGATGTGATCCCCGACCTTCCGGTCGAGACTCAAGGCATCTACGCCGTCTACCCGCCGGGCCGTTTTACCCAGCCCAAGGTCCGCGCCTTCATTGATTTTCTTGTCCACGCCTTCGCGGACAAAGGCCCCACCGACTGGTGAGCCAAACCCTTTCCCCAAGGCTTTCCAGCTGAAAGCACACCTGCCCGGGCCTTCGCGCCCGGGCTCTTTCTTTTTGGGGTAAGAAGAAACAAGGCACGCCCTTAGGGCAATACCACAACCTCGACGCGCCGGTTCGCCTCGCGGCCTTCCTCTGTCGCATTGCTGGCACGCGGGGCAAGGAAACCAATACCGCGCGCCGAAACCTGCGCCTTATCGATCCCATAGTCCTTAACAAGCGCGCTCATAACCGCCTCGGCCCGCGCCTGCGACAATGCGATATTGCGCTCAAGATCGCCCTCGCTATCGGTATGCCCGACAAGCATCACCCGCCGTGCCACATCCGCACGTAGCCACGCCGCAAGCCCATCAAGAACCGCAAAAGGCCCCTCGCCAAGCTCCGACGCACCGGTTTTGAAAGCCAACCCAGACAGAACCGCCGTGCCCTTTGTTTCAAGCCTCTGGGCCAACTGCCCCGCCGCCGGGTCCGGTGTAGCGGTTCCATCAAGATGTGGCAGGGTTTTCGGCTCGGGCGCGGGAACAAGATCGAGCGGCGCTTGCACCGCCGGAACCACTTCGATCACCTGCACCATCGCCGCAAGCGCCGTATGGCTGACCAGGACACCAACCGCCTCCGGTCCATCCGCGCTTTCCCGGCGCGCACCGACAAAACGATATTCGGCCAAGTCGACATACATATCCGGCGGTGGCAAAACCTCGACCGCAAAGCGGAAATCGAACCCGCCACAGTCCTCTGTCTCACAAGCCAGAACAATCTCATAGCCCTGCGCAACAAGCTGCTTTTCCATGCTGCGCGCGAGGGCTGTCACCTTGTCGGCTTGCCCCACAATACGCCAAGTCCGCTTGCTCACCCGCCCGTCAACCTTAACCAACGGCACAGCACCATCGCCATAAACACCCACCGGCAGACGATAAGCCCCATCCGCAACGCTCCGCGCGGCGATCGCCTCCGCCCCCTCGGGCAGAGACAAATCAAATGCCGCCGCCATATGCGGTACAAGCAGCAAACATATGGCGGCAAAACGTGTCATCTGTGCTGAGCGTGATACTCGTTGTTGGGCATCATCCCCGTCGCCGACGCCACACGGTTCGACATGTTGAAGAACCCGGTCACATTGGCAATGTCCCAGATATCGCGATCACTAAACCCAACATCGCGCAGCGCCTGACGATCCTCCTCCGTCACTGCGCTGCTCTCCTTGGTCACCTTCTCGGCAAAGCTCAGCATCGCACGCTGACGCGCATCAAGCTGCGCCGCCTTCCAGTTCATCACCATGACCTCGCCAAGGATCGGATCGCCCGAAAGCTCCCGCACCGCCGCACCATGCGCCGTGAGGCAATAGAAACACTTGTTGATCGACGACACCAGAACCGCAATCATCTCGCGCTCAAGCTTGCTCAACCCGCTCTCGGCAAGCATCAGATCGTTGTAAAGCGCCGCAAAAGCGTTGAGTTTGTTAATATCAAACGCATGCGCCTTGAGCACGTTCGGCACAAGACCAAGCTTCTCATCGCAAATATCGAAATACTTTTGGGTCGCCTCCGGCAACGGGTCCACCATCGGCAGATCAAGCGCCGTGGGCATATCCGGCTGACTCATGATTTCCTCCCTAATCACTCCGCCAAAATGCGGTAGTGATACTGTCCCACAACCGTCATCCCGAGGGAAGCATAGAGCCCATTTGCCGCTGCGTTCTCCTTTGTACAGATAACCGCAAGCGTATGCCCACCATGGTCAAGCGTCCAATAGGCCGCCCGCCGCATGAGCCACCGGCCAACCCCCTGACGGCGCTGAAACGGCAGGATTTCCACCGCGTGCACCATGCTGATCCCCTCATGCATGGCACAGAAACTCGCCCCCGCCGGTTTATCGCGCCACCGGCTGACAAATCCGGTCTTGGGGTCACACGCCCGAAACATCACGTCGATCCGCGCCTCATCAATGCCCCCCGACGCCCAGATTTCCCGCATGATCTCAAGCGGCTCCCACGCCTGAATGGCCGCCGTGCGCGGCGGCACCTCGGTCGCGATATCCTTGGCCTCGGCGGCATACATGTTCACCGGGTCAATGACCGCGTAACCCCGCGCGGCAAGCACCTCATCAAGCGCGGTATCGCCCTCGCGGATTTGAAACAACGGCCCTTGGCCCAGCGCCCGCATCGCCTCTTCCGCCGCCACGATATCGCCATCCTCGAAAGCACCCCGCGCCGTCGCCGCCGAAACCCGCTTGCCGCCGCCCTTGCCCTCGCGAATAAGGAACGGACCACACTCGGACGCCGCCGCTGCGGGCCAAGTCGCATCAATCACGTCATAAAGGGTTTGCGCACTCGGCAGGCTCATTTGAACATCTCCGCAAGTTTCGTCATCGCCGCGTCAATCTGCGCCCCATCCGTGCCCCGGATAACGATATTGGCGCCGTAAACGCCATTCTTTTGATAAGGGTACGATCCGATGGACAGCTCCGGGTGCGCCTCTGCCAGCGCCGCCAATGGCCCTGCGATCTCGCCCTCTCCGCGCTCAATCCGCAAGGACTGTGACAAGAGCGGCTGTCCCCCGGTGAGATGCGGCAACACACTGGCCACCATCGCCTGAAATACCGCCGGAACGCCTGCCATCACATGCACGTTCTCAATGGTAAAGCCCGGCGCGATGGAGACCGGGTTCTCGATCAATGCGGCCTTTTCCGGTATCCGCGCCATCCGCTGACGCGCCTCGTTAAACTCAAGCCCCTGCCGCTCATAATGCGCCGCCAAAAGGGCACGCGCATCATCGCGCACATCAATGCTCTGGCCAAACGCCTCGGCCATGCAATCGGCGGTGATGTCATCATGGGTCGGCCCGATACCGCCGCTGGTAAAGACGTGATCGTATAGGTTCGCCAATTCCCGCACCCCATAGACGATATCGCCCCGATCATCGCCCACGATCCGCACCTGCATAAGGTCGATCCCCTGCTTGGTAAGCTCACAGGCGAGGTAATGCATATTGCTGTCGCGCGTGCGGCCCGAAAGAATCTCGTCACCGATGACAAGCATCGCGGCGGTGGGGTTGGACATGGGAAGCCTCCTTGCCAGATGTCACCTGCATCTATAGGCCCCTGCCCATGCGCTTTCAAACCCTCCTTGTGCCTGCGGTGCTGATCCGTCGCTACAAACGCTTCCTCGCCGATGCCCGGCTTGAGGATGGCACCGAGGTGACCGCCCATTGCGCCAATCCCGGCTCGATGATGGGGCTGGCCGACCCCGGAACCCGGATCTGGCTCGAACCCAATGACGACCCGAAGAAAAAGCTCAAATACGGCTGGCGTCTGGTCGAGCATGACACCGGCCATTTTACCGGCGTCGATACCTCCGTGCCCAACCGCGCCCTGAAATCCGCGCTTCTCGCCCGCGCCATCCCCGAGCTGGCCCATTATCCGCTCGTGCGCCCCGAGGTGAAATACGGCGAGAAAAGCCGGATAGATTTCCTCCTCTCCGGTGATGACCTTCCCGACCTCTATGTGGAGGTCAAAAGCGTCACCCTCTCACGCAACCCCGGCCTCGCCGAATTCCCCGATAGCGTGACCGCCCGAGGCGCCAAACACCTTGCCGAATTGCAAAACATGGTCGCCGCAGGCCACCGCGCCATGATGTTCTATCTCGTCCAACGGACCGACGCCGAAACCGTCACCCTCGCCCATGACATCGACCCGACCTACGCCGCCGCCTTCGATGCCGCCCGCGCCGCAGGGATCGAGGTCATGGCCTATGGCTGCACCCTCTCGCCCGACGGCATCGACATCGGCGCGCCCCTGCCCTTCCATCGCTAACCCTCCTCTTCATCTTGGTTCAAATACTCTGGGGTGAAGAACCGCCAAAGGCGGTCAGAGGGGCAAAGCCCCTGCTCCCTCTGGCATCCCGGCGCAATCCGTCCTACATACTGCCGGTCAAAACACAAACGGAGCACCGGGCAGATGATCGGTAAAGGGCGCCAGACCCGCGACGGGATCAGGATTTACCAAGACGCGGATTTTGCGGGCATGCACAAGGCTGGCGAACTGGCCGCGCGCATCCTTGACGAAATCGCCGAACACGTCTTCCCCGGCCAATCCACCGGCGAGATCGACCGTCTGATCGAGGCAAAGGTCGACGCCGCGGGCGCGACCTCCGCCACCATCGGCTATCGCGGCTACAAACACGCCTCCTGCATCTCGGTGAACCATGTCGTCTGCCACGGCATTCCCGGCGACAAGAAACTCAAAGATGGCGACATCCTCAATATCGACGTGACGGTGATCGTCGATGGCTGGTTCGGGGATACATCGCGCATGTATGTGGCGGGCAAACTGAACCGCAAGGCCGAGCGCCTGATCCAGGTAACCCACGATTCCCTGATGAAAGGCATCGAGGCCGTCAAACCCGGCAATACCTTCGGCGATATCGGCCACGCGATCCAGACTTACGTCGAAAGCCACCGCATGTCCGTGGTCCGCGACTTCTGTGGCCATGGCCTTGGCCGCGTCTTCCACGCGCCGCCCAACGTGCTGCACTATGGCCGCCCCGGCACCGGCCCGACCCTTGAAGAAGGCATGTTCTTCACCATCGAACCCATGGTGAACCTCGGTCGCCCCGAAACCAAAGTGCTCGCCGATGACTGGACCGCCGTCACCCGCGACAAATCCCTCTCGGCCCAATTCGAACATTCCGTCGGCGTGACCGCCACCGGGGTCGAGATTTTTACCTTGTCTCCGGCGGGAAAGTTCCACCCCACCTACGGCTGATCCGCGCCGCGCCTGTGCTAGCACAGCCTTCTGGCCCGCCCAAATTGACCTAAGGGAAATCTCCGGTATTTTTCCCACATGGTCAAAATTTAATGCGTGTTTTCAAGATGATAATGAATCATTTGAGGGCCTGCGACCCTGAGAACCATTTGCAACAGGTCTATGGCGCCCGTATATAGCCCCTACGCCACGGCGTAGCGATACGCCGATCTGACGTTCACAATCAAAAGGAGGCTCGCGCGATGTTCCCCTTCAAATCCGCAGCCCTCGCCGCCCTTCTCGGGCTCACCGCAACCCAAGGTATCGCACAGGAAGTCACCCTGCGCTTCCAGCATTTCGTCTCGCCGAAATCCGCGAACCCAAAATATTTCATCGAGCCCTGGGCCGAAAAGGTCGAAAAGGACTCGAATGGCCGCATCAAGGTCGAGATTTACCCCTTCATGCAACTCGGCGGCAAAGCCCCGAGCCAGTATGACCTGATCCGCGACGGCGCGATTGATGGCGGCTGGGTCATCCCCGGCTATCAGCCCGGTCGCTTCCCCGAAGCCGAAGCCATGGAAATGCCTTTCCTGGTGACAAAATCCGCCGAAGAGGCCTCCAAGGCCGCCTGGCTTTATACCCAAAAGCACCTGATGGACGACTTCAGGGATGTCCACGTGATCGCCGCCCACATGCATGGCCGCGGCCTCGTGCACAAAAAAGGCCCCGCCGTGGCCTCGGTCGAGGACTTCTCCGGCCTCAAACTGCGCGGCCCCTCGCGCCCGGCAACGCTGCTGTTGAAGAAACTCGGCGCAACACCAATCGGCATGCCCGTCCCCGCCTTCCCCGAAGCCCTCTCCAAAGGCGTTGTGGATGGCGGCGTGATTACCTGGGAAATGTCGCCCTCGCTCAAGCTCGACGAGCTGACCGATAGCCACACTGACGTGGCAGGCGATAAATCGCTCTACAATCTCTATTTCATCTGGGCGATGAACAAAGACAAATACGAGAGCCTCCCCGATGATCTGAAGGCCGTGATCGACGCCAACTCCGGCTTCTTCGCCTCCGCTTGGGCCGGTCGCGCCCATGATACCGGCGATAAGGTCGGCAAACAGGTCATGACCGACGCAGGCAACGAAATCGCAACCCTGAGCGAAGAAGAAACCGCGCGCATCAAGGTCCTTGGCGACGAAGTCATCGCCGACTGGATCGAAGAAGTGAGCCGCAAAGGCCTCGATGGGGCCGCCCTCATCGACGACGCCCGCGCCGCAGTTCAGGTCACCCGCGACGTTTCGGGCCGCGAATACTGATCCCGATCTCACAAGCACAAAGGCCGCCCTCCCTCAGGGCGGCCTTTTTCATGTCCGCCGTTTGGCCCCTTCCACACTTGCCCGAACGCGGTTCATGCCCTAAAGCGCCCCCATGCTCGATGATGATATTGACGATATTCACCCGCTCTTTCACGGCGCGCCTTCCACGGCGGGCTTCAAGAAGCTGCGCAAACGCATCGTGCGCCAGACCCGCGAGGCGATTAACCAATACGGCATGATCGAACGCGGCGGCGAGAAACAAAAATGGCTCGTCTGCCTCTCCGGCGGCAAAGATAGCTACACGCTCCTCGCCGTGTTGCACGAGTTGAAATGGCGCGGCCTTCTGCCCGTCGACCTCCTCGCCTGCAACCTCGATCAGGGGCAGCCCAACTTCCCCGCCACTGTCCTGCCCGCCTTCCTTGAGAAAATGGGCGTCGAGCACCGCATCGAATACCAAGACACCTATTCCATCGTGAAGGACAAGGTGCCTGCTGGCCGGACCTACTGCGCCCTCTGCTCGCGCCTGCGTCGCGGCAATCTCTACCGCATCGCCCGCGAAGAGGGCTGTTCGGCGGTTGTCCTCGGCCATCACCGCGACGACATCCTCGAAACCTTTTTTATGAACCTCTTTCACGGCGGACGCCTTGCGACCATGCCGCCCAAACTGGTCAACGAAGAAGGCGATCTTTTCCTCTATCGTCCGCTCGCTCATGTCGCCGAGGCCGATTGCGAGAAATTCGCCACCTCGATGAACTACCCGATCATTCCCTGCGATCTCTGCGGTTCACAGGACGGGCTGCAACGCCAGCAGGTCAAACAAATCCTCGACCAATGGGAAAAGAACGCCCCCGGTCGCCGACAGGTCATGTTCCGCTCGCTGATGAACATCCGCCCGTCCCACATGCTCGACCCGAAACTCTTCGATTTCGCCGGTCTCGAACTGGGATCGAAACAATTTGAACAAATTGACACAGAAATTCCCAAACTGCGTTAACGGCTGACTTAGATCCCCTGCCCTAACCTGCGCTGGATTGTTTGCAGGGGATAGGCATGCACGCGCAAGACTGGATGAGGGCAACCTCGCGTTACTTTCAGGTGCTGGCACCGGTGATCGCGCTTGGCGGTTACCTGCTCTTGGGCGAACTGTGGCTGCTAAGTGTGCTCGCCCTCCTGCCGCTGGCAACCTTCCTCGCAACGCCCTCTGCTCCCGCGCGCACGCACCTGCCTGAGCAAGAGGACATGCTGACCGGGTTATTGACCCGCGATGGTTTTGAAAATCGCCTGCGGGCCTTTTTTGTGCGCCCGGTTGAGGGGCAAACGGCGACCGCGCTCTTCCTGCTTGAAATCACCGGCTTTGCCGAGATTAAAACCCGCCATGGTGAGGCGGCGGCGGATGCAGTCCTGCGCCAATCCGCCTTTCGCATCCGCGCCGCCCTGCGACAGAGCGATCTCATCGCCCGCGTGAGCGAGTCGCGCATGGCGATCTGCCTGTCCCCTGCGCCTTCGCTGGATGACGAGGCCTGCTTGCAACTCGCCACCCGGCTTCAAACTGCCTTAGAAGAACCTGTGGCCTTACCTGTCGCCTCCATTTTACCGGGGTGGAGCTTTGGCATCCATCGCTGCTCTCTGACGGCGGATAGCGCCGAGCTTGCGTTTGATCGCGCCGCACAGGCGCTTGAGGATGCCCTGCGCACCGGCCCCTCTGCGCTGCGCCTCTTCACACCTGCACTCGGACGGCGTGCCACGCGTCACCGCCGCATTGCCGAAGACGCCGGTCACGCGCTTGACCGCGACCAGATCGAAGCCTGGTTTCAGCCCCAGATTTCAACCGATACCGGCGCCGTAACCGGGTTTGAGGCTCTGGCACGCTGGAACCATCCGCAGCTCGGCCTCGTGCCACCCTATGATTTCCTTCCTCTGCTGCAAAAATACGGCCAGTCCGAACGCCTCTCGGATCGGATGCTGCAACACGCGCTTTCGAACATACGCGCATGGGACGATGCCGGGCTTTGCGTGCCCTCCATCGGCGTCAACTTTGCCGCCGAGGAACTGGCCAACCCCACCCTGCCGGACAAAATTTCTTGGACACTGGACCGATTCGACCTCGCCCCGGAACGGCTTACAGTGGAAATCCTCGAATCCGTGGCCCTTGGCCCCGGCGACTCGACCGTGATCGACAATGTGAACCACCTCGCCGCCATGGGCTGCCCAATCGACCTTGATGATTTCGGCACCGGCCACACCTCGATAAGCGCCATGCGTCGCCTCTCGGTATCGCGCGTGAAGATCGACCGCTCCTTCGTGACCCGTATAGATCAGGACGGCGACCAACAGCGCATGGTCGCGGCGATCCTGACCATGTGCGAAAGACTCGGGCTCGAAACTCTGGCCGAAGGCATCGAGACGCCGGGGGAACACGCCATGCTGGCCCAGCTCGGCTGCACCCATGTGCAGGGCTTTGGCATCGCCCGCCCCATGCCCGCCGCCGAAACCGCCCCCTGGATCGCCCGGCACAATACCACGCTCTCGCCGCCCCCGACCATCGGTCGCGGCACCGCTTAGACCCCGGCACAGGCGTCAAACCCGCCGATTCCCCACAATCCACTTGACCTTTGCCCCTCACCTCTGTTGAACCCTCCCAAAGTTTCAAGGAACAGGTGTCTTCGGCAATGGACGATCAGAACAAGAACCTCATCCTCGCGACCGTGCTTAGCTTCGTCGTGATTTTGGTCTGGTTTATTATGTTTCCCCCCCCCGAAGAGCCGGTGGTCGACCCCAACGCGCCTGCGGTAACCGCCGAGGCGACCACGACCGCCCCCGTCGCCGCCCCAAGCGTCGCGACCGGCAACACGACCGCTCCGGCCCCGACCGACACCGCGCTCACCAACGCGCCGCGTATCGACATCGACACCGCCCGCCTCTCGGGCTCGATCTCGCTCCTTGGTGGCCGCATCGACGACCTGCGCCTTGATGACTACCGCGAGACCCTCGCCCCCGACGCCCCGACCGTCACCTTCCTCGCCCCGCGCGGCGAAGCGGATGCCTTCTATGCGCTCTACGGCTGGGCTCCCGGCGCGGGCCTGACCCTTGACGCCGTCCCCGGCGCCAACACCGAATGGTCCGTCGAAAGCGGTAGCAAGCTCACCGTCGACAGCCCCGTTACCCTTGCCTGGGACAACGGTGCTGGCCTGACCTTCCGCCGCACCATCTCGGTCGATGCAAACTACATGTTCTCCATCGACCAAAGCGTCGAGAACACCGGCGCGGGAACCGTCTCCCTCGCCCCCTATGGCATCCTCGCCCGTCACGGCGAACCGACCGACCTCAAAAACTTCTTCATCCTGCATGAAGGCGTCGTCGGCATGGCCGATAGCGAACTGTCGGAAACTGACTATGACGACATCGCCGATTTCGCCTTTGATCAACGCGAAGGCGCCAAGGCCGAAGTCACCCAGGTGACGGAAAACGGCTGGATCGGCTTTACCGATCATTACTGGATGGCGACCCTGATCCCGGCCCAGAACACCCCGTTCAAATCCGTGGTCAAATACGATGATCGCCGCGACATCTACCAAACCGAAACCGTCATGCCGACAGTGACCCTCGCCGCCGGCGAAACGGTCTCCGTCGACAGCCAGCTTTTCGCCGGCGCCAAGGAATGGGCCACGATCCGCGCTTATGAAAAGGATGGCGTAACCGGCTTCCTCGATTCGATCGACTGGGGCTGGTTCTTCTTCCTGACCAAACCGATCTTTGCGACCCTGCACTGGCTGCATGGGCTCATTGGCAACATGGGCTGGTCGATCATCGCCCTGACCGTGCTTCTCAAGATTGTCGTCTTCCCGCTGGCCTATAAATCCTACGCCTCCATGGCCAAGATGAAAGAGCTTCAACCGCAGATGGAGAAGCTCAAGGAATCCGCAGGCGACGACCGCCAGAAGCTTCAGCAATCCATGATGGAGCTCTACAAGAAGGAAAAGGTAAACCCCGCCTCGGGCTGCCTGCCGATCCTGATTCAGATCCCGATCTTCTTCTCGCTCTACAAAGTGATCTTCGTGACGCTCGAACTGCGCCACGCTCCATGGCTCGGCTGGATTACCGACCTCTCGGCGCCCGATCCTTCCTCGATCCTGAACCTCTTTGGCCTGCTGCCCTTCGCAGCCCCCGAAGCCGGATCTTTCCTCGCTATCATCAGCCTTGGCATCCTGCCGATCCTGCTCGGTATTTCCATGTGGCTGCAACAGAAACTGAACCCGGCCCCCACCGATCAGACACAGGCGATGATCTTTGCCTGGATGCCTTGGGTCTTCATGTTCATGCTCGGTAGCTTCGCCTCCGGTCTGGTGCTCTACTGGATCACCAACAACACGATTACCTTCACCCAGCAGTATCTCATCATGCGCAGCCACGGCTACAAACCGGACGTCTTTGGCAACATCAGGTCGAGCTTCTCGCGCAAGAAAAAGACAGACGCGAAATGACCGCGCGCGTCGCGGCCCTCTGGCGTCATCCGATCAAGTCGCACGGGCGGGAATCTCTCTCGCATGTGCGCCTTGAGGAGGGGCGGACCATGCCCTGGGATCGCCGCTGGGCCGTGGCACATGAAGACGCTAAAATCGTCGATGCGACCGCTTGGGCCCCCTGCCAAAATTTCTCTCGCGGGTCCAAAGTGCCCAGCCTGACCGCGATCAATACCGTGGTAAACGAAAGCACGGGCATGGTGACGCTTTCGCATCCCAACCGCCCGAACCTGACCTTCAATCCCGACACCGAACAGGAGGCATTCCTCGACTGGGTTCGCCCCCTCATGCCCACGGATCGCTCCGCCTCGGCCCAGATCTTGCGCCCGGCGCTCAATGGCATGACCGATAGCGATTTCCCCTCTCTGAGCCTCCTCAATATCGCCTCCAGTGACGCTGTCTCGACAGTCATGGCCATGAAGCAGCCCCTCTCCATGCTGCGCTGGCGTGGCAATATCCATATCGACGGCCTCGCCCCTTGGGCCGAACGGGAATGGCTCGGCAAACAGGTCCGCATCGGCTCGGTCGAATTCGAGGTGCGTGAGGAAATCGTGCGCTGCCTTGCAACGACGGCCAACCCCGAAACCGGCGAACGTGACGCCGATACGCTCAAGGCCCTGAACGAAACCTTTGGTCACCAGAATTTCGGCGTCTACGCTGTGGTGACCAAATCGGGCGAAATCGCGCTCGATGACCCGGTAGAGGTGCTCTGATGCAACTTCCCTTCCCTATCGCCGAAGAACCGGACGAGATCAGCCTTGAAAAGGGCCGCAAGCTCTTTGTCGGAAGCAACGCCGACTTCCTCAAGGGCGTGGTCGCTATGTCTGGCCTGCCGCCCGATGACCGGATCGAGGTCTGCTTTGCCGGGCGTTCCAACGTGGGTAAATCCTCCCTCATCAACGCCCTGACCGGCCGCAAGGGTCTTGCTCGTGCCTCCAACACGCCGGGGCGCACCCAAGAGATCAACTACTTTACCCTCGCCGAGAGCCACTATCTCGTCGACCTGCCCGGCTATGGCTATGCCAACGCCCCGCTCGACGTGATCGCCAAGTGGCAGAAGCTCCTCAAGCAATACCTTTCTGGCCGCGCCACCCTGCGCCGCGCCTTCGTCCTCATCGACGCCCGCCACGGCATCAAGGACGTCGACGAAGAGATCATGTCGCTTCTGGAC
Organism: Paracoccaceae bacterium; assembly: GCA_018223085.1. GTDB lineage: Bacteria > Pseudomonadota > Alphaproteobacteria > Rhodobacterales > Rhodobacteraceae > Shimia. Next base: position 44,172 of record JAAEZB010000019.1, read on the forward strand.
TCGTCCGCCGTGACGTTTCAGGCGGTGCTGACCAAGGCCGACAAGGTCAAAGCCAATGATCGCGAAAAAATCCTCGATCAGGTCCGTGCCAAGCTTTCCAAACACCCCGCCGCTTTCCCCGAGATCGTGCTGACCTCGTCGGAAAAAGGCGATGGCCTGGCAACCTTGCGCGCTATTATCACCGGCCTCGTCTGACCCTCAGGGAAACATTTTCTTTCAAAGAATTCGGCAACGCCCAACGCGCGCATCTCGCCGATTCGCGCAACGCACGCCGCGTTAAACCGGGTTTTCCGCGATCCCGCACCGACGCAATACCGACGTAATACCGACGCGATGCAGACAGGCGTTTTCGCGGAAAATCAGCGCGTTAACTATTGATTCGCCCTAAACGTGCTGGGCCCCGTTCACCTCGATCTCGGTGCCCGAAATATACGAACTCTCCTCAGAACACAGAAAGTAGATCGCCGAGGCCACTTCCTCGGGTTGACCAAGCCGTTGCAGGGGCAGTTTCTCAACGATCTTATCCGTCCCCGGACTGAGGATAGAGGTCTCGACCTCCCCCGGTGCAATCGCGTTGACCCGAACCCCTAAGGGCCCGAAATCATGGGCCATTTCCCGCGTCAGCGCCGCCAGTGCTGCCTTCGATGTGGCATAGGCCGCGCCTGCAAACGGGTGCACGCGGCTCCCCGCGATCGAGGTGATATTGACCACCGACCCCTTGGCCGCTGCCAACTCTTCCTTGAGCCCCCGCGCAAGCACAACCGAAGCAAAGAAATTCACATGGAACACCTGCCCCCATGTCATCAGATCGGTGTTGAGCGTATTAAGCCGCTCGCCACCCGGCCCTTTCGGCGACACCCCCGCATTATTGACCAATGCATCCAACCGCCCATCCAACATTTCCTGAAGGATTCCAATGGCATTGACGGTATCCGCCGCATCCGAAAGATCGAGCATAAGATGACTATCCGGGTTCGCAAACGGGCATTCCGGCGCGCAGGGCGTGCGCGATACGGTAATCACACGCCATCCCTCACGGTTGAAACGCCGCACCGTCGCATGCCCAATCCCCCGGCTCGCGCCAGTAATCAGAAGGGTCTTCCGTGAATCGGCCATATCATCATACCTCATACTACTGCCCCCCAAGTCCTGCGCCAAACCGCTACGAAGGGCAATGGCCCTTGGCAGCAAAGCCCCAAAGGTCTAACACACTTGCCCAAGAGGACCTCAGAATGAAGAAGCAAGACATGAACCGCGATTGGATCGCAACCGCCCGCACACTCTCCCAAGCCCTGCCCTACCTGCAGCGCTACTCCGGCGCCATCGTCGTTATCAAGCTCGGCGGTCACGCCATGGGCAGTGACGAGGCCATGGAAGAATTCGCCCGCGACGTGGTTCTCATGCGACAGGTCGGCGTCAACCCGGTGATCGTCCATGGCGGTGGCCCGATGATCAACGCGATGTTGGAACGTCTTGAAATCAAATCGGAATTCGTCAACGGCAAACGCGTCACCGACGCCGCCACGGTCGAGGTCGTCGAAATGGTGCTCTCGGGCATCGTCAACAAACGCATTGTGCAAGCCATCAATAGTCAAGGTGGTAAGGCCGTGGGCCTCTCGGGCAAGGATGCCAACCTGATGGTTTGCGATCAGACGAATCCCGATCTCGGTTTCGTCGGCACCCCGTCGCAGATGAACCCCAAGATCCTGCATGAACTCTTTTCGCATGACACGATCCCCGTCATTGCCCCCCTTGGCGCGGGCCGTAATGGCGAGACGTTCAACGTCAATGGCGATACCGCCGCCGGGGCCATCGCCGCCGCGCTCAAGGCGGATCGGCTGCTTCTCTTAACCGATGTGGCCGGGGTCAAAAACGGCTCGGGCGAAGTCATCACCGAGTTGAAGGCCCAACAAATCCGCGACCTGACCGAGGAAGGCGTGATCGCTGGCGGCATGATCCCCAAGACCGAAACCGCGCTCTACGCAATTGAGGGCGGCGTGCGCGCCGTGGTGATCCTCGACGGGCGCGCGCCCCATGCCTGCCTGCTTGAGCTTTATACCGAACACGGGGCGGGCTCGCTCATTCGTGGTGACTGATACACGCCATGAACCTGTCCTTTGATATCGTTGAAAAAAGCGCCAACGCGCTACACCTCGATATCCTCGGCGGGTTTCATCCCGACCCCGACGATCCCGAGCTTGCCGGTTTTGGCACGCTCCTCCTCCTTGGCCCGCTGGAACCTGCCTTCTGGGATCACTTTCGAACCCAGAAGGAATATCTCGACGGGACACCAAACCCCGTCGACCGCTGGTCCTCGCACGTGGTCACGGCGCTTGCAGCGGCCCTTGGCGGCCACCCGTTCTTCCCCTTCACGGGCCCGCCCTACATGCCCTTCTACCAATGGGCATTGCGCACCGAACGGTGCCATAGCTCTCCGGTTAATCTTCTCGTGCATGATAGGGCCGGGCTTTTCGTCTCATTCCGTGGGGCTCTTGCTCTGCGCCAACGCCTCGACCTACCCACCGCGCCGCCCTCTCCTTGCGGCGTTTGCACAGATCGCCCCTGCACCATGGCATGCCCGGTCGATGCCTTTGCCTCGGGTCTCTATGATGTGGATGCTTGCCGTAACGTCATGCGTGAAGATGACCCGACAAATTGCCTTTCGCGCGGCTGCGCGGTGCGCCGCGCTTGTCCCGCCGCGCAGGGCTATGGCAGACTAGAGGCGCAATCGTCCTATCACATGCGAATCTTTCTGGAAAATGACCCTTAAACTCATCCTCTCGCGTCACGCGAAATCGAGCTGGAAACACGGCGATCTTTCCGATCACGACCGCCCTCTGAACAAACGCGGTCGCGCTTCTGCCGAAGCTATCGGACATTGGTTGCGCAAAAAAGGGTTTAGCCCCGATACAGTCCTGAGTTCCACCTCCGAGCGCACCCGCGAGACCTATGATCTCATGGGCTTTGAGGCCAAGCCGGACTTCACACGGTCCCTCTACCTCGCTTCTGCGCCGGTCATGCTCGACACGCTGCGCAAGGCCTCTGGCGAGACGGTCTTGATGCTTGGCCACAATCCCGGCACCGGAGAAATGGCCGAACGTCTGGCCAAGAAACTCCCCAAGCATTCCCGCTTCCTCGACTATCCGACCTGCGCCACCACGGTGTTTGAATTCCAAGCAGAGTCTTGGGCCGATGTCCGCTTTGGGGAGGGCAAGGTTCTGGCCTTTACGGTCCCCCGAGACCTCATCTAACCCCCGTCATCCCAAAGCAAAAAGCCCCGCACATGGCGGGGCTTTCTCGTTGCTTTGGTCCCGGCTTTAGTGGCCGAGGATCTGGCTCAGGAAGAGCTTGGTCCGGTCGCTCTGCGGGTTGTTGAAGAACTCTTCCGGCTCATTCTGTTCCACGATCTGGCCCTGATCCATAAAGATCACCCGGTTCGCCACCTGACGGGCAAAGCCCATCTCGTGCGTCACGCAGAGCATGGTCATACCCTCTTCGGCAAGCTCGATCATCGTGTCGAGCACTTCCTTAATCATCTCCGGGTCAAGCGCCGACG